>JALVVJ010000180.1:8888-85322 GCA_027023475.1 Flavobacteriales bacterium
CAGAGTAACACAGAGGGATTTTTTTGTAAAGTTTCACCGGGTTACCAAGCGGCGATGTCCTTCAATGATTACAGTAGCAAATCAAAAATAATTATAAAAAACTCTGTGAAACTCTGTGCCGTACTCCTTGAAACGCTGTGGTAAAAATTATTAAAAACCACAGAGGACACAGAGTTCATTTCACAGAGTAACACAGAGGGATTTTTTTGTAAAGTTTCACCGGGTTACCAAGCGGCGATGTCCTTCAATGATTACAGTAGCAAATCAAAAATAATTATAAAAAACTCTGTGAAACTCTGTGCCGTACTCCGTGAAACTCTGTGGTTAAATTAAAAAACCACAGAGGACACAGAGTTCATTTCACAGAGTAACACAGAGGGTAAAATTCCTGTAAAATTTAGCAGGATTGTATAATAGTAATGTCCTTCAATGATTACAGTAGCATATCAAAATTATTTAAAAAACTCCGTGAAACTTTGTGCCGAACTCTGTGCGACTCTGTGGTTAAATTTTAAATAACCAACGAGAGCGCAGTTTTTTCACAACCAAACATAGCGTTTTTCTGTTTCCTCTGTGAAACGCTGTGGTAAAAGATATTCTACTAACAAAATGTATCGCTGTCATTTCCCCACCTGCAAGCGCAAGGTTTCGGGCTTGCCTTTTACCGGCTCCAAACGCACCAAATATACGCCCGGATGCAAAAAATCCGTTTTCACCCGCCGAAGGGCACCTGGAAAACTTTTGATTTCCTTACCGCTCAAATCAATAAAATGCCAAGCCACCAAACCCTTTCCGGCCGGAACCTTTATTTCCACATAACCGGCGGCCGGGTTGGGATAAAGCACATAATTGCGCAGCAAATCCTCCTCACCGATAACCCGGAAATCAAAACATTCGGTATTATCCGCCGTATTGCTTTCGCCACTTTGCGGCTCCACCACGGCACAGGCGCGATGCCAACCACTTCCGGTGGCCGACAAACGGGCCGAAACCTGCACCTTGGCACAAGCGGCCAAATCCACATTTTGCTGCGCCACGGCCTGATTATCCACTTCGAACCGGACATTTACGTCCGATAAATCGGTAGCGCTTTGGTTTTTGATGCGCACCGAAAAAGTCAAGCTATCGCCTTCACGGATTTCGGCCGTGCTGTAATGACTGTCCACAATGGCCAGGTTTAACCCGCCGCTACACGTGCACATGGTGCTGTCGGTGCGATTGCGCAGCATGGGTAATTTGGCATAGAGCGCATCGCCCGGACATTCGGTTCCGCTTCCCGAATCCCGGTGGCCGGCAATGGTATGCAGCGTAAGCCCCGACGAAGCATGATAGGCCGTACCCAACGGGTCCAGGTTTTTCTGACAACATTTGAATGCCGCATATTCCACAAACTTGTCATGCATCACCGCCGGCGGCTGAAAAGTGGTGAAAGTGCCCAAATAGGCAATGCCGCAGGTTTCGGAATTATGTCCCGAAAAGTGCGCACCCTTGACATCTTCGCCACGACCCACATACATCAATCCGTTTTGGTCGATCAGGTAATTGTAACCGATGTCGGCCCACCCGCGGGTGTGCACATGAAAATCCCAAATTTGCCGCACGCGCGCCGCCCAATCGCTTTCACCGTTAGGTGTGGCCGTATGATGGACAATAAGGAATTTAACATCGGTGTGCACCGGATTGCTTTGCGGCGGACAAGCGTTGTTGGGGCACCATTGGTCGCGGGTTACCACTTGCGGATACGGGCAATTGCACGACGATTGCACATTTTGCTCACCCACAGGACGTTGGCCCGCATTTTCTTGTAACACAGATGTTTTGCCCGGCCAATAAAGCCGCACATGAACCCGGTCTATATGCACCCCGGGAGCCGGACGAATTTCCAGCCGGAGTTGTTGACGCTTATTGGGCAAATCCACGTAGCCGAACCATGCATCGGGTTGCGGCTGCAAATCGTCGGCCGGTATTTCAATACGCTTGTTGTCCGAAAGCACAAAAACCCTGACGCCACGTCCCGTTCCGGACCCATAAACAGCCGTTTGCAAGTTAATAAACGGATTATCCTTTGCCGGCTGCACTTCGAAAACTTCGCTAATCCACTCGGTGGCCGTTCGATGCCAGTGCAACTGCAAATTTTTTCCCGTTTGCGCATGCAAAGGAAGCATAATCCACACCCAAACCCATATCCAAAGCCGGTTTTTCATCATTTTTCGTCTTTCTATCAAAGTTACAAAATTTGGACTGTCCGAAACAGACCGATAAAGGAAAAACTAAAATTTCCAAGCAAGGGATTTTTTTTGCGTTCCGGCGCCCTGCGGGCCCCTCCACGGCTCCACAAGCCCGCGGCTTCCTTGTGCAAAAACAATGGCCGCGCCTTGTCTTGTTCGCCCTCCGCGAGCCCTGGCGGTCTCGCTCCGGTGCTCGGGATCCTGCACGCTTCGCCTATGGCTCCGCGTTTGTCTCCCTGCGCTGGCTGCGGAGCCGCCTGCATCGTCTCCTTGCCTGTCGCCGGGCCGGATGTCCCGTCCCGGCTCTTTGCCGGCGAGCCACCTACGGCGGCTCGCCTTTTGCGCCGCGGAGCCCTGCCGCCTCGCTCGGACTTTTGGCTCGCTCGGCGGCGGTCTCCGCGGACGAATATTTTTTATTTCTTCTACCGGAAATATTGAAGGAAGCGGGTTCCTATCTGCGAATCAAAGGAATTATTTTTGTGTGTCCGTCCCGCAAACGGGTAAGTTGCAACCGGTAAACGCCGCGCGCCAAATTGCCGGTGCGCAAAAAATCCTTGACCATTCCCCTCAAAAGCACACGCCCGCAAGCATCGATCAGGCGGTAATGAAATGCTTTCCCCGGCGGCAAAAACAAAATATTGTCGAACGGATTGGGATATACCCCGAAGTCCGTTCCCGTGCTATCCACTGTCAAGTTTTGCCATTCCTCCGCTCCGTTATCCACGGCTGCGCCCACCATACGCTCCTGACCGAAATAGTCCGTTTCACCGGCCCGGGGCGTATAGCCGGGATTACCGGTATTAAAGGGCGATGACGATGTTAGCCGTGGCAAGCCGGTAGTGTCGGTTTGTATTTGCGGGTTCAGGTAAAATCCATGTATTTCCAAGCCCGTTCCGCTACGGAAATCCGCCAATCCGTTGTAGGCCGTGCCGTCGAAATCGAAACCATTGTCGGAATCGTCCCCATCGGTGTCGTAGTAAAGATTATAGTCCATCACCAGGCCCGGTTGGGTGTTTTCGGCGTAGAGTAAATCGTCGGCGGCGGTAACAAAAATATTGTTTTGCACTATGCAATCTTCGGCATAGGTCAAAAACAGGGAGCCGGTGCCGGTTTGCTGGCCGTCGTTCAACCAAAAAGTGTTGTTCGACACATCGCAATTGCGCACCCTGCCCGAGCCGCCGGGATAATCGTAACCACCAAGCGCCATGCCGGCTTCGTCGTTCAGGAGCAGGAAATTATTCCGCACCACAACATCCCGGGCTTCGTGTCCCGGATTTTCGCATCCTATTTCCATTCCGAAACCGTTGTGTGCACAGCGGTTGTAAAATATGCGTATATGTTGCCCGCCATCCACATAAATTCCGGCCGACGAAGCATAACCGGCCCGGCAATATTCGACCCGGTTGCGGGCGACCAATCCGTTGCGGGCCACATCCAAACTGTCCACACCGCAAGTGCCTTCCCCGCCAATAATGTCAATGCCAATATTGGTCAGATGGTGGACATAATTGCCGCTGATTTCAAAATTTTCCACATTTCCGTTCAGGGCGATTCCTTCGCTGTAACCCAAGCGGCAGTAGGACAATTCGTTTCCTGTGATGCGAATGCCGGTGTAGGGCGTTGTTTCGGTACCGTAAACCACAATGCCCTGGGCGTTGGTTTGTTCGGTTACGGCTGCCTGCGCATCGGCCGAAAAATGAATGTCGTGGATGTAACAATTTTCGATGGCAATGTTTTGACCGCTACCGGCAACAAGGATGCCTACGGCATCGTTCATGACGTTGTTTCGGATTTCAACCCCTTGGATATGGATGTCGCTCCGGTTTTGGATGCGTATCATGGCCTCGTCGCCGGTCAATCCCGTGCCGTCAAGCACTGCCCCGCGCGGATTTCGGGCGCGGATGCTCAGGCCGGAAAACGGAATTTGTATTTTTTCGTTGTAAACCCCGTCCATGAGCACAAGTGTATCGCCGGAATGCACGTGTTGGAGCGCATAGCTCACGTGTTGCCAAGGCGAACCGGCCGAACCGTTATTCGCATCATTGCCCGATGGCGATACATAGTAGGCCTGTTGGGCATAGCACGACCCCATGCCCAACAAACCCAGCCAAAACCACCGTAGTTTCATACTTCAAAGTTAGGCAATACCATCCGGATATGCCAAAACGGTGGATTTGAGTTATAAAACCGGCGGGCACAACAAGCTTGGAAATAGTTTACCTGCCTTCCAATGCGTTTAGCCGATTAATAATCGATTGATTTTGTTTTTCCAGTTCTTCGATTTTTTGCTGCAAGCTTTCGATGGTTTGTTTTTGTTGTTCAATCATTTCCTGTTGTTCCTGAACGGCTTTGACCAAGGGCACAACAAATTGGGCGTAGGAAAGGGAATAGAGTCCGCTGTTACCGGAAGGTTTATCCACACCGCTAAACTCATATCCGGAATCCGTGGCCGCTTGCTCCACTTCTTGTGCCAGAAAACCGGAAAATTTTATGCGTTCAATATCGTATTTTTCCGCATAGTCGGATGAATCCTTTACTCCGGCAAATGAATCTTGAACATCTTTATCGATGTAGTATGTAACGGGATGTAATTTCATGATAAAATCCAAACCCTTGACATCGTCTTTGATGCCGGTTTTGATGCGCTCGTCCGAATAGGTGCTCCAAGTAACCTGACCCCCTATCCAAGTAACCGACGTATTTCCGATAGCCACCTTGTTTGGCCCGCTAGGTTGTGCACCATGCCCCAATGCTGTCGAATTATTGTAGTTTCCGCTTAAAAAAGCACCGTCTCCAACAGCCGTATTGTATTCTCCATCATAATTATCCCTTAGCGTAACGGCTCCAATCGCCACATTGCTTCCCCCCGTAGTGTTGTAGGTCATGGCTGCATAACCGATGGCTATATTACTTCCGGCGGTGGTATTACGGCTAAGTGCTTCGGTTCCTATGGCCGTGTTATAACCGCCGGTTGTGTTTGCATACAAAGATTTATAGCCGATTGCCGTATTTTTATCGCCATACGTATTGTTATATAAAGACAATGAACCATTGGCCGTATTGTAGTTGGCACTGGTATTTTCATATAACGCCTCCCAACCGAGCGCCGTATTATCATGCCCCCTGACATTGGAATAAAGTGCCTTGGAACCCACGGCCGTATTTTTTACTGACATCGAACTCGAAGTTATGTTTAATCCGTTGTTGTACAGTGCCGAATCGCCAATGGCTACCAAATTGCTGTGATTTGTATTACTGTACAATGCACCCGTTCCAAGGGCTACGTTTGAATATCCCGTGGTATTGTTGTACATGGCCACAAAACCACCGGCAACATTATTCATGCCCGTTGTATTGTAGTACATTGCATAGGCACCGCCAACAACATTTCCGGCGCCCGTGGTGTTTTGCCGCAACGCTTCGGAACCCAAAGCAACATTCATGTCTCCGGAAGTATTATTATGTAAAGCATTCATCCCAAATGCCGCATTTTCGGAACCCGATGTATTGGCATACATTGCGCTTTTACCATAAGCCACATTGTAGTCGCCGGTGGTATTGGAATATAACGCGTACAATCCCACGCCAACATTACGGTTGTTGCTTTGGTCATCATTGACACCGGCATTAACGCCAATAAAAACGGATGAACCGTTGGCATCGGAACGGGCATCGCTCAAATCATCCAATTTTATCGCGCCGTTTTGCACGCCTCCGGCTTGGTCGGCATACTTGGCGTAGGGCACATAGTTAAATTCGGTTGTTCCAAAATCCTGATAACCACTCCCCGTATTGATTTCCACCTGTAAAAAGTAAGAATTACTACCCCAATCAATGGTGGAAAAATCTCCCAACAGCACTGTCCCTTCTCCGATATTAACCACAGCAATACCATTGGCATCGGTGGTTGTGTTTTGGGATTCCTTGTAAACGGCCGTTGAACCGTTTTCCAAAATGGTAAACCGGAAAGTTATACCATGGTTGGCCAGCGCGTTGTTGTTCTCGGTAATAAGCGCCTTGTAGTTGAATAATCCGTTTTGTGCGAAGGAAATATTCGCAGCAAAAATCATTAAGAAATAAAAAATCAGCTTTTTCATATTTACTTTTTTTAGTTTTGATAATCAATAAATTCCAATTCGGTTACTGTATAAACGAAGTTGCCGTATATGCCTTTCGACTCGTATATTACCTTGGCAAAAACACCCGGCATATCGTTGATCATCCAATATTGATAATGCGCATGACCATTGACGCCCTCCACCACGGTGCAGCCATAGGTTTTCCCGTCATATTGCCAAGGCCTGTTCCGGTCAATAATGCGGTAACTGTCCAAATTCTTTTGCGGAAAAAAATTGTTGTACAAAACCCGGCCTTTGGTTACAGCGGATACCCGGATGCGTTCTTCGTCCCTTTCCTTGTAGGTCGTAAATTTTATTTGATGCTTTTCTTTGTCCATATCCACATCGACCGAATAATATTGCCGGTGAAAGGTTTTAACATCTTCAAGGTAAACGGAACGTTTATAACGCAAGTTTTTTATGCCCGGCAAAAAGGCCCGGAGTCCGTCGTCTGTCCACGGAAGTTCCGTTTGTTCGGATACTTCGTATTCCACGGAATCATTCTCAAAATTCAAATGCTCCACCGCCAATACTTCCGGTTGTTTTTCCAATTGATATTGAATGCCTTCATTTTCCACTTCCATATAATCCTTGTTAATCCGTAAAATGGAATCTTTTTTCCTGAGCACATCCACATCCGCCATAACAACAAAAACATTTTCGGCAGGAATAAACCACCATTGTCCAATGGAACCAACCGACCCGTTTTCTTGGATTTCCACCATGCTAAACTTGCCGTTTTCGTCCAACCGGACATAAGTGGATACGGTTCCGCGCATAAGCCAAGTGCCGGTCAGGTTTTGAAATACCGGATTGTTGTCGCGGCGATCGTAGGCCTTCCGGTAGTGGAAAGTAACCGAATCGGTTTTCAGTACCAACCGGTCGGGAGTGTGTTCGGTAATAGGGAAAAACCCGTTATACAATTTAATCTGTCCGGACGTCAATTCAATGCCTTGGTTTTGCCTTGTCCAGGTACCGATTTCGGTATCGAAGAAGAACACCTTTCCGTCGGGTGAAAAACGGTTGACAACATACGGATGAACGGTTCGGGATTTGGTTTCCACGGTGGTTAGAATCCATTTTCCGGCAACCGGAAGGGCTTGACCTCGCATTTTAATTATTAGCAAAGCCAGGATAAGCCCGGAAAAAAATTTGAACTTCATATCAAATAATGGATGTCGAAAAATCAAATCAATTATGCTTGTATACTTTCAGCATTTGCTTCATCATATCGTATTGCCGGCGCAATTCTTCATCGGACATATCTTTCAGTTCTTCGTCCTCTTTGGCCATTTTCTTCCATTCCTCGAACGACATATTTTCCATCCTTCTCAGGTATTCTTCATCGTCTTTATCCATATCATCACCAAACATGCTACTATTGTCCGGCATCCCACCCATCATTTCATCCATATTTTTTTTGGGAAAAGCGGGCAATTTGAATTTAGCGGCGGGTACCGCAACATTGAATTTGGCACTTACGGCCTCGGTAAGGGTGCGAATGCCCATCACCGTCATGTCGGTTTTCAATACCACATCCTTATAAGTCCATAATTTACCGCCCGGAATGCTCCAAACCTCACAGGTGTAGCCAAGTACTTTTCCGGTTCCTATTTTTTTTCCACCCAAGGATTTGAGCATTTCTTTACCGGCTTTGCCGGCGTGGGTGCCGGATTTTTTCATCATATTCATGGCCATATCGTTGCCGGTATAGATCACTTTTTCTTCGAAATCAACCGAATAGGTTTTGCCGTTATCCAATTTATCCATTGTGTGCGCTTGGGTCGTTTCGGTTTTTTTCATGCCCAAAACATTCACGGTGGTGGTTTGCCGCGATTTGGTTTCGCGCAATTCAACCGCCCCCCAATCTTTGAAATACAGATATTCGGTTCCCGATCCCTTGACCGTTCCGCCCATAGCAGTGCCCGAAATACTTGTTTTGTATTCCACCATTCCGGATTGGACGCCGTAGCGTTTCAGTTTGTTACGACCGGTTCCGTTTTGGCTGTTTCCTCCACAACCTACCAGAAATAAAATAAGAACAAATAAACTCCCTTTTTTCATCACGTGTGTATTTTTTATTATTAAATTCAAAATTTGACAAATTCCACCCGGCGGTTATTGGCCTTACCTTCGGGCGTGGCATTGGTGTCGATGGGTTTGCTTTCGCCCCAACCGGTGTATTTGAGTCGTGAAGGATCAATGCCCATGGCAATCAATTTATCCATCACGGTTTTGGCGCGTGCTTTGGAAAGTTTCATATTGAAAGCTTCGTCGCCGTCGCTATCGGTATGACCTTCGATGCTGAATTTTAAATCCGGTTGTTTTTTCATCAACCTGTATATACGGTTGATGGGGCCCATACTTTCGGGGCGGAGCGTGGCTTTGTTTACATCGAACTTGATACCATTAACAATGATTTTACCGTCGGTCATCACGCGGTCGTAGTATTTGACGCCACCTTTGGCGATACGGAAGTTTTTGATATACATATTTTCATCAGTAGCAGTAACGGTTACACCGGTAGGATTGCCTTCAAAATGCGGAATGTTGATTAAACGTTGATCGTCTAAATACACTTTGAGCTTTCCTTTGGTGTAAGCAACAGCTATATGACGCCAACCACCTTCCGAATCCCGGTTACTCCTTTCTTTTCCTTTTAAAGAGCCCTCAGAGTCTCCGCAACTAACACTATTAACATAAATCGCTATTTGTGAACAACAATAAGATTGATTCTTACGGTCATATAACGCCAGATAATATCTTTCGTTATAAACATCAGGGTGAAAATAAGCATCAAATTCAATGGTAAATACATCAGGCAGATAATCCTGATCGGGATTTTTTAGATAAGGAACAATTCCTTTACTGTGCATATTACCGGAATCCGTGATAAAGGTAATAACCGGTTCGCCGTCAAATTCCGCTATCTCTGCACCCCCTTGATACAAATCCCAACGACTGGGGAACTCGCCGTTTTCCTCGTCGGGGCTTGGTCCGTCTTCAAAAATGACTTGATCACCCGGAACAAAATCGTATTTACTCCAAACCAAATTATGTTTGGGGGTAGCGCTTTGCCCGGAAGAAGTTCCTATATCATGATTTTCTTGTTCATCTTCCGCCCGGCCTTGCCCGTTATTTCCGGTTTGATTTCCGGCTTTTTCCTTTTTTTTTGCCTTGCCGTCAATAGCATCTTCGGCCTTGTCATAGGCATTATCAACACCTTTGTCAATACGTCGCTCGGCACGGCGTTCGGCTTCGCTACGCACTTTTTCCTTGGCGTGCCGAGCCAGCCGTTTGAGCAATTGTGCTTGGGTGGGCATGGCTCCACTCATAATAAACAAAAGAACGATAAGACTTAATTTGGTCTTCATGGGTTTAAGTTTTTCTAACACTTCAAAGGTCTGCTTATATTTTTATTCGATAGCACTAATTAGGGATGAAATTTATCACCCCAAAGGGTGATTTTTTTCACCCTTTTTGGTTTTTTGCCCGGTTCAGGCCGCATATTTCAAAATTTTTCAATCAAAAGTTTTGTTGAATGAAAAATTGAAAATCAAAACAAAAAAAGAGATGGCAAACCGGATGCCATCTCCTTTTTTTTCGATAACCATACAAGATGTTAGCGGGAAACGATGATTTTAAAAACCCTGAATTTTTTATCCGTAAGGTTTTTGACCACCAAGGTGTATGTTCCCGGTGGCAACAAGTTTACCGCCATAGTGTTTTGCGTTCCCGTTCCGGAAAGATTGTCCATTTGGCGACCTTGAAGGTCGAAAAGTTGTATTTGGTAATCACAAGCGGCCGGAAAACGGAAACGGATATAATCCGTGGCCGGATTGGGAAAAATCCTAACGGTGTTTTTATCCCCGGAATAATCCCCGACTCCCGCCGTTTCGGTCATTCCGGGATTGATAAATCCCTCGGAAATATGGACGGTGCCTTGTGAGGTTTCGTTTACGGCCAATTCACCTGCGGTGAAAATGACGGATGTGTTTCCTGCCGTTGCCGAACCGCCGCCGGTGGAAAGACAACTTTTGGTGATTACGGTCTGTGCCCAAGCATACAACCCGGTCATTGCAGTTAATAAACTCAACAATATTTTCATTCCCGATTATTTTTTATACACAACAAAATGGAAGGAATTATCGGTCAGGTTTCCGTTTAAATTGTAGGTTTTGATATAAAACTCGTTCTGGTGCCCGCTTGTTCCCGCATAATCCGTTGCGGCAAAAACCGGCACACCACCACCTCCGATTTCGGACGTAACGCTTACCACATAGTGATAATCGCTCGACGAAACACCGGTGAGGGTGATTTTGTAAACACCTGTTCCGGTTTTGGTTACAGTGTAGCCGCCGGAGGAACGATCGGCATAGTTGGTCCCGTCATAGCCGACAAAGCCATACACATAGGCCTTCATATCGGCATTTCCGCCGGTTGAAGTAATCAATTTTCCGGTAACTTCCAATTTTCCGTTTATTGTAAGTTCATCAGTGGAAAAGTCACCATAGATTAAAGGATTTGGAGTTCCGGAATTATCAATGTATAATTTGTTGGAACCGGTTTCAGTGGCTCCGGCCTCATTCCCGATAAAAACATTTCTCGAACCTGAACAATTATAACCGGCACCGTATCCAATAGCTACATTGTAATTTCCAGAAGAATTGAAGTCAAGTGTATGGTTTCCAATAGCAACATTCCTGTTACCGGCAGTATTGGATGATAAGGCTAAATTTCCTATTGCTATATTAGAACTTCCTGTCGTATTGTGATATAGTGATAAAGAGCCGACGGACGTATTGCTCTCGCCTGTTGTATTAGCTTTCAGTGCCCAGTAACCTGTGGCGGTATTATTATCTCCAACGGTATTGGCGTAAAGCGTCTTGGAACCGACGGCTGTATTATGTATTGAGTGATAGACTTGACTCGCCCCCTCCCCATTATGAAACAAAGCCGAATCACCCACAGCCACCAGGTTACTACGATCGGTGTTGTGATATAATGCGCTGGCGCCAATGGCTACGTTGGAGTTGCCGGTTGTGTTTTGAGGCAACGCTTCGGAACCGGAAGCAATATTATAGCTTCCGGTGGTGTTCATAAGTAAAGCATTACTTCCGTTGGCCGTGTTATTATATCCGGTGGTGTTGGATGATAATGAAAATGAACCGGTGGCGGTATTGTTATGTCCGGTAGTATTGTTAAATAACGCATTTTTACCGGATGCCAAATTGTGATACCCTGTGGTGTTGGAATACAAGGCAGCATTGCCGGTTGCCGTATTGCTGCTTCCCGTGGTGTTGAAACGTAAAGCGGAAACACCTGTGGCGGTATTGCCTTGACCGGTGGTATTGGAATATAATGAAGAAGCTCCAATTGCAGTATTATAATCTCCATTGGTATTGGCACCTAAGGAAAACGTGCCAATGGCCGTGTTAAACTTTCCTGTGGTATTGGATTGCATTGTCCGGTAACCAACGGCGGTGTTACTACGCCCGGTGGTATTTTGCCACAGTGAAGAACTGCCCACAGCAACATTATAATATCCCGATGTATTGAAAAACATAGCCCAATTACCGATACCAACATTTTCATTATCCGTTTGGTCATCATTTGTTCCGGCACCTATACCAATAAAAATAGATGAACCATTGTCATCGGAACGGGCATCGCTCAAATCATCCAATTTAATGGCCTCGCTGCGAACATCCCCCGCCTCTTCGGCATATTTGGCATAGGGAACAAATTGCATTTCCGTGGTGCCGAAATCCTGATACCCGCTTCCGGTGTTGATTTCCACTTTCAAAAATTGCGGATACGACCAATCGATACCGGAAAAATCGCCGCTTTCCACCGTTCCGTTCCCGATAATCAGGGTGATAATACCATTGGCATCCGTAGTAGTGGAATGGGTCTCACGGTAAACCTCCGTGGTTCCGTTTTGTAAAATAGTAAAGCGCACATCCACCGAATGATTGGCCAAAACCGTTCCGTTTTCGGTAATCAACGCCTTGTAGTTAAAACCGGTTTGGGCGAACAATAACGTGCCCGTAAGCATCAAAACAATGGAAAGAAGTGGTCTTTTCATACTTATTCATTTTTTGGGTTAATAATCAGTTCCGATAAGTCCGTCAAATCCGGATTATTGTCCCGCACAAATTGCCGCAGCATATCCGCCGGTATATCCTTAAATACCCGTTCCCTTTCCGTGGCTTCCCATCCGGTTTCAAAAGTTTCGTAATACACCAATTTGGCGTGCTCCCCACGTCCTTCGTTGATCAACAACAAAGTTCCTTTCAAGTCGGTCGTTACGCCGGTTTCCAACCGCTTGTTATCGCGGCTATAAATGATATAAGTGTAAAATTGATACATCCGTATTCGACTGTTCGATACCCAAACCTACGGCATACACAAGTCAAATACTTTCGGGTTTATAAAATCGAATAAGATTTTTTTATAAATATTTAAAAAACAACAATTTAACTATAACCCCAAAACCTACAAATTTATAAATCCGCAAGTTTTTAATCACCTTTTGCATATTTTTTCCTGAACTGCGAAGGCGTCATTCCGGTTTCTTTTTTGAAGGCGGCATTAAAGGTCGATAGCGAATTGAATCCCGAATCATAGGCCACCGCCTCGATTTTATCCCGGGTTTCCAACAATAACCTTTTGGCCGCCCCTATCCGGTATCGATTGACCAAATCCCTGAAACTGCATCCGTGTTTCACATTGATCACTTGCGACAAATAATTGGGTTTGGTGTCGATAATTTGTGCCAGTTTTTGCAAAGACAGATAGGAATCCAAATAATGCCGGTCTTTTTCCAATGCTTGGAGCAGTTTGGTGTTTATTTCATCCGTTACTTCCTCACTCAAATTGGAATGCGCATAGCGCAGCCGGGCTTTTTTCCGCTCCAATTGCCGTTTGACCATTTGCTTATAAACAATAAAACTTGCAACCAAACCCAAAAACAATACCAGCAGCAACAACTTAAACCACAGCGTTTGATAAAAACGCGGCAACACGGTGATTTGCAATGCTCCCGCCCGGCTCCAAACACCGTCGTTATTGGCACCCTTGTAACGGAACGTATAAGTGCCGGGCGGAACGTTGAAATATTGAACCGCTTTGCGGGTATTGGCCCGGTGCCAAAGGGTGTCGTATTTTTCCAAAATCCAGGCGATTTGGTTTTTTTCGGGTTGAATAAAATTCGAAACGGTCAGGGTAATATCGAATTGGTTTTGGTCGGGTTTCAGTATCAATTTCCCGGCTTCGGGCTTGACGGGTTTCCCGTTTACCGTAAATTTTTCGATAAATACTTCCGGCCGGTAAGTATTTTGCGGCAAACTGTCGGGATTGAAAACATACATTCCGCCCATTCCGCCGAAATACAAATTTCCGTCCTTGTCCTTGTAGGCAAAATTTTCGAAAAACTCCAAATCCTGTTTGCCGTAATCTTTTACGTATATACTGTTTTGCAAGCCGTCGGATTTGCCGTAAATCACCTTTTGACCGTTGGTCAAATCCATTTTAACCAAATGATGCGGCGTGGAAAACCAAAGTTCGTTACCGCGGCTGTTGATGGCCCTGACATCGTTCGACGGCAAACCGTCATCGATGTTGATGTGGTCGAATTTTTTGCGGGCAAAGTCATAGCGGTTCAACCCGCCGCTTTGGGTGCCTATCCACAGGTATCCGTCCTTTTCATACAAGCCATTGATGCGGTTGGCATTAATGCCGTCGGGATTGTTTTCGTCATAGCCGAACACCGTGAAACTGCCGTTCCGTGTGTTAAATCTGTTCAATCCCTTCAAGGTGCCCACCCATATATCACCCCGGCTGTCGCATAGCAATGCGCTTATGTAATTATTGCTTAATCCACCCGGATTTTCCTTGTCGTGAACAAAGCGTATCAACTTGTTCCGGGTCAAATCGATTTTGGTCAATCCCCTGTAAATGCTTCCGGCCCAAATATTGCCGTCCGTGTCCTGACAAAGCGAAATGATATTTTTCCCGCTCAAACTGTTGTAATTTCCTTTTTCGTAGCCGAAATGCCTGATGATTTTCAGTTTTCCGGTGTCGATTTCATACAAACCCTTTTCGGTGCCCGCCCACAAATGGCCGTCCCTGTCGAGCATCAACCTAAAAATCCGTTGTGCGCCTCCCGGGCCGAAACGAAACCGGTGAGGATGATTGTAATCGCCCGGATAAAACCAAAGCAAGCCGCCCATATCCGTGCCCAACCAAATCCGGTTCCGCCCGTCCCTGACCACATCCGTAAAAGGCACGGGCGGCAATGCGCTGCTGCGCGGAATATTATGCGCAATGGTAAAAAATTTCTTGTTCTTTTTCAGGATGTTGATGCCCGCAAACTCCGTCCCGAACCACATATAACCCGCACGGTCCTGATAAATGGCCGTAACAATGTTGTTCGACAAGGAATGAACATTGTTTTCGCCGGGCAAATAATGCGTAAAACTTCCCCGGTCGGCCGACAATTTGTATAAACCGTCGAACCAGGTGCCCACCCAAATTTGGCCGTCCCGGTCTTCGAAAAGGTGGATAACGTAGTAATGATCGCGTTCCGAAAATTTTTTCCTGAAATAAAAACGCCGGCGGGTTCCGCTGCGCGGGTCAAAGCGAAGCAAAAATCCGAAATGCGTGCCCAACCATAAATTTCCCTGCCGGTCGGTCAGCAAATAATCGGCAAAGGATTTGAGCTTGGGATAACGCGCATATTCTTCGTCGGGAACGATTTTGTAGCGTGTAAACGTTGCCTTTCCGGCATCGAAATCCACAAAACGGTTGGCATCGGTGCTGACCCAAAAATGATTTCCCCGGCCCGGAAAAAGCCGCAAAATATGTTCGCCGGCTTCGGGCCGGTAAAATATTTCCCGCACACGGCCGGTTTGTTCGTCGAAAACCAGCAAACTTTGCGCTTCACGATCCAAAAACCAAAAACGCCCAGCCGCATCTTGGCTCATACTTGTCAGGTTTCCCTTGCGAAGCCGTTCATTGGCGGGCCAAACGAAAACATCCTTTCCCGCGTCATACCGGCCGGCCCCTTTTTGGCTCACAATCCACAGTTCACCGTTGCGCGCCTTATAGACCGCCGGAATAAAATTATCGCCAATGGCATTGTCCCCCAGCCCTTTTTTGTAAACAAACATACGCTTGGCGTTGTAGCGTATCACCCCGTCCTTGGTCGAAATCCACATTTGGCCCAGCGTATCCTGAACAAACCACGTGATGCTGTTTTGATTAAGTCCGCCGCCTGTTTTCAGATGGTAGAAATCTTCGGTTCCGCGCACGATGGCTTGCGCACGAGCCGCATGTGCCGACAAAAAATGCAGGACAAATATCAGGGAAAGGACTTTTATTTTGTGCAGTGCTCCCAAAATATACCGGCCTGATGCGTTTTTGTAAAAATGTTTTTAACAAAGATAGCCAAAAAAGTTATCGTCGGCATCCCAAGGCGATGACAAAGTATTTTTTTTGGGCGCCCGGGCGCAGGCGTTCGGGGCGCCGCCGGCGGGCGGATGCCCGCTGCGGATGGCCGGACGTTGGAACCGGATTTACCGGCGCCCCGCCCAGCGGCTTCGCCGCTGGGCGGGGCACTTATTGATTTTCAATCGTTTACGTCCGCCCATCCGCTCGGCGCGCTTGTGCGCGCCGCGGCGGCGCCTCAGCCGTCGTTTCGCGATGACGGAGCACGCTCACGCCGGCTGTTCCTCACGGCGTTGCAGCAAGCGTAAAATGTCGGAAAAGTTGCAGTTGTTTTTGTCGAGAACAAAGCCGGCAATCCGAAAGCATAGCCGTAGCTATGGCGAGGGTTGCCAATGCCGTTATCGGCAAAAAGAACAAAACTTGGTGTGAGTATTTTATGCTTGCTGCAACGCCCAGGCGCCCGCCGGGCTGTCCGCTCAAATGCGGCTCGGTAAATGCCGGTTTTTTGCGCGGGCGCGCAGCACGCGCGCCCGCGCCCGCCCGTGCGTGGGGCTTCCTTCGGTCGCCTCCGCCGGGCGGAAAAAACTACGGCATTGCCTTCGCCGCATAACCGCTCCCATCCCTGGCGCGATAATTAAGGTGCGCGCGATAAATCGCGCGTCCACAATGAAACATCCGGCCTTGGTTGGAATATCCGGGTTTATGATTGTCCGCTACTGTAAACATTGAAGGCGAAACCGCAAAGCGGTTTCGCCGCTTCCCGAGGAGACCGAAGGGCTCCGAGGGCCGCGAGGAGACGTAAAGCGGCTCCGAAGCGAGCGGAGGGAGACCAACGCGAAGCCGCAGGCGGAGCGTGCCGGCTCCCGGAACTTGTCCCGCACATTGCGCAGCAATGTCGGGAGGGCGGAACAAGACAAAGGCCGGAGCGCAGCGAAGGCCTGCCGGCTTGTGGAGCCGTGGAGGGAGACAAGCGGGCGCCGGCTCACGAAACCGCATAACTTGTCCCGCACTATGCACAGCATTGTCGGGAGAAAACCGCCCCAAGGCGGGTTTCGGAGCGCCCGAAACAATCCGCCAACGAATAGTATGGATGTCGTATCTTTGTGCAAATTCCGATGCTCTATGACGCGTAAACTTTCCGAACAGGAAATCCAACGGCGCCAAGCCCTGGAAAAACTCCGCAAAGCCGGTATCGAACCCTATCCGGCCGAGGAATTTCCCGTAACGGCCACAAGCAGCGATATCCTGGAAAACTACGATAAATACGAAGGCCGCGAAGTGTGTATCGCCGGCCGCATCATGTCGCGCCGCATTATGGGCAAGGCCTCCTTTGCCGTGCTCAAAGACGGCCACGGACGCATTCAGGTCTATTTCAACCGCGATGAACTCTGCCCGGGCGAGGACAAAAGTTTGTATAACGAAGTGTTCAAAAAACTGCTGGATTTGGGCGACATTATCGGCGTGTGCGGCGAAGTGTTCAAAACCCAAACGGGCGAAATCACCGTCAACGCACGCCGGCTTAAAGTGCTGGCCAAAGCCCTGCGTCCGCTGCCCGTGGTCAAAGTGGATGCCGACGGCCGGGTGCACGACGCCTTTTCCGACCCCGAACTGCGCTACCGCCGGCGCTATGTGGACCTGATTGTCAACGACCACGTCAAAGAAACCTTTGTTAAACGAAGCAAAATCATCAACGCCATGCGCCGCTTTTTCGACCGGCACGGCTACTTGGAAGTGGAAACGCCCATCCTGCAACCCATTCCGGGTGGCGCGGCAGCGCGCCCCTTCGTTACCCACCACAATGCACTCAACATTCCGCTCTACCTGCGCATCGCCAATGAACTCTACCTCAAACGCCTGATTGTGGGCGGTTTCGACGGCGTGTATGAATTTGCCAAAGACTTCCGCAACGAAGGCATGGACCGCACCCACAACCCCGAATTTACGGTGCTGGAACTCTACGTGCCCTACAAAGACTACCGGTGGATGATGCGTTTTACCGAAGAACTCCTGGAAACCGTGGTGCGCGAAGTAAACAACGGCGACACCAAAGTGAAAGTGGGCGACCGGATCATTGACTTCAAAGCGCCCTATCCGCGCGTGCCCATCCTGGACGCCATCCGCGAACATACGGGTTATGATTTGTACGGCAAGTCCGAAGACGAAATCCGGCAAATCGCCCTGGATTTGGGCTTGGAAGTGGACGAAAGCATGGGCAAAGGCAAACTCATCGATGAGATTTTCGGCGAATTTGCCGAAAAACATTACGTTCAACCCACCTTTATCATCGACTATCCGGTGGAAATGAGCCCGCTGACCAAAAAACACCGCGAAAAACCCGGCCTGACCGAACGCTTCGAGTTCATTGTCAACGGCAAGGAAATCGCCAATGCCTATTCGGAGCTCAACGACCCCATCGACCAATTGGAACGCTTCAAAGAACAATTGCGGCTTTCCGAAAAAGGCGACGACGAAGCCATGTATATCGACTACGACTTTGTGCGCGCCCTGGAATACGGCATGCCGCCTACGGCGGGTATCGGTATTGGCATCGACCGGCTGACTATGCTGCTTACCGGTAACGACAGCATCCAGGAAGTTATCTTTTTCCCGCAAATGCGTCCCGAAAAAAAGGCCGTGGAACTTTCCGAAGCCGAAAAAACCGTTTGGGAATTGCTCAAAAAACAATCGCCCCAGCCATTGGAAGAACTCAAAGCCGCTTCGGGTTTGAGCAACAAAAAATGGGACAAAGCCGTCAAAGGGCTGCGCAAAAAGGATTTGATCGACATCCGCCAAGCCGGCGAAGGCCTTATCGTGGAAGCCAAAAGCTGATACCGGTGAAGCCCGATTATC
Organism: Flavobacteriales bacterium; assembly: GCA_027023475.1. Taxonomy (GTDB): domain Bacteria; phylum Bacteroidota; class Bacteroidia; order Flavobacteriales; family Flavobacteriaceae; genus JAADED01. Next base: position 27,535 of record JALVVJ010000180.1, read on the forward strand.
CCGCTTTGGATTTTCCGCCCCTGGAAGAGGACGCGGTGTTCGTGCGTCAAGGGCTTTGGTATGTGCGCGACCCTTTCCGGCGGAAAAGCGTCCGGCTCACACCCGAAGAATGGGTGCGCCAACACCTGGCCCGCTATCTTGTGGCGGCGGGCTATCCGCAAGGACTTATAGCGGTGGAAAAGGCCATCCGTGTGGGCGGCCGCACCCAACGTTTCGACATCGTGGTATTCGACCGCCAAAACCGGCCCTTTATGCTGGTGGAGTGCAAGCGGCCCGAACAAAAGCTCACGCCCGACACGCTCAACCAAGCCGCCCGCTACAACACGGTTTTGGGCGCACCTTACCTGATGATTAGCAACGGGCGGAAACACTATCTTTGTCGTGTGTATCCCGACGGACGCACCGAATTTCTGAAAAAATTACCACGCTTTGCATAAATCCAAGGCATACGACACGGCGGTTGTGCTGCTCAACTACAACGGACGGCATTGGTTGGAAAAATTCCTGCCCGTGCTGGTAAAAAATACACCCGGCGCACACTTGTATGTTATCGACAATGGCTCCACCGACGACAGCCGGACTTTTTTGGCCCGACATTTTCCTGATGTAACCCGCATCGACTTGGACAAGAACTACGGCTTTGCCGGCGGCTACAACCGCGGATTGAAAAAAGTGAACGAGCCCTATGTGGTGCTGCTCAACACCGACGTGGAAGTGAGCCCGGGATGGCTGGAACCCCTGCGCCGCCGTTTGCTTTCGGAGCCCGGCATTGTGGCGGTGCAACCCAAAATATTGGACTATCATCAAAAGGATTGTTTCGAATATGCCGGCGCCGCCGGAGGTTTCTTGGATTTTTTCGGTTATCCTTATTGCCGCGGCCGGGTGGGAGATTTGCGCGAAAAAGATGCCGGCCAATACGACCGTTCCTACGATGTGCATTGGACTTCGGGCGCTTGTATGCTGGTGCGCAAAGAGGATTTTCTATCATCCGGCGGATTCGACGAAGATTTTTTTGCGCATCAGGAAGAAATCGATTGGTGCTGGCGTATGCGGCGGGCGGGATGGCGATTGGTCTATGAACCCGAAAGCCGGGTTTGGCATGCCGGCGGCGGAAGCTTGGCCTACGGACACCCGCATAAAACCTTCTTGAATTTTCGCAACAACCTGCGCATGCTCCTGAAAAACCTGCCGGGCGTCTTGGTGTTTCCCGTGATTTTTGTCCGTTTGTTTCTGGACGGTGCGGCCGGCTTGCGTTTTTTGTTGCAAGGCAAACCCGCGCACACTTGGGCCATCGTCAGGGCCCATTGGGCGTTTTATGCAAGTATTCCCGCCTATGTGCGTACGCGTGGGGGGAAATATTTACGGCACTACTACGAACATGTTTTTTTTGCCCTGATACCCAAGCGCAAACAATATACCTGTCCCGCAAAGAAATAAAAACAACCGGAAAACGCTTAATCTCCCTACCTTTGTGATTCGAAAAAAATCCATTTTATGGGCCGGAAAAACAAACTGAAACGCTTTGCCGAGAACAAAACATTCCCACATTTTTTTGAACCCGGTCGCGAGGAATTGATCAACCGGACATTTCCGCTACGCGGGCGGTGGCACAAGAATTTTTTTGGCAACCGCAATCCCTTGGTTTTGGAATTGGGTTGCGGCAAAGGCGATTATACCGTAGCCCTGGCCCGCAAGTATCCGGACAAAAATTTCATAGGCATCGACATCAAAGGTGCCCGGATGTGGCGCGGCGCCAAAACGGCCTTGGACGAGGGGTTGAAAAATGTGGCCTTTTTGCGCATGCAAATCGAACTGATCGAAGGGGCTTTTGCCCCGGGTGAGGTGTCGGAAATATGGATCACCTTCCCCGACCCGCAAATCAAATTCAAACGCACCAAACACCGGCTTACGCAACCAGCTTTTTTGAACCGCTATGCCCGCATTCTCCAACCCGGCGGCATTCTGCACTTGAAAACCGACAGCGAATTCCTTTACGGCTACACGCTGGGCATCCTGGAAGCCGGTGGGCACGAAATCCTGTATGCCCATGCCGACATTTACAACAATCCGTATAGCCCCGACGAAGCTACGGGCATTCAAACTTTTTACGAGCAAAAATGGTTAGCCGAGGATAAAAAAATCACCTATATCCGCTTCAAACTACGTTCCGGTGAATCCTGATAATAAAAAAACTCCGTGAAACGCTGTGGTTAAATTAAATGGAATAAACCACAGAGGGCACAGAGGTTATTTCACAGAGTAACACAGAGGGTTAATTTCTTGTAAGATTATACCGGGTTGGAAAATACCAATGTCCTTCAATGTTTACAATAGGAGAACGGTGTAATTTCGAAGAAGTTCCCGAAGGGAACGACTGAGAAATCTCCTGCTTCATCTGTGATGAGATTTCTCCTCACTGCGTTCGTCAAAATGACATGCCTCCTTCAATGTTTACAATAGCAAATCAAAAAATAATTTAAAAAAACTCTGCGCGACGCTGTGCCGTACTCAGCGAAACTTTGTAGTTAAATAAAAAGGAACAAACCACAGAAAACTCAGTGCGATGCTGTGGTAAAAAATCAAATTCAGTTTCATGGAGTCCTGTATTTTTCTCCGTGCGGCTCTTTGTTAAATGTTCGACAGCGAAAAAGCACAAAAAAATCACTTTAAACCACGCCCCGGCGCATCATCCGGCGCACCCAAATAATCCACAGCAAAACCACCATTCCGTAGATCGCGGCCGGAAAAAAAACCCGGTGCATCGGGTCGAACCATGAATACCGGTAGGCATACACCAGGCCCAACACCCATAGCCGTAGTAGATTAGTTATCCAAATAAGGGCGCTTCCGGCCCCGCTAAACCACAAACGCTCCTTCCAAGGCGCAGGAAAGGCCCACACAAAGGCCAGAAACAAAATAAGGATACTCACCGAATTACAACCTTCGATGATATTCAATATCCACCGCCCGTTGTCAAAAATGCCCACGCGCGCACCGTCGGGCAAAACCTTCCAAGTGGTTTGATGACCCGTGGCACGATACAATAAATCGGTTTGCCGGGCCGTTTGAAGGGTAAAGAAATCGGGCCGGCTGCGTAATATCACCAAGCGGTAAGCGGCGAAAAGCAAAGCATAGACCACAAAAAAACGCAGGATGATTTTGATGAGATAAGCGGAAGTGAACGATCGGGACATCGTGACGGGTTTAATGATAATATCGTAATTTTGCCCGATAAAATTACATAAAATTCAAGGAGTTGAGGAAAAATGTTTGGATTTTGGCGGTTTTGGTTCCCATCTTGGCCGGGTGCATCGGTAAGGTGGATTGGAACCAAGGCGAGGATTTCGAAGCCCGTCCCGCCTGGACCTTCGATTTGTTTTACGCCCGCTTGAAGGGCGAGGATTTCTATGTGCAAAACCAACCGGTGGTGGAACTGCACGACACCATTCCCATGAAAGTTTTCAAAATCAAACAAATCAAAGACGGCCTTCAAAAATTGGTCTTTTATTTCGATGTGCATAATCCCTTTCCTACTCGCTTTGCCTATCGTGTGGAATGGGCACGCGGAAGCGGCGCCGTGATTACAAGCTTTGCCGACACCATTGCACCCGGAAATGGCAATCAGGCCTTCTACCACGAATTCCGCTACACGATTATCAAAGACAGCGTGCCCGAAATTGTGCTTACCAAGCAAATGTTTTTGACCCTCCGCCGGCTGGATACCACCGACATACGCAACGACGAACGTGAATTTACCGTCAAATCCAAGGCGGATTTTTATGCCTTGATGCAGTAGGAACTCAAAGGGAAATGATGAAAAAAATTTGGATTTTAATATTCGGCGCTTTGTTTTTTACGCAGGAATTGCGTGCACAATTCGACCTGCTGACCTATGATTTCCGGCGCCATCCGGCAGCGGTATTTTCCGATCCGGCTTCCGGACAAGCCCGTTTTTGGTTGGTAACGCCTTTGATTCCGCAAACACAGTTTCAGGTTAAACTATCGGGCCCCACGACCTACGACCTTTTTGCGGCCGACGGGCGTGATTTCAACGACAAATGGCGGCTGGCACTGGAAAACATACGTCCTAGTCAAGGCCTTTTGTTGGAAAACAAAAACCTGTGGCTGGCCGCCGGTTGGCGAAAGGATGAGCAAGCATTCCGCTTGGGGCTTTACACCCAATTTCACGTCTGGGCTTTTCATCCGGTATCATTCTATCGTTTGGCACTGTATGGCAACCTCGACCGGCCCGGTGAAAAGGTTTATTTCCGCGAATTGAATTTCAACACCGAACTGGTGCATGTCTTGTTTGCCGGTTGGGCTAAAAACTGGCCGTCGGGTTGGAAAACCGGTATCAATTTCAAAATTTACAACAGCGCCGGAAACATCAGTTCCTACGGAAACAGCGGGACTTTCTACTACGAACCCTCCGGTCAAAACAATTACTACACCCATGTGGTTGACCACATCAACCTTCAAGTCCACAGCTCCGGTTTGGGCCGTTTGATATTGGAAGACAAGGCCGGCCAATCGTCGGTAAACGAAGCGGCGGTGAGGCGGGACATCATCGACCGGATAACCGGCACCAACAACTGGGGATTGGGTATGGATTTGGGTTTTCGCAAACCCTTGAATGCCCGTTGGGAAGCGGCCCTAAGTATTGAGGATTTGGGTTTTATCCGTTATGCCGACGACAATTATTCGCTTTATTCCCACGGTTCCTACCGCTACGAAGGTATTGACGTGGTATTTCCCGAAAATCCGGTGGATTATTGGGGTCAGGTGCGCGACGATTTCAAGGAAAAGGTGCCCACCGACACGCTACGTGCCGTGTTTTTTAAAATGCGGCCTTTCAAACTTTACACCTCTTTACGCTACACTTTTCCGGGCCGGAAAATCAACGACTATGCCTGTTACCGCCCCGGGAGGGGGGACTACGACGCACCCGGCAAGCCGCATTCCTATGCCGGCATCGTGTTGTTTTACCAAAACCTGCAAGGGAAACCTTACTGGGGTGCCGGCGCCTACCTGCAATGGGTGGCCGCCCGCTGGTTGCAATTCCGGCTGACCTACGGTTTGGATGCCTACATCAAGCACAATATCGGACTGGGGGTGCAATGGCACATCGGGCCGTGGCACGCCTATTTGATGGCGGATAATCTGCTGGGCTACACCAACCTGGCCGCATCACACGGGCAATATATCGGTTTGGGAACCTATTGGGTTTTTTAGCGGGCGTATCATTGGAAACGTAGTTTCTTGTAATCCCCGATATATTGCTGCGCGGTGTTCGGGAGAGGTTAAAAAAACGTCGGAGACCAATACATTCACTACACTTTATTAAGCCCTTCTAACTTATCACATAGTGGATATTTAATAGATATTACAAACCGTAGCATGTTAATTATTACGAATTTAAGAAGGAATTTTTTACCTTTACAAACAAATAATGCAGGGTGTATAATTGACATGGCAATGGGTTAAAACGGGAAAAATTTTTCCCCTTGTGGGAAGAAAAATAATTACCTTTGAAAATGGCATGAGGATGATATTTGCAAAAAAAATTCCGACTATAAGAAACTTTTCTTTGTAATAAAAAAATTGATGACCAAAAGGCAACATATTAAAAAGTTTGAAAAAGCACTTTACGGCTTCGTGGACGAATTGCAACAATATGTTTCAACCGAAACAGGAGAATGGACTATCAAAGGTTTTATTGATATATACAAAAATATTTACACCATTTCATCGGATACTAAAATCATTTCAAAAATTTTAGAAATTCACATCTTTCCTGAGATTTTGAGATTTGCAGAGAAAAACAATTATAAAATTATTCTTGCCGAACATCAAAATTGGTATCCCGATTTAACATTTATCAGCAATGAAAATGAAAAAATCAAATTTGCCGTTGATATTAAAACTACATATCGAAAAAATGGTAAAGTAGCCGGATTTACACTTGGTAGTCATGGAGCATACTTCAAAGAAAGAGACAAATCAAAAAACATTCAATTTCCATACAACGAATATACAGGACATTATTGTCTCGGAATTATCTACACAAGAACCGATTTTGAAGATGATTTAGTTGAAACGGAACTTTATCAAGTTAATGAATTAGAAGCCGAACTTGGAAAAGACAATGATCCTGTCAAAGACAGGAAAGTAACGACTATTCAAAACCTAAAATCCATAGCTTCGGTAATCAAAGATTTTGAATTTTTTGTGGCACCCAAATGGAAAATTGCAAGCGATAGCCAAGGTTCGGGAAATACGGCAAATATTGGTTCCATTAAAGATATTGAAGATTTGAAAAAAGGAAATGGCGTGTTCAGTAAACTTGGCGAAAAATGGTTTGATGAATACTGGATGAACTACGGAACTGCTACTATGATAAAAGATGGCAAAACCATTAAGATTACAAATATTTGGGATTTCTTGGAATTTAAAGGTCGGAAAGATTTGTTTGGTAAAGTAGTGGCAAAACACGCCAAAAAAAGGAAAAATAAAAATGACAAATAAAACGGTTTTTATACCACCTATAAAATCACAAGGCATAAAATCCAAGCTTGTGGGTTGGATTGCTTCAAATATTGAAGGAATTGAATTTGATAGATGGGTAGAACCCTTTATGGGAACAGGCGTTGTGGCATTTAATATTCGACCCAAAAAAGCACTTTTATGTGACACAAATCAGCATATTATTAACTTTTATAACGCTCTAAAAAATAAAGAAATCACAAGTGTAATTGTCAGAAATTTTCTAACGGTTGAAGGTGAAAAACTATTAAAATCGGAAGGTAGCTATTATTATGATGTCAGGCAAAGATTTAATGAAGAAGGCAATCCGCTGGATTTTTTATTTTTAAGCCGTTCGTGCTTTAACGGAATGATGAGATTTAATCAAAAGGGTGATTTTAATGTGCCGTTTTGTCGTAAACCAAATCGATTTGCGCCTGCATTAATAACCAAAATAGCCAATCAAGTTGAAAATATTTCTCAAATAATAAATTTTGGAGATTACGAATTTAAAACACAGGACTTTAAAAAAACACTCAAAGAAGTCAATCCTAATGATTTGATTTATGCCGACCCGCCATATATCGGCAGACACACTGATTATTTCAATTCTTGGAGTGAAAAAGATGAATTTGAATTACAAAAATTTTTATTCAATTCAAAAGCAAAATTTGTTTTGTCCACTTGGTTAAGTAATAAATATAGAACTAACGACTATATATTTTCTGTTTGGAAAGATTGTTATGTTGCAACAAAAGAACATTTTTATCACATTGGCGGAAAAGAAGAAAATAGAAATGCGATTTATGAAGCTTTGTTGTCAAATTTTAAGTTAAAAAACAGTATTACAAACGATGAACTATTTAATAGAATAAAAAATAACCAATCAATATTAACAACCGAAAAAATAGAAAAAATCATCCCTGTTCAATTGACATTATTTGATGAAACTGCAATTGACACCCTTAATAAATGACGTTGGACAAAGTGGTAAAAATGGTTCATAAACCCTAAGCAAACATATTAGAAAAATCCCATATACGACAACGGAAAAAAATTCGTTCCTTTGAACAAAAACATTTTGTCAGTTTATGCTTTCAGGCATTTTTTTTGCTAATCCCAAATGCGGTATGCAAAACAAAAGAATGAGACATTTCGGCATATTTTTGCTACTATGGCTGCCGCTTTGGCTACACGCACAAGTGGAGTTTAAGGCGTCGGCTACGCGAAGCGAAATCACGCAAGACGAGCGCTTGCGTGTGGATTTTATGCTCAACCGTGCTCCCGAACGATTCGAACCGCCGGCTTTCGATGATTTTTATGTGGTGATGGGGCCTTTGCAATCGTCGGGAACGTCGGTGAGGATTGTGAATGGAAAGGTAACGCGCACCGAACAACACACCTATTCCTACGTGCTTGCACCCAAACGTGCGGGAAATTTACAAATCGAACCTGCTACGGCAGTGGTGGACGGACAAACATACCATACGCAGCCCATCCGCATTCAGGTGTTCAAATCGTCGCGTGCCGGAAATGCCGCCATTCAAAACACCAAACCCGGAAACCGCCAAGCGGTGGCATCCGGCGGAAACGAAGATGTTTTTTTGCGCTTGGAACTCACCAACCGCAATCCCTATGTGGGACAAGCCATCGGCGCAGTGTATAAAATGTACTTTCGCAAGGGGACCCGCGTGGCCGATATGGCCCAGCCCAATATATCGGAACCCAAGGGTTTTTGGGCCGAAACCATTTCCGACAAGTTCGAAGATTTGGGACGCGACACCATCAACGGCCAAATATACCGTGTTTATGCCTTGCGGCGCATGATGCTCATTCCGCAACACGAGGGTAAATTGGTTATCACGCCGCAGCGGTTTGATGTGGTCATAATCAAGCGAGTTTTGCGCGAATGGGGGATGATTCAATACTACGACGATGAGTCGCAAACATTGCATTTGAGCTCCGGCCGGGTGGTGGTGAACGTGAAGCCCTTGCCCGAAAAAGGTAAACCCGTGGATTTTTCGGGTGCCGTGGGCACATTCGATTTTCTGGTGGATGCCGTGCCCACACAAGTGCAAACCGGTCGCGACCTGAACATTTCGGTCAAGGTGATGGGCAAAGGCAACCTGAATATGTTCGATTTGCCCAAACCCGTTTTCCCGCCCGCCTGGGAAACCTACGACCCCGAACACCGGGTCAAAACCACACCCACCTTTTCGGGCTATCGCGGCACGGTGAGCGATGTTTACACCGTGATTCCGCAAGAACCGGGCACCGTCAAACTACCGTCCGTTTCGTTCGTCTATTTCGACCCGTATGCCAAGGAATACAAACGGATAACCAAGTCGTTCCCGCCTGTCAAGGTAAGCGGCGCGCCGCTAAACCCTTCCCCTACGGCTTCGACGCCTGCCGCACCGGGCAACCGGCTTAACGGCATAGCCCATAAGGGCCGGTGGCGGCAAACGGGCCACAGGGCTTTTGTGTTGCGCCCGGCCTTCGGCCGGTGGATGTGGGCGCCCTTTGTGTTGTTTGCGCTTGTATGGCTAACGGTATTCGTGCTCCGCAATCGCCGGATCGATCCCGAAAAACTGCGCAACGAACGCGAAAGCCGCTACATTCGCCGCTTGCTTTCCGATGCACGAAAACATACCGGAGACAAAGAACATTTTTACGGCCTGCTGGAAAAGGCCTTGATGACTTACTTCAAAAACCGGCTTAACCTGCCGGCCAATGCGCTCAACCGTCGTAGCGTGCTGGAAAAATTGCACGAAAAAAATCCGGGCAACGACCTGATAGAACGTTTGCAAGATTTATGGAACCGCATCGATATGGCCCGTTATGCCCCGGGCTCCGACGCGGCACGGCAATCGGATTTGGACCAAATCAAAGACCTACTCACGCAATTGGACAAAAAACTAAAAAAATGAAAAGAGCGCTTCGCTATATTTTCCTGCTATGGTTATCCGGCATTCCGGGGCTTTACGCCCAAACGCCCGACAGTTTGTTTAGTGCGGCCAACCGGCTCTACGACCAAGCCCGCTATGCCGAGGCCTTGGATGCCTACAACCGCATCCTGCAATCGGGATACGAATCGCCCGAACTCTACTTGAATATGGGCAACGCCGCCTATCAACTCAACCGTAAAGGACAGGCCGTTTACTACTACGAGAAAGCCTTGCAACTGGACCCGCACTTGGATGCGGCGCGCAACAATTTGGCACTCACCCGCAGGAATTTAATCGACCGCTTTACGCCGCTTCCCGAAGGCTTTTTCCACCGGCTCTATAAGGGATATACCGGAATGCTGGATTTACTCACTTGGGGTTGGATCAGTTTGACGGCTATTTGGCTGGCTTTCTTTTTTGCCGTGGCTTACTTGCTTGTGCAAACGCCCACACGCAAGCGTTTGTTTTTCACCCTGGCCTTACTGATGCTAACGGTATGGTTCTTGGCCTATGCAGGATACTATGGTGCCCGCCACAGGGCGGCCATTCCCCACGGCATCGTTCAACCCGGGGAAACGGCCCGGTATACGGAACCGTCCTTGGCGGCCGAAACCGATGGAAAAATACACGAAGGTGCCAAAGTGCGTATTTTGAAACGCGAAAAAGATTGGTTGCAGGTGCAAACGGTGGACGGAAATACATTTTGGATACCGGCCAATGATGTGTGGCCTTTGGAATATTCGGCCCAAAATTGATGATTATCACTATCCGAATGTTTTTTGCATCCTAAATTTAGGATACCATTAAGCGCGGTATCCTATGAGTCAAATACGTCCTTTCCAAGCCATCCGTCCGGTAAAAAACAAATCCTGCCTGGTGCCTTCCTATTCGGTGGAAACCTATTCGCATACCGAAATCAACCGGATTTTGCGCAATAACCCCTATTCGTTTTTGAACATTATTGCCAAACCCTATATCAAAAATCTGCCTGCCGGCAAACGGCACCAAGCCATCCGCAAGCGGGTGAAAAAATTCTTGAACAACAATATTTTTGTTCAGGACAATATTCCTTCGCTCTACGTGATGCGCATCACCGCCAAAACAGGTGAACAATTTACGGGACTGGTGGGACTGGCTTCGGCCGACGAATATTTGGAAGGCCGGATCAAAAAACACGAGGATGTGATGGACAAAAGGGCCGGACTTTTTGCCGATTATCTTTACAACGTAAAAATGAACGCCGAGCCGGTGCTGTTGGCCCACAAACCTTCGTCCGAACTGGATGAAATCATTGCCCGGGTACAAACCGGCATTCCCATTTACGAATTTTCCATGACCGACGGCACCGTTTTCGAAGTGTGGACCGTGGCCCGGCACGAACAAATTCACGCCGTGCAATCGGCCTTTGCATCCTTCGACGCCCTGTATATTGCCGACGGCCACCATCGCGTTGAAAGCTCCGCCCGGCTCAAAAAACGAATGCAGGCCGAAAATCCCTATCATACGGGCTTGGAGTTCTACAACTTTTTTATGGCCTTTTTCCTGCCTTGGGATCAATTGAAAATCTACGGCTACAACCGCGGTATTCGCAAACTGGATACCGGCTTTTCCGATATTTTGAAAAAACTGGAAGGCCCTTTTAGCGTTCAAGCTATGGAAAATTTCTCCCCACCCGAACAAGATGAAGTGGTGTTGATGCACGGACGGGATTTTTACAGTATCCGCATCCCGCAAAGCTACTTCGAGCGCGGTTGGAGCGTGCCCGAAACGGTCAATAACGTCATTTTCAAGGAAATTATTCCGGTAAACAACCTTTCCGACCTGATTTATTGTCCGGCCAAAAACAGCCGCATTTGCATTGCCAAACGGCTCAAAGCGGGCGAGTGCCAATTGGCTTTGTTCCTCCCCCCTGTGCCTTTTTCCACCATCAAACGCAAGGCCGATGCCGGACAAACCCTGCCGCCCAAAAGCACCTACATCGAACCCAAACTGTTGAGCGGTTTGTTTATCTTTGAGTTCTGATATGAAAAACCTTTGCAAGCAACTGGAACACTACCGCCAAGCATTGCCGGAAGGCGGTATTTTGGTGGCCGTTTCCAAGACCAAACCGGCCGCACTTATCCGGCAGGCCTATGATTGCGGCCAACGGGATTTCGGCGAAAACAAAGTGCAGGAACTGCGGGCCAAGCACGAGGTTTTACCAACTGATATTCGCTGGCATATGATCGGGCATTTGCAAACCAACAAGGTCAAATACATCGCTCCGTTCGTTTGGCTCATCCACAGTGTGGACCGCGAAAAACTCCTGCGCGAAATCGACCGGCAAGCGGCCAAAAATCAACGCACTATTCCGGTGTTGTTCCAAATCAAAATAGCCCGCGAGGAAACCAAATTCGGTTTGAGCGAAGCCGCTTACCGTGATTTGCTGGAAAAATACCGTGCCGGTGAATTCCCACACGTGGAACTGCGCGGACTAATGGGCATGGCTTCGCTTACGCCGGACAAAGCACAGGTGCGCTGCGAATTTGCCCGGCTCAAAGCGCTGTTCGACGAACTGCGCCGGCAATTTCCCCGCATTGATTACCTGTCCATGGGCATGACGGGCGACTATGACTTGGCCTTGGCCGAAGGCGCCAATGTGATACGCATCGGAAGCGGAATTTTCGGTGCGCGAGACTAAGGTTTATTCCGGAACGACGTTTTTTGTCAGGTCGCTCCACAAGCCTTCGGCTTCCCGGGTCCCTCGCCAAGTGCCCCGCCTTGTCTTGTTTCGCGGCTTCGCAAACCGCCTGGCGGCGTTTCGCTCCGCAGCTCCGGGAGCCACCTGTGGTGTCTCCCTCCGCCACCGCGTCAGCCCTGTGGTCTGCCGCGGGCTGCGCGAGCCCTCCGGTCTCGCTCCGCTACAATTTTTTCAGTAGGAGAACATCGATTAACGATTAATCGATTTAAGATTTCCGATTTTTAATTTTCAAATCAGCGTTCGATTGTTCGGTGTTCATTATTCGAGGGCGAAGCCCGAGCCAAAGCGCCAGGGATGGGAGCGGTTATGCGGCGAAGGGGATGCCGATGGTTTTCCGCCCGGTGGAGGCGACCGGAGGAAGCCCTACGCACGGGCGGGCGCAGGCGTAGCCCGCGCAAAACCACGGCACTACCCGAGCCGCATTTGAGCGGACAGCCCGGCCCCGCCAAGTGAACGCGCCTGCGGACAAGCCGAAGGCGTAGAACGCCGGCATGCGTGAACTTGTGCGGGGGGCGCCCTAAAAAATTTTTCTCGTCCTTATGCTTTCACCTGCATAAAATAGGCATCGATACTTTCGGCGGCATAAAAACCGTCGGCTATGGCCGAAATGGCATCCACACGGCCGTATTTTACCGCATCACCGCCGGCCCAAAGTTTGGGATAACCCGTACGGCGTTCGTCGTCCACTTTGATTTTTCCACGCTCGAAAGTCAAGCTGTTTTGAACCTTTTCGGGCAACAAACCGAAATCGGCCTTTTGACCGATGGCGGCAATGATGCTATCGCACTCAATAACGGTTTCGCTACCTTTGATCGGCACCGGACGCGGACGGCCGCCGCCTTCGGGCGGAACCAGTTCGGCCCGCACATATTCCATGCCCTTAACGCGGCCTTTTTCGTCTTTGATCACACGTGTGGGGATGGCTTTTTCAATGATTTGAACGCCTTCTTCCAATGCGCCTTCGATTTCCTCGTCATCGGCCGGCATGTCTACAATACGACGGCGATACAATTGCACCACTTCGGCACCCAAACGACGGCTAACGCGCGAGCTGTCCATCGACACGTCGCCACCGCCTACAACTACCACGCGCTTGCCCATATCGGGCCGTTTGCCTTCGTTTACCAAGCCCAGGAAATCCACGGCGGCCCAAACGCCCTCGGCATCTTCACCTTCGATGCCCAAAGTGTATCCCTTTTGTAAGCCCACACCCATAAACACGGCGTCGTGCTTATTATAGATTTCATCGAACGAAATATCTTTGCCCACTTTGGTGTTGAAATGAATTTTCACACCGATAGACTTCATATAATCCACCTGTTTTTGGATGCTGTCGTAGGGCAATCGGTATTTGGGAATGCCGTACATAATCATTCCGCCGGGTTCGCTCTTGGCCTCATAGATGGTGATGTCGTAACCTTTGAGCGCCAAATAGTAGCCGGCCGTAAGTCCTGCGGGTCCTGCGCCGATTATACCCACTTTGATGCCGTTGGGTTCGCGGATTTCGGGATTCACAATACGACGGATCATATCGGCGTTTTCGGCCCGTTCGGTAGCATAACGTTTTAGCCAACGGATGGCCACGGCTTCGCCGCGAACTTGAAGTGCACAGACATCCTCACACCGGCGTGTACAAACCTTGCCACACATTTCGGGCAGGTCGTTATTGTCGTAAATGATACGAATGGCCTCTTCGTCGTCGCCACGCGAAATGGCGTTGATATATTCGGGAATGTGCATGTGCACCGGACAATTTTCGGTACACAAACCACAGGTGATACAACGCGATGCCTCGATGCGGGCTTCTTCCTCGGTGTAGCCCAAAAAGACCTCGGCAAAGGATTGTACACGCTCTTCGGGCGGTAATTCGCGCATGGGCACCCGCTCGAACAGGTTGAGCGAAGTGTCGGTACTAGCGTCGAAAGTAATTTTATCTTTACCGCCGGGATTATCTTTGCCGGGAATCATCAAAAAATCGAAGGCGTCTTCGGAAACTTTGATAAAATCGGCGGTCATGCTCAACGAACCCGAAGGGCACACATCCACACACAACGCACAATAACAGCACCGGCCGTAATCGATGCGTGGACGCAGGCCGCTGTCGCCCGGTTTGCCTTCGATGTCTTCCACTTCCACCATGTCGATGGCTTCGTTCATACAAATGGTGGAACAATTGCCGCAGCCGATACACAGGTCCAAATCGTTGTAGTGAAATCCGCGGTAACGCTCGGATATTTCCTTGGTTTGGTCGGGATATTTGATGGTATGCGGCTCCTTGGCTATTTGTTTGAGTGCACCCAGGGGAACCAACAATCCTTTCAAATCGATAATGCTCATGTCGTTCGGGTTTTAGCGTTCCATTTCGGGCGGACAAGCACCCAGTGAATTAAGAATAAAAGACACATCGGCAATATTTTGTCCGGGAAGGATTTTTTCCAGCACGCTGATGCCGTGCGTGTAGGCGGCACCGCGCAGATGCACCCGCCGGGGTTTTTCGGTTCCGTCGCTCACCACATAAAAACCGATTTCGCCACGGACACTCTCGGTTTTCACCCAAGCTTCACCCGCCGGAAGGCGCCATTTCATCGGGTTGGGAATGCGGTTGTAGTAACTTCCGCCGGGCATTTTATCCAAGGCCTGACGGATAATCCGAATGGATTGTTTGATTTCGTCGCGACGCACCAAAGCGCGCGCCCACACATCGCCTCCTTCGTAAACGGGAATGTCGAAATCCAGTTCGCCGTAGGCACAATAGGGCTCGTCTTTGCGCACATCGTTGCCAATGCCCGTGCCTTTGAGCGGCGGCCCCGTAACGCCCCATTCCAGGGCTTTGTCTTTGGGTATGATGCCCACGCCTTGGGCACGTTTTTGGAAGACCGCATTGTCGAAAAGCAAGCGGTTGTAATCGTCCAAACGTTTTTCCAAATAATCCAGCACCCTGCGGGTTTTGTCGGCCCAGCCCTTGGGTAAATCGCGACGGACACCTCCGGGCCAGATATACATGTGATAAATACGTGCTCCCGTCAGGTCTTCGAACAAATCCAGGATATAGTTCCTGTCGCCCACCGTCCATTGGCCCAAAGTATAAAGCCCGGCCGAACCCGCTTGACCGCCATACCACAACAGGAAGGACTGAATACGCGCCAATTCGGCCACAATAGTGCGAATATATTTGGCCCTTGGCGGCACTTCACGCCCTTCGATGGCTTCCACAGCCCGGGCATAGGTGAGTTCCATAGGGTCGGGTTCGGGAACACAAAAACGGCATAGCAGCGTAAAGGATTGCAACCAATTACGTTGTTCAATAAGTTTCTCGAAAGCACGGTGCAAATAACCGATATGGGTTTCGGCCCGGACCACCGTGTCGCCCTCCACCAATAATTTGACCATCATGTTTCCGGTAATCCCCGGATGTTGCGGCCCGATAAACAGGGTGGTTTGTTTATTTCGTTCGCTTGTCGTTTTCATAATCATGGTTAATCTCTCGAATATTTTCTAGCAAAATCAGGTAATTTTTCGCCGGTGCGGCGTGTGATATATTCGCGCACACTCCAAGCATCTTCTCGGCCCGGACGGGTAGTGTAGGTGCGTTTTACATAGCCACGCGTGTCGAAATCCCGGCGCATAGGCGGTATTTCTTCCCATCCTTCCAAAATAAATTCACGTGGTGCTTCGAAACCGGGAAATTCAATGCCGAACATTTCGCGGATTTCCCGTTGGTAAGTGCGCATATGCGGCCAAAAGCCCTCCATATTTTCCATTTCGGGATGTTCGCGGTGGATTTTGGTTTTGACCAAAACCGTCAGCTGGTCTTGTGGCCGGTAAACGATGTAAACAAGTTCAAACACATTTTCTTCTATCCAATCCACACAGGAAACATGGTCCAGGTGAATAAAACCCCATTGATTTTTCAGGTATAATAAAACCGGTGCAACTTGTTTTTTGTGCATCGAAA
This sequence comes from Flavobacteriales bacterium, assembly GCA_027023475.1. Classification (GTDB taxonomy): domain Bacteria; phylum Bacteroidota; class Bacteroidia; order Flavobacteriales; family Flavobacteriaceae; genus JAADED01. The sequence continues at coordinate 43,697 of JALVVJ010000180.1, forward strand.
CACGAATTTGATTGCCATGTAACACTTCGGCTTTCAGTTCAAAAGTTTCGTTCAATGCGCGAATAATATCTTGTGTGGTCATCATCCCTTTATGTTTACCAATTATATTCGTCGGGGAAATCCCAATTTTTGATTACCTTTTGCTGATTGGCACGATACCAATCCAGGTTTTTACGGTAGCACTCGCCGTTTCCGGCGTTTCCGTTTTGGATCAATTCCTGCAACTTGGCAAATCCTTTGAGTACGGCCTCGGGCCGCGGCATACATCCCGCGATATAGACATCTACGGGAATATAACGATCCAAGGCCTTGATGGTGTTGTAGCTGTCGAAATACATGCCTCCGTTGATGGTGCACGAACCGAAGGCCACCACATATTTGGGGTCTTGCATTTGTTCGTAAACGCGAATAACGCGTTTGAGCGTTTTGGTGGACAAATAGCCCGTGATCATCAGCACATCGGCTTGGCGCGGTGTGGCCGCACCACGAATACCCAAACGTTCGGCATCGTAGCGCGAAGTGAGCGTAGCGGGAATTTCGATGGCGCCGCAGCCGGTTCCATAGGCCAAGAGGAATAAGGAATGTTTACGCGCAAAATTCAGAATGTATTGCACCATTTTTTGGGTTTCCTTGTCATTGACACGTCCGGCCGCCGTACAACGCGGCGCAAAATCGATTTGGGCCTGCCGTATTTGTTCCTTGGTAGGCCGTGTGATGATGCGTATATCTTTGGTTTCCGACATGGTCGATTGTTTTTTTATTGATTATTTCCAAAATACCGCCCAAATGATACCCAATGCACCGAAAAGCAAAGGCCAACGCCAAAAGAAACGCACGGCCTGCTCGGTGCGGAAGCGTGGCATCACAATGCCTATGCTCACAGGTATCATATACAACAGGAATGTTTTTATGACCAATTCCACCAACCCCAACAACACGCCTGCGGCTCCCGTGTATGCGTCCGGATGGCCGGCTCCACCCAGGAATAAATCGGTGATTAATACCAATTTGACAAAGGCAAAAATGGAACCTCCGGTCATCAACGAACCCAAATATTTCCCGCCGAATTCCGACATAGGTCCCGAAGCCAATTCGGCCGGTGCCCCGATAATGTCAAACGGCGAATAGTGGAACATGCCCAACACCGAAAATAAGGCCGCCAAAAACGCAAAAGGGTTCTCACGGGCTATCCAATGTCCCGTAGCTTGCTGATAGTGCATCAAATCCGTCAGCGAAGTGGTGTGAAACTGAATCATTATGGCCACCAGTGACAACACAAAAGGAATTTCGTAACCCGTAATCAAGGACAAACCCCGCGATACCCCTATGGCACCGTTGGGATTTCCCGTTTCGCCCACACCAAGTGCCATGCCCAACGAACCCATCACCATCAGGTAGAGCAAGAAAATCAAATCGCCTTTGAACGTGAAGTTGGGAAACCACAACCCACCGTGCAAAACAGGAATAAACAGCAGAGCCGTAATGGCGGCCACCAAAACCCATACGGGCGCTAAATGGGTCATCAACCCATGGGTTACATTGGTGGTTTTGCCTTGCAATTTGAGCAAGTCCAAAAAATTCTGGTAAACAGGTGGTCCTACACGGTTTTGGGCCCGCGCAATAACTTTGCGGCGCAAACCGCCATAGAACATTCCCACGGTAAAGGCCAACAAGGCCGTAAGCACAATGCCCGTCAATTCGATTAACCAATTCCCCGTCATAGCTTAAAATATATAATTACGAAACAGGATTAACAAAACAACAAATATGATAACATACATTGCGTAGGTTTGTGCGTTGCCGGTGTAGATTTTACGAATAAACCCAAAAAAGGCCTCCAATGCCGCCCCGATGTCTTCCCACAATTGATCCATACTCGATCGATACAAGCGTCCGACGGCCCGTTCAAAGGGTTGGAAAAATCCCCTTTGGAAAGTACAATTATCCTCCGGCGCAGGTATTTCGCCCGAAGTGGAAATTTCTTTGGTGGTAAGCCAGCGGGTGTTTTTCTTTCCTTTGAAAGTGATAAACAAGGCCCATAGCACAAACAAAATACCCACCGTGCTTCCTACGGTAAACACATCGGTTTGGTTGCCCCATACGTTGGACAAAATGCTCATATCCCATTGGCCTGCGGGCAAACCGATACTCTCCAAGGCGCGGGCTGCCGGACGGAATATCAGGCCGGGATACATCCCCGTAACCACGCTCACCGCCGAAAGGGCCAGCATGGGAATCAGCATCCACCAAGAAACTTCGGTAATTTGTTTGGCTTCCTCTTCTTCTTGACCCAAAAACAATCCGAACAAGAACCGGTAGGAATACAAAAAGGCCGATGTGGACGCAAAGAAAATCAAAATAACCAGGAAATATGCGTGTGTTTCGGAAATCAAACTTTCGTAAAGCAACCATTTGCCCACAAAACCACCCAATGGCGGAATACCTGCCAGCGAAATAATGGCAATCAAGGCAGTAAGAAACGTCCAAGGCATGCGTTTTATCAATCCCGAAATACGGCGGAAATCCGTCGTGCCGGCTTGTTTTTCCACGGCACCTGCCACCATAAACAACGAACCTTTGAATGCTGCATGCAAGAGTGCCAAATACAAAGCGGCCATCAAGCCCAAACGCGTTCCGGTGGAAACGGCTGTTACAATGTAGCCCAACTGTGCCACCGACGACCAGGCCAATAAATCCTTGGCATCATTCTGCCTGATGGCTTGCAAGGTGGCCCAGGCCGCCGTCAAGCCGCCCAACCAACCCAAAACCCAACGAACAAGTGTTAATTCCCATCCGGTAGCCGAACGGAAAATGCCGGTCAAAATCAACAACATTCCCAATATGCCCATCTTGGACATGGCTCCCGAAAAAACGGCCGTAAACGACATGGGTGTTTTGGGATAAACGGCCGGCGCCCACACGTGAAGCGGAAGCACAGCGGCCTTAACAGCAAATCCCAAGAGCAACAAAACGGGAATATACCAGTTGCCGGACGAAAAACGGAATGCCCCTGCTGCCATCAAATCGCTAAACTCCAAGCTATGATATTGTCCCAAAGCCAACACGATGGCCGTGAGCATGGCATATGCCCCGATGGCACTGAAAATAATATATTTGATTCCCTTGGTTTCCACACCATAGTAGGCATTGTATATGGCCAGCAAAAAGGACGTCCAGGTCATGATTTCCCAGAAAATGAAAAATGATAACAAATCCTTACTCACGGCCACTCCGAACATACCGGCCACACTGGTCAGGAATGATGCATAGAAATAGCCCTGACGTGCTTTGCCTTCCATATATTTGACCGAATACATCAAAGCCAAGGCCGAAAGACCCAATACAATCCAAGCAAAAAACCCGGCTAAGGCATCCGTTTCCCAGTGCATCGAAAAGCCCAATATCCGCCAACGGACAATTCCGCCTGGTAAAAAGGCGAAAGCGGCCGCGGCACCAAATCCGGCCAACATAGCCACCGGCCCCGTCCATTTGCGGTTTAAGTCATCGACGAAAAAAGCCGCCAAAGCCCCGATGATCAAAATCCCCAAAACGTATATGATTCCCATAATTTTTTTTCTTTTAGGATAAATGAAGCACGGTTTGAATATAGGTTTGTTTATCCAGCAGGAACATACTTGCCCTGTGCAAGAACCCGGCAATCAGGTCGGGATATAAGCCCAACACGATGATTAATACGGCCAACGAAGTCATGGCCACCAAGGCCTGAATGCTCGGTTTGTGCGAAGCGGGCTCGCTTTCTTCCTTGGCAAAATAGATCCGCCCGATGACCCGCAGATAATAAGTCATCTCGATAACGGTTACGGCCAAAATGCCAATAATCAACGGCATCATTTGCTTGGCTCCCGCCGCTGTAAGGATGTAAAACTTACTCCAAAAACCCGAAAAAGGCGGAAAGCCCACAATGGCCAAGGCCCCCAAGGCAAACAGGAACGAAACATAGGGCAAACGCTTATGAATACCGTTGAGCGCACGCAATCGTTTGTCATTCAGATTGTAAATAAAATAACTCCCCGTCATAAAAAGCAAGCTCTTGATGATGGCATGGTTAATAATCAAAAACAAGGCGCCGAACAAAGCCGCTTCGCTACCTATCCCGAAAGCAATCATAGCCAACCCCATTTGCCCCATACTGGAATAGGCCAACATTCTTTTAAGGTTGGTTTGAGTAATAGCCGCCATTTCGGCAAACAACATGGTCAAAAAGCCCATCGCAATCAGAAATCCCGATACGGTTCCGTGGTCATATAACGTAAACCCTACCCGCGCCAAAGCATAAATGGCCGCCACGCCCAACACGGCGGCAAAAGCGGCGCTCGTGGGCGAAGGTGCTTGTGAGTAAGCATCGGGCGCCCAGCCGTTGAGCGGAAACATTTCGGCTTCGGTGCCCAGGGAAATCAACAGGAATATCAAAGCCGTAACTTTTACGCCCGTAGCCACCGCAGGCATTCGCTCGGCGATTTGGGCCATATTCAAACTACCCGTTTGCGTATAAATCAACAAAATGCCCAATAGCAGGAAAACCGATGCCATACTACCCAACAGCATATATTTGAAGCCCGCCTCGGCACCGTCGCGGTCGCGATAAAAGGCCGTGAGTGCGATGGCCGTAATACCGGTAATCTCCACAAACACAAACATATTGAACAAATCCCCGGTGAGGATAATGCCCAGCGAACCGGCCGCCATCATCATTTGCAAAATCTCGTAATACATCACCACCCCGCCCTTCAAGCTCCGCTTGAAACGGAAGCCGTATAGCCAAATCACAAAGGCCATAAACGACACCAGCATCACCAAAACGGCCGAAAAAGGCGTCATCACCAGGTTGATACCGAATGGCGGTTTCCAACCGGCAATCACTTCAACGATGGGGCCGCTACGAAAAACACGGTTCACCAATATCCACGAAACCGATAAATTATACAGGAAAACCACGCCGGGCACCACACGGGCGGCATCCCGATACAATTTGTTGAGCAAAGGTATCAGGAAAGCGGCCGCCAAGGGCGCGGCAATCAGATGAACGGGACTTACTACCATCGCAATCGATTTAATTGTTCCACATTGGCCGTTTTATGATGCCGGTAAAGCCGGATAACCAACGAAAGTGCCAAAGCCGTTACCGCAAATCCGATAACAATGGCCGTCAATACCAGCGCCTGCGGCACCGGATCCACCATTTTATCCGCCGCCGTTTCAAAGCCGGGCGAAAATATAGGCGCCGTATGATTCGTAACATATCCCACGCCCACAAAAAGCAGGTTTACACCCGAATCGATCAACGACAACCCGATAACCAGTTTGACAAGGTGTTTTTTGACCAACACGGCATAAAGCCCGATAAGGATCAGCGCCACGGCCGAACCGTAAACAATAATTTCCAACAGCGGGCGGTATTGCGAAATAATTTCTTGGTAATTACTCATTGCGTCGCGGTTTGGTATGAAGCAAAGTATCCAACACGTTCGTGAGCTCGGTGCCCACTTTGATGCCGATAAATATGTAAATGAGCGGAATTAATCCCCCGCTTATCAAATCGTTCAAACGGCCCGTCCAACCCGTGTTTTGCAAGAACGAACCGTAGCTAATCAAGCCGTAAACGCCGGTCAGCACAAAAGCCAATCCCGATAAACTTTCCAACCAAATCAACACATTGTGATTAACGTTAAACCGCTTGTAGGTGATAAACATCAGCAAAAATCCCGTGGCAATAATGGCCCCGCCCTGAAATCCACCGCCGGGCGTCAGATGCCCGTGAACAAACACATAGATACCCAGCATCAAAATAAGCGGAAACAGGATTTTGGCCCCCGTGCGCACCAACACGGACGACGGCAATTGAATGCGTTGCGGTAAATGGCCCTTTTCGGCGGCTTCCTCTTCCTCCTTGCGGCGGTAAAGAATACTGGCCAATCCCGTAGCGGCCAAAAACAACACGGTAACTTCGCCCAGGGTGTCGAAACCCCGGAAATTGACCACAATGGCCGTAACACTATTGGCCGTGTGTAAAGTTTCGGGCGAATGTTTCAGGTAAAAAGCCGACACACTTTGCGGATTTTCCACATCGCCGATACGGTTTTGCCCGAAGGGCGCTTGCCGGAAGGCCTCGTAAACGGCCACTCCCAACACCAAGAGCAGGAAAACGACAAAACTGCGCTTAATCATTCCTTTTCGGTTTTAAAACGGTTGATCATATCCTCGGAATACTTGTCCTCGTCGCGGGTGGTATTCCGTATGGTGATAATAAAGATGATGGTGGTCAGTGCAATGCCGATGGCCGCTTCGGTAATGGCCACATCGGGTGCTTGCAGCAGGTAAAAAAACACCGACAAGGCCAAGCTAACCACACCCGTGGCCAGCACGGCATAGAGCAAATCCTTCTGAATGGTGGCATAAACGGCCGCCGCCAGCAAAACCACCGCCAAAACCACCAAGAGTATAAGCAAAATCATAGCGTCGATTTTTCGGTTTCGCGTGCTTTTTCCGCCGCCACTTCCTCGGCATAAGCATCTTCACCGCCTTCTTTCAAAAAAGGTTTTACACCGCTGCGGTGCGATGCCCGGGCCAGGGCGTGCGAACTCAACGGGTTGGAAAAAGCGATGAACAGCACGATGATAAACAACTTGACAAACCACTGCGGATGCACCAAGCCCACGCCCAAAATGGTGCTCATTGCGCCCAAAGTGCTGGCTTTGGTGCCCGCTTGCAAGCGGTTATACAGGTCCGGCATACGGTAAATCCCCAGGGCACCCAAAAACAGAAACACGCTGCCCAAAAGTATCAGGAAAAGACCGGCGTAGTAAAGGATGTCGAAAATCCAATTCATAACACAAAGTTTATTATAGCGCCCTTTCGATAAACCGGGCGATAACGATGATTCCGATAAATCCCAGCACGGCATACACCAGGGCCAGGTCCACATAGATATACCGGCCGAAAACATAGGCCAGCAATACCAATCCGGCAATTCCGATAACCGACAGCGTGTCGGTGGCCACCGCGCGGTCGGCCGCGGTGGGTCCTTTCACAAAGCGCATCAGGCCCAGGAACAAGCCCAGCCCGATAAAAAACAAAGCAATATTGATTACCATAGCAGTCATTCCCCGTAGATTTTCAAAAGTATGCGTTCGAACGGCCAAGCCACTTCGCGGTAAACGGCATCGGGCTCGGTGGTTTTTACATCAATCCAATGAATGTAGTAGGTATCGTCCACCACATCCACGGTCAGTGTTCCGGGCGTGAGCGTGATGCTGTTGGCCAGCACCATACGGGCAAAGCGGTTTTTGAGCCGTGTTTTGAACTTTACCACACCCGGATTGATGGGCAATTGCGGACTCAACACCCGGCGGGCCACGTCAAAGTTGGCCTTGACCAGCGCCACCAGGAAAACAAAAAAGTAGGCCACAAACCAAACGACGTGTTTGGGCGCAAAAAGTATCGGGTCGCAGCATTCGAAGTAGCGCACCGTTACAAACGAAATAAGCGCCGCCACCACGGCACCCGTTATCCATTCGGCCGGTTGCAAACTGGTGGTAAATCCATACCATAGCAACCATATAATCAGGAAGGTATAAAGGTAGCGCGAAACGGACGGCTTCCGGGAAGTGTTCATCGGATTGCTTTTGTCTCAAAACTAAAAGCCGCCGCTTGGTTATGTTCTGCGTTTTATCAGTTTTTGTTCAAGTTTTCGTGTGGTAATTCTTTGGTTTTATGATATTTGACGGGTTTTTTGGTAACTAATATTTCACAAGATGTTTTGGGCGCCTCCCCGCACAAGTTCACGCCAGCCGCCGGACTTCGCCTCCGGCTTGTCCGGCGGCGCGTTCACTTGGCGGGGTCGCGTGCTCCGCTTTTATCTTGCCCGCCATCCGGCGGTTTTTGTAGGGCCGGCGCCGTGGTCTTCTTGTCGGAGCGGCGAAGCCCCCGCCGCCGGCACAAAAACATTCGCCGGCTGCCGCGCAAGGATACCGCTGCGCCCGCTGGCGCTGAAAAGGCCGGCTTAGCCGGCCTTCAATGTTTGCAGTAGGAGAAGGCCGATTACCGATCAGCGATTTAAGATTTCCGGATTTTTCAATTCCCCCGCTCCGCCGGTGTCTCCTGCCACCAACGGCATTATACATTAACCTAGATCAAATGGCGCCTTTTCCCGCGCGATAAATCGCTTTCCCGCGCGATAAATCGCTTTCCCGCGCGATAAATCGCGCGGCTACAATGATACATTCGGCCTCGGTTGATATGTCCGGGTTTATGATTAATTTTCTACTGCAAACATCAAAGGCGAAACCGCAGGGCGGGTTCGCCGCTCGCCGAGGAAACCGGAGGGTTCCGAGGCCCGCAAGGAGACCAAGCACCGAGCTTGCGAAGTGCGAAGGGCTCCGCAGCAAGTGGAGCGAGACCGTCAGGGCTCGCGGAACACCGGAGGGAGACAAGGCGCGGCATTTGCTTTGGCTTGTGGAAGCCGACGGCTCCCGAAGGGCGGAACAAGACAAGGGGCGCCGGCGCCGCGCGTGAGCGCGGGCCGGCGGCGCAAAAACAAAGCAGAATTCGACGGTCGTGACGGTATTTTACCGCAGGATTGGATAAAAAGGTCTGCCGGAACAAATTTTGCGCCGCCGGCAGCGGAATTTTCATTCCGCCGCCGGCGCCCCGACGGCTTGTGGAGCTGCGAAGGCAAACGCCCCCGGGCGGTTGCCGGAGCATTTACAATAATTGAAAGTCCACTTCCGTTTTACCTAACGATTGTTCAAAAAATACCTAACTTTATTCCAAAACAAACACCAATGTTCATCCGACGCTTGCTATTATTATCCTTTATTGCTTTGATATCCGGTAGTTGTATCGAAAAAGTTACCAACATCCACCTGGACGAAGACGCCGGCGTTCCCGTCCTGTTTTCCGCATTGCGCAATGACGATACCATCCGCGTTTTTACCGGCTACACGGCGGGTATTTTTGATTATAGCCCCGAAGAACAAGTGGAGCGCAATGCCCGGGTGGTGCTATTTCGCAACGGGACACCCGTAGACACCGCCACTCCCGGGCAGGACAATTATTCTTATTTTCACACGCTCCCCCAAGCCGGCACCACCTATCGCATCGAAGCGCATTTTCCCGGCGGAAAATTACTGAGCGGAGCCACCACATTCCCCGCCTCATTGCCCGTGCAACTCACCGGTTCGGAAATGCTTCAACTGAACGACCGGAAAGCATTTCATTTACGGCTTCACATTGCCGACCCGGCTGGAACGAACTATTACCTTTTTGTGGTTCGGCCCAATATGGATTATTGGAATGATAATTTGACCGAAAGCAGTGATTTTCCCATACCGCCCGGGACTCAAATAATCGAACCATACGGTTGGGGGCATACCATTTTGGCCCTTAGCGACCGCGGATTCGACGGCCGGGAAATGGATGTGAATTTATATTTCGATGCAACCGACATCGATGACACCAATGGCTTCGTATTTTACCAAGCCATTTGCGATGAGGCCTATTACGAATACTTAAAATATTTGAGCACCGGAGACTATTATTCCGGCGACCCGTTCGGCACAATGGAACACGAAAATCCGCACGGCAATGTGGACGGCGGCTATGGTTTTGTGGGTTCACTGCTCCAACGAACCGATACCATTACGCCTTAAACCGGAAAACACTTTGATTTGTTGATGCATAAAGAATAAAAAATGAAAATACATCGTTCCCGTTTATTTCTACTATTACTGCTGATACCGGCCGGCACGCTTCAAATCAATGCCCAACAAGGCACGAAAAAAATAACGCTTTCGGGCTATGTGTATGACGCCCAAACGCGTGAGCGGCTTCTGGATGCCGAAATCTATGCGCCTGCATCCGGCTTGGGCACCACGACCAACCGCTACGGTTTTTACAGTTTAACGCTGCCGGTCAAAGCCGACAGTGTGGAAATTTGGGCTTCGTTTACGGGCTACGAAATTCTCAAAACGAAAGTCCCGGCCCGGACCGCCCGCCTTGACCTCTACCTTCAACCGGGCGAAACCCTTTCCGAAGTGGTCATCCGGACGCAGGGCGCCACCCATCAGGAACGCCGGGCCGAAATGAGTAAAATATCACTCAACGCATCCGAACTGCAAGCCGTTCCGGTCATCCTCTCCGAACCCGACCCCATCAAGGTGTTGCAAAAACTTCCGGGTATTCAACCGGGCAGTGAAGGTATGAGCGGTATTTTTGTTCGCGGCGGAAGTGCCGACCAAAACCTTTACCTCCTGGACGACGTTCCGCTCTACTACATCAATCACTTGGGCGGTTTTGTGTCCACCTTCAACCCCGATGCCATCAACAAGGTTGATATTTACAAAGGCGATTTTCCGGCCCGATTCGGCAATCGCTTGTCGTCGGTGCTGGATGTGCGTATGCGCGACGGCAACAAACGGCATTGGAAAACCTACGGAACCATCGGCCTGCTCAGTTGGAAAATCGGCACCGAAGGTCCTTTGGTTCGCGACCGCACGGCCATCAGCGTATCCGTACGCCGGATGCCCTACGACCTGATTTCGCGTTCCATTTCTTATATCGCTTCGGAAGGTGAGACCAGCGCCGGTTACACCTTTTATGACCTTAACCTGAAAATCAATCATAAACTCACCGACCGCGACCAACTTTCACTCAGCTGGTACTATGGCGATGATGCGGTTTCGGTTTCTTTTCACGCAAACGATGAAAAGGAAAAAATGCGTACCGGTTGGGGTAATCATATGGCGGCCTTGCGTTGGGACCGCCAATGGACGGGTAAATGGTTCAGCAGCCAAATTTTTTCCTATACCCGCTACCGGCTAATGAACCGCTTCCGGACTTGGGATGACAACGAATTGATTTTCGATTGGCGTTATTATTCGGGTATCCGCGATTTGGCCTTTAAGAGCCATTGGCAATATACCGCCAAGCCCGAAAGTAAATTTTTTCTGGGCGCCGGTATTACCCATCACACCTTCCGCCCCGGCGCATTGGATTTTACCGATGCCGAAGTAAATCAAAGCATACAATGGGGCAACTACCGCATCAGGGCTGTGGACGGCTTCTTCTACGGCGAATGGAAAAAAAGCTGGACCCGGCGACTGAAAACCCGCTTGGGTTTCCGGCTTTCGGACTACATCCTTCCGGGCCGGCATTATATTAGCCCCGAACCGCGGATTTCGGTCAATTATATGATCACCGGCAACACTTCGGTCAAGGCATCTTATTCGCGTATGCAGCAAGGCGTTCACCTGCTCACTTCTTCGGGCGCAGGTATGCCCATCGATTTGTGGATGCCTTCCATCGACAGTGTACCACCTTCACGCGCTTGGATTGCCGCCGTCGGTGCGGCCCATACCCAAGCCGACGGACGCTGGGAAGCATCGGTAGAAGTCTATTACAAACACATGGACGACCTGATACATTACAAACCGGGCGCGTCTTATCTCAACACAGCCATCAGCGATTGGGATAAATTGGTGGAAAAACGCGGCACGGGCACGGCCTATGGCATCGAATGGATGCTGCGCAAACGCACGGGCCGGCTCACCGGTTGGATCGCCTACACCTGGGCCCGCTCCGACCGGCAATTTGCCAACCTGAACCAAGGGCGCCCATTCCCCTTCCGCTACGACCGCCGCCACGTATTGGACATTGTGGGTGTTTACAAAATTTCGCCCAAATTACGTTTTTCCTTTGCCTGGAATTTCAGTTCCGGACTCCCCGTAACCTTACCGGTGGGTCAAATGGTGCTACCCGAATATATTTTCCCCGGCGACGACCGGACAGGTGGCTTGGCTATGGTATCGGTGTACAGCGACCGCAACCGCTACCGGATGGAAGCTTACCACCGCCTGGATTTGGGATTGGATTACCACTACAAAAAACGGAAGACCGAATACAATTGGAATATCAGCGTGTTTAATGCCTACAACCGCCACAACCCGTTTTTTTACTTCATTTCGGAGTACCACCCCATAACCGGCGACCACGACCCGGGCGTTTACAAAATGAGTCTGTTCCCCATTATCCCCTCCATCGGATTTTCCTTTAAGTTTTAGGGCGCCCCGGCGCCTGCGTTCACGCATCGGCGGTTGCTTCAAGACGACGGAGCGCTTTCGCACCCGCCGGCGTTCACGGCGTTGCACCAAGTGTAAAATGTCGGAAAAGTTGCAGTTATTTTTGTCTAGACCAAAGCCGGCAATCCGAAGGCATAGCCGTAGCTATGACAAGGATTGTCAATACCGTAATCGGCAAAAAGAACAAAACTTGGTGTGCATATTTTATGCTTGCTGCAACGCCCAGGCGCCGTCGCGTGCTCCGCTCTTATCTTGCTTGCATCCGGTGGTTTTTGTTAAGCCGGCGCCGTGGTCTCTTGCGCTGCGAGCCCCCGCCGCCGGCACAAAAAGCACGCCGGCTGCTGCGCAAGGATACCGCTACGCCCGCTGGCGCATTTTTTATTTTTGACTTTGTTTTGCTTTGCAAAAAAATCCTTACCCGTATTTACAAAAAACCCTGTTCCCGAATTTTATTTATTTTCCGCCTCCCGGGATACAAACCATTCGGCTACCGAATCATAACGTGTCATCAGCCAATAACCAATCATGAGCCGCAATCCGTCGCCCACCAAATCAAGGGAGTCTTTTGCATCAAATATCCGTCCGGCTATCTTACCCCGGAACGCAAAATATCCCTTGCTCAGAAAATCCGGTAAATAATGCAGAAACAATAATCCGCCCACCACAAAAACCCCGATTTTAATCAGTTCAACCGTTTTCAGATGGCCAAACACTATTTTGTCATCATCGAATCCCTTGTCCAGTTTCAATAGCCCGGCCACTTTATCCGCATAAAATACCAGAGCGGCAAAAAGCCCCACATTCACTGCCACGAGCATCATAAACCACAAAAACGACAAGCCGTCTATGCCGTTTGAAAGAAGTAAAAAATTTTGCGTCAAACCCGAAAACAAGGAAACCACAATCCAATACAAGCCGAACAACTTGATCATCAAAACAAAAAAATCTCTTTTGGTCATTTGGTTGTTTGTTAGGGTGAAAAATTATATGGCATTGGAAATTAACTGAACTTAGATGGATATTTTTGCCGCATTGTTATTCTTTATGTGATTCTATTTTGAAACTATCCATAATTCTTTTTGCCGTTTCAAAAAACTTATCGAAGGATTTCTCTTCGGCGGTAAAAGTTAATATGTATGCCTTGTTGTCAATTACCCAAACGTATTGCATATATTTTAAGAAAAATACACCATGTTTTCCCGTATAAATAATTTTATGATAATCCGATGTCTTTCCTTGAATACGTTTGCTTTCGATTATTTTAGCATCGGTAATAAGCTCTTTAATTTGTTGTATGGATATTTCGACTAATTTATCCAGCGTGATACGGGAATCGGGTAAATTTTGCACAATCAAATTGATATTATCTCTAAACTTATCATCCGGGCCGGAAAGTTGGGAAAAAAGAATAAATTTGGCTCCCATTACATTCGTCTGTTTTAATGTCCAGTCATCAGGATATTGAATAGAATAATCATCACCCTTTAATGTTTTCCAGTCATTTTGCTCGAACGCAATCATTGCTGACCATAAAAAAATAAAAAGAATAATTCGTTTCATTGTAATTTTTTGGACGTAAATATAATTAAATATCGCTAAAATATTAACCTTCAACCCCAATGCAACTTAAATTTGCCGAATACTCGTCCCAAATATATTTTTCTATCTTACACCTCCACCTCACCGCGTGTATTATTTTCTTCGGGGAGTCCGAAAATCAACATTTTCCAACATTCACACCGGCAACAAAAACGCGGAACCCGTTGCATAAACCTCCGGTAATCATCGCCGAATTTTTTTATGGCTTCCTGTTCCTCAATGGTGGCAATCATAACATACATCAAAAGAATTTCCAAGGGTGCAATAATCAGCAAAAACGAAGGGCTTCCGGCCAGCAAGGCAATGGACACCGGAGCCAACATCAAGCCCTGGTGCATCGGATGGCGCATATAGCGGTAATAGCCGCCGGTTACCAGCACATTGGTTTCGAAACGCGGAATGTCGCCCGCCCGTCCGTGGTCGTGCAAAAAACGCCCTGTGTTACGGGCAATCTTTCGCATCACTTGAAACAAAACAAAACCCGTCACGGCACTCACCAAATGATAGGGCGTAAATACAAACAAGCGATGCCACAGCATCCGGTCCAAATAATATCCGGCCACCCAACCGCCTACCACAAACACAATCCACACTGCAATGCGCATACGCGCAGAACGGCTTTCACATACCTTGTTACCGGATTTATTGCTCACAAGTGCGGTTTTTTCTTAAACAAATCTATTAAAATTTTTCCAATTTAACCAAAAGTTACGTAAATCTCTTGCGCCCCAAAAAGGCATAGGCCAACAAAAGCCCCGCCAAAAACACGGCCAAGCGGGCCAAATAATCGCCGTAGCGCACATAAAAAGTAAGTCCCGTGTTCAAGTGTGCCGTAGCATCGATGACGCCCCGCCGGTCGTAAGCCAAACTTTCCACCACGCGCCCCCGTTGATCGATCAAGCCGCTGCGACCCGTATTAGCCGATCGCACCACATCGCGACGGGCTTCGATGGCGCGTAAACGGGCATAATCAAAATGCTGACGGTAACCCGATGTTTTTTTCCACCAACCGTCGTTGGAAATTACGGCCAACAAATTAGCCCCGCGCAATACGTAGCGTCTTACGTAATCGCCGAATACACTTTCGTAGCAAATAATGGGCGCCACCCGCAGGGAATCGTAACCGAAAACCACCGGTTCCGGGCTGGGAGTGTGCGTTCCCGACATACCGCCCAAATCGATAATCCAATCGCCCAATAGCGGACGGAACCATTTCCGGTAAGGCATTTTTTCGGCCCCCGGCACCAAAATGGCTTTGTGATAAAGCGCCGGCTGCTGCTGCGGTGCCACAAAAAGCGCCGAATTGTAAATTTGATACCAAAACCGCCGTTTCGACCAATTGGCCGTTTCGGGCACACTGTCGGCCGCTCCGTGCCAAATGCGGTAGAGCGAAACGCCCACCAGCCAAGCGGCTCCGCTACTATCGGCCTTGCGTTTCAAACTTTGCACAACCCGGTTACGACCCAAACGGTCCAAATCCATACTACGGGCCAAGGCCGTTTCGGGCGCAACAATCAGGTCAAACTTCCGGTGGGCAGGCACCATACTTTCCAAATCGGCCAAAGATTGACTGTTGGGCCGGTCGAATTTCTCGGTCCATGGATCAATGTTGGGTTGCAAAATCAGCACCCGGGCTTCGGTTCCTTTTTCGGCATAACGGAAATACATCACCAACGAAAGCAATACCGGAAGCAGCATAAAAACGCCCCATTTGACCCATCCGGTCCGGTGGTTTCTCTTTTGTGTCAGCCGGTAAAACCATAAACTCCCCGCCAACACCCAAAGCGAACCGCCAAATACCCCCGTGTAGGCATACCATTGCACGGCCCAAGGCGTCGAAGCAAACACATTGCCCATGGTCAGCCAGGGCCATTCCAAATCCCAAACGTAATGCAGTTTTTCAAAACTCATCCAAAGGGCCGGAAAAAGCACCGTTTGCATGGCCAAAGGTAAACGTTTGCGCGCCTTGTGCCAAAGCCAAAAGGTTAAGTTCATCAACAAACTGTTGGCCAGCAAGGCCATCACGGCGCCGGCACGCGTAGCATACCAAATCCAATAGGTTGTGAGCAGGTTAAACAGAAAAAAAGCCAAATACAAACGCCAAAAAATCCCTTTTCGCTCCAAGTATAAATCCGAAAGCCGGAACAACGGCCACCAAGCCGCAAAAATCAGAAACGGAAAACCGCCTTCGGGCCACGAAACAAACATCATCATTCCGGCCGCCAGGGCCAACAACCATCCGTTTTGCCACCTCATTGCTTACGGGAAAAAATTTTCAAATCCAAAATCAAGGAAAAAATATGCGAGTAACGGCCCGACAGCCCGAAATCGGTAAAGGCATAATCCACTTGCAGGTATTTGAGCCGGACGCCCAAACCTGCGTGCGGACGCACTTTCCAATAGGTTCCTTCAAAGCCCCTTTCGCGAAAAACATTGTCGGCTCCCAGGCGCAAGAAAACCTTTTGGCGGTAGTCGGCCGTCAGTCCCAAACCGGGTTCCAAACTGAAATGCGGCCCGTGCACAAGCGCGTTGCGCTCGTAGAACCACGCCGTCCAATCGGTTTCGGCCGTCAGTCCGTAGCCGGAACCGAAGCGGAACGCCCGTGCAAAGCCCAAGCGAAGCGAAGGTAGCCGTGTTTCGTTGGCAGCCGGTGGCGTTTGGTTTCGGCCCGGAATGGCATCGGCTATTTCTTGCAAACGCCGGCGGTTGAAAGTCCAAAAAGTAAAAGTGCCCGTAAAATCACGCAGCACGGCACCCAATTGCCAGCGGCCGTAGGCATACTGAACACCGGCATCTATACCGAAACCCCAGCCCGACGCAAAATCGCCGATGTGGCGATACAGCAATTTCAGCGTTAGCCCCGCTTGCAAACCGGGCACAATATCCTTGCGCGCATAGCCGAGCAGCAGAGCATAATCGGCCGCCGAAAAATAAGTAATCCGGTTGTAGTCCACATCACCGTTTTCGTCGATGAGCTTGGTGGTGTTCATGATGTTATCCACACCGAAACGTATCAAGGCCGCCCCGCGATATTGGTTACCGTGTTTTTCGGCATAGCTTATTTGGTTGAGCATGGCCATATTGCCGAAATAGGCCGCATGCATCAACCCCAAGTAACGACCGTCGAGCCGCGTAAGTCCGGCCGGATTCCAGTAAACGGCATTGGCATCGCCCGCCAGGGCCGTAACGTTCCCGCCGGTGGCCATGGCGCCTGCACCCACGCCGATGTCCAAAAAAGCATTGGCATGCGCCTGCCCGAAAGTCGATTGCAACGCCCATAGCCAAATCAAGCTCGCTAATAATCGTTTCATAGCATAGATAACGTCCAAACCGGCGGACAAATTTTATCAAAGATACGTTTTTTCGGATTTTGGCCGCAAAAACCGGTTTTACAAATGACTATTTTAATCGAAAGATATTAAACTTATTCCGGTAACCCGTCCCAAATTTCAATATCGTCAACCCATTGGGATTTCGGGTTGGCATTGCCGTAAATTTGAGTTAACATGATAATTTCAACCGGTTGGGAATGAAGTGTGGTGGGGCCGTGATGATCGCCTACGATTTGTCCGTTTATTTTCCACAAGGCCCTTCCGTCGCTCCCATTGCTCCAATGCCAATAAAATTCGGTCAAAAACCATTCGTTGACAGGAACGGGAATGCTCCGGTTGTCGATTTCCCAAACCGGATGGTCGGGATATTTGTCGCCTTGCCAATGCCAATACGGATGTCCGAGATTGTCCGTATAAATAAATGCAATTAACCTGAATCCGTTGTTTGCGGCGTAACCCTTGGTTTTGTATTCAAATAAAACCCGCCACGAATAGGGTTGGGACATGCCGGCACTATCCACCTTCATCCAATAGCGGATATACAAATCCTTTTTTCCTTCGCGGATGTTTAATATTTCATAGGGACATTGCGTTATGCCCAAATCATATCTTTCTTCATTGAAAAGCACATGGGTAGAATCGCCATTGTGTCCTATAACTTTCCGTATTTCCGCCTTCACGGCCCGATGATTGTCATCGTCGATAAAGTGCAGTGCGCTTTCGGTTGCTCCGAGTATTTCTACGGGCCAACTGAAACCGGTTTCCCGGTCGGTTCCACGAATAAATCTGTAATCTTCGCTGTCAGTATAGGCCGTAGGGTCGATATAAACATCATTTTCAAAACCCGATTTAAACAACAGCACGGGTTCTTTTGCATCGTTTGATTTTTTAATACAAGAAAGGGAAATCAAAAACATGCCGGCAAGAAACAGGAAGAATTTTATCATGTGGATTAATCTATGTAATGAAACGAAATTTTGCATGGATATTTTATTTTAATTTCGGCAACAAAGCTTATTCTTTGATTACACGGGCCACAAATATTTTTGTGGATTTGTATATTTTGAGAAAATAAATTCCACTTTTTAATTCGGACAAATCAACACCTCCCGACTCAATTTTTCCATTTTGCACAATTGTTCCCAAAAGGGAAATGATTTCATAATCATAGTGCTCCACATTTTTATCAACCCATACCAGGCCCTGCGTGGGATTGGGATAAACCCGCAAAGAAAGTTCCGGATGCTTGTGCACGGCCGTAATTCCGCTTTTAGATGCCTCGGGCGTGTTGCCATACAAGCCGATATTTACCCGTCCGCCATTGGGCATGGGTTCAAGGGCATAGTCCGATAAAACGTAGCCACCGTCCACGCAAGGGCTGGTAAGCGTGTCGTTTACCCAAACCCCACCGTCCCAACGGCCGAATTCGGATTGAACATGATAATCCAATGCCCACGGCTCAATAATGTTGGCTTGCAGGGTGGCCACATAGGTGCCGTCGCCCAAATCGAACTCCACGCTTTCGCGGGTAAAATACAGATTAAAGGCATCGGGCGTTGAAACATCGCCTTTGTTTACCAGCGGTTGATAATTGCCTGTCAAATCCGTCCGGTAGACCCAAAGCGAAATGCTGATTCCTTGTGATGTGGAAAGCGTGGACGGATATTGGACGCCCGAACTCCCGTCGAACAGGCCGGCGTGGGACCCGAGCAGGGCCTCGGTGGTGAAAGTGGCAGTGGCGGCTTGGGCATTGAAATGATTTCCGCTGGCATCGTCCCACGTGCCGTCCATTTTGATATAGGTCTGCAAGCCGTTGGTGAGCGC
Organism: Flavobacteriales bacterium; assembly: GCA_027023475.1. GTDB lineage: Bacteria > Bacteroidota > Bacteroidia > Flavobacteriales > Flavobacteriaceae > JAADED01. The sequence continues at coordinate 62,547 of JALVVJ010000180.1, forward strand.
TCCCGCAATGTCCACCGGCGAACCGTTGTTATACAAGCTCCCGATTTCGGACGGCGACAAAGCACGGTTCCAAACGGCCAATTCGTCCATCCTGCCCCGGAAACCGTCATGTCCTTGGATGCCCACAAGGAGCGGGTCGTTATTGACGGCCATGGCACCGAATCCCGGAAGGACACGGCTGATATGCCGGGTGCCGTCGATATAGATGGACATGGTTTCGGTGGTGTTGTCATAGGTGGCCACAATATGATGCCATTGATGAAGTGTGCTGTGGGAAGTGCCGAACAAAGGATCGGTATATAGATCGGTGGATGAATTGGTGTGGGCGTAATCCACGCGATTGTTGTAAAACAAATTGTTGTCGGAAACAAAAGTATGCACCCCCGGTGCACGGTTGTTCAAGGCCGTATCGCTCACGTTTATGATGATGTTGTTCCTGACCAAGGTCCGGTAGCCCGTCCCGTCGGCCAGGTGCGGGTCGAAAATGATGCCGTCGGTTGTGCTGCCGTCAATGATATTGTGTTCCACCAAAGTGCTGTCGTATCCGGCAATGAATATGGCTCCTTCCATCACATATCCCGAAGCGGATGTTTGATTTTTGGTGCGGTAGATCCTGTTGTGGTGGATGTGCACGTTTTTGCGGGTGCCGAACGCGTAGGGAGCGCTTCCGGTCTCCATATCGCTTCCCAAATGAATGCCGCCGTTTTTTCCGTAGATAACATTGTGGTGAATTTCGGCCCGTCCGGTGAGCGGCGTATATTGATTTTCGACAAAAATACCGGCAAACCCGCTGGAATATTTGGCTACGGCATTTCCCACAATGTTACCGTAAACTTCAAAGTCATCCGTGTCTTTAAGCCGTATGCCGCAGTTGGTCCGGGTGGAATAGACGGTATTGTTGAACACTTCAAAATTTTTCAAACCCACAAAACAAATGCCTTCGTGCCCCGAATATTCGATGAGGTTGTCATAAATCCGTGTTTGGTTACAATCTTGTTGGGTATCGCCGTTGGGCCCGCCCGAACTGGTGAGCCGGATCACGTCCCAACGGCTGTCGTGCAGGTGCATATGGTGGATGGAAACATTGTGCGGATAGCAAAAATGGATAAGGGGAATATATTCGGCGCCCTTGGGTTCTTGCTGAATCAAACCGCCGCTTATTTCAAAGCCGTAAATTTCCACGTTGGAAATACTGTCGCCGTAATCGCCCCAAGCGTTCCACCGGGTCAGGCGTCCTTTTTGGGCAATCAAGGGCTTGTTGCGCATCCACCATCCCGCATTGGCAACGAGTTCGATTTTGGCCGTGCTATCGCCGGTGAAGATGGTATTGCTGGAAATAAAAACGGTTTCATCGATATAGTAGGTATTCGGGCCTTTGAGATAGACAGTGGTAAAAGCGGGATGGGAAGCCACATAATCCAATGCCTGATTGATTTGAACCTGATCGCTTGTGCCGTCGCAATTAAAATCGCCGGTTCCGTCGCCCGCCACATAAACCACCGGAGGTGTTTGGGCATAAAGAATGTATGTGGCGAAAGACAGGATGGAGAGGAATAATAGTTTTTTCATTGTTTCGGGACGGGTTTTTTCGAATAATGAAGTATTTGGGGACGGCTTGTGTTTATGGAAATGACCGCGCAGGAATGGTTTTCCGGCAGAATGCATCAAATCCTTTTTTCAAATATAGCGATTTCGATATGATTGGTCGAAGTGGCAAAAACGCGCCAGGGATGGGAGCGGTTATGCGCAGGTGGCGCGCCGCAGGCCTGCCGTGGCGGCGGGGCGACCAGTGGGGAGCCACGTCCGCCCCGCTTGCAGGGCAAGAGCGGGCCGCCTGCGCATTTGAGCGGACAGCCCGGCCCCGCCAAGTGAACGCGCCTGCGGACAAGCCGAAGGCGTAGAACGCCGGTATGCGTGAACTTGTGCGGGGAGGCGCCCGAAAAATTATTGCTCCAACGAAAAAGGAACGGCGGGATTAAAAATTTCGGCCATCAACTCGCACAGGAACGCTTCCAGCAGAATGTCGTCGGACGGCGTGTAAACGGGGAAAACAACAGGCGCGGCTTGTCGGGGCGTATAAATGACCGGTTGAACCCCGGCTTGCGGAGGAAGAATGCCTTGGCGGCGCGCCATCCAAACATACATCCAAAGTTGCAGGAAATACTTGTAGGTTTTTTTCCGGAAATACTCGCCGGCGGGTTTTCCGTCGTCCAGGGCTTTGCGAAAGCGTTTTTCGGACGGGCTTTTGGCATCGCCGGTTTTGTAGTCCACCAAACGCCACGTGTTGCCGCTGCGGTCGAGCCGGTCGAGAATGCCGTGAAAATAAATACGGCCCACGCCGGGCACATCCACAAAGGCCGGGTATTGGCCGGGATTGTTTTCATTGGGCGAAATCCGTTGTTCAAGCGCTTCGATCACCAGCGTTTCGCGTCCGGCAAGTTCTTTGTCGGTCATCAGGAATTTACGCACTGTTTGTCCGGCCGCTTTAACGGCCAACAGGTTTTTGCCATAAAGACCGGTGGGGTGATGGCCGGTTTTTTCCAAATATTCGTCCCTGAAAATCCGTTCGACGAGCGGGCCGGCTTTGCCCGAGAGTTTTCCGATTAGCCCGTCCGTTATCCGGCTTCCAACGAAGGGGCGATACATTTCTTCCATAGCATTGTGGATCACCGTGCCCATCATATTGGCGGCCACAAAGGCCTCGGGTTTGCTATCGTCGGGCCACCCGAGCACATAGCGCCGGTAAAAATCGGCCGGATAGTGCAAATAACTCGTCAGAAACGAAGGCGAAACGGCATTTTGCAAAATTTTTTCGCGCAGGCGTTCCAGGGCTTTCGGGTCCTTGGGCAGGGTGGTCGCCGGTTGGTGCAACCCTATGCCGGCTTGCACTTGATGTTGCCGGATTTCGACGGCTTTCCCGGGCAGTTTGAAGCGCAATTGTTCCACAAACCGGCTGGGTTCACCCGTAGTAAAGCCCGAACCGGACGAACTGTAAAGGTAGGTGCATTCCCGTGCCGATGCCGCCAGCCGGTAGAAATGGTAAGCGGCAATGGCATTTTTGTCTTCATTGAGGGGTAGTTTGAAATGGCGGCGCAGATCGGCAGGCAGGAAACTTTCGGTGCGCGTGGCCGAAGGTAACAGGCCTTCGTTGGCGGCAAGGATATACACACGCTCAAAATCCAAAAGCCGGGTTTCCAACAGCCCCATCACCTGCAACCCTTTGAGCGGATGTCCTTCGAAGGCCAAGCTTTGGGCATCCAACAACCTGAGCAGTATTTTTTCCAAACTGCGGATGTTGTCGAACCAGTTGAACCGGCGGCGGTATTCGAGCAAGCCTTCCCACAGGTCGCGGAGTTCCAGTATGGCCGCCTTGTCGGTGGACGAGCCCTGATGGTCGAGCAATGCTTGGATGAGCAGGAGACCGTTTTCCAGCACGTGCTCCATAGTTTGGGGGCCGAAAAAACTTTGCCAGCCGGGTTGGCTTTGCCAAGTTTGTGGAATTTTGTCCCAAGGAATAAAGCGCACGGGGCTTTGGCGCAGGCCGGCGGCCAATTCGGCGGATTTGGCATCCGACGCGGCCAACGCGTATTGATTTTCGAAAAATTCGGCCAATTCCAACACATCCACCGGCCGGTTTTCTTCGCGGCGGCGAAGCCATTGCAGGTAGTGCATCCACCATTGCACCGGAGGTAGTTCACGAAGGGACAAACCGAAGGTGATGTTCACGGCCGGCAAATCCGGCAAGCTATGCAAAAGCGGAAGCAAGGCCTGCGCATCGGGCAGCACCACGGCCACCCGCAGCCAGTCGGTGCCGGGAGGTAATTTTTCCAACTCACGGGCCAGCCACTGGAATTGGCTTTGCAGGCCGGGCGTTTCCACAAAGCGGTGTGTGCTTCCGGCGGGAAATCCTTCGGGAATTCGATCGGGAAAAGTGGGCCCCAAAACGGGGTCTTGGCGCAGGCGCCGCAGGAAACGGCCCGCTTCGAAAGGTTCTTCCAAATAAAAACGATGAATATCCCACCGCACGACGGCCTTGCCGGAACGGACCAAATGGCCGAAAATACGGTGTTCGGCCGGGGTGAGGGCATTGAACCCGGCCAAAACGATGCTTTGGGGTTCCAAACCGGCGGCCCATTGTTCCACGTGCCGGGCGGCGTAGCGATAAATCATTCCTTCGTAGGCCGCGCCCTTGGCGCTCAGGATGCTGTGAAAACGCTTGTAGAGTTCGGGCAAAGAACGAAAAAAACGGATATAGTCCGACGTTTCGGTGGCCGCTTCCATATTTTCGGCCCACGTCTCCATTTCTTTGATCGCAGCCACATTGCCCAATATTTCACCGGGCGGCACCAGGAATTTGTCTATTTCGTCGAAATCGGCCAGGAGGACGGGGGCCCAGCCCAGGAATTGTTCCAGGGATTGGGCGCCGTAACCCGCCTGACGGGCCAGGTCTTGGTAGGCCTCGTAAAGGTCGAGCAGACTTTCGAATTTTTCGGCTTTGATATAGGGTGTTTGCCGCTGTAAAAAATCGGAAACGGAAATCATTTCGGGCAGGAGCACCGCGCCGGGTGTCCGCCGTGTGAGTTCACGAGCCAGGAATGCGGCGGGGCGTTTGTTGGGAAACACCACCGTAAGCCCGGCCCAATCTTTCCGGCCGGTTAATTCACCGGCCAAGCGGTGGATAAAGCCGTTCATTTTTGCAAGAAAACGGTCAGGGCTTCGGCCCGTGCACCGGGTTTGATGGCATCCACATCGGGTTTGACGGCCGGATTATGTTGTGCCGCATCGGCCAAGGCGTCGATGCCGAAACTTAGGGTGGCGTTCAGCTGGGGAAAAAATACCACCACGTGTTGCAGGGTGGTTTCCACGCGCCCGGGTTTGTAGGACTTTTTCCATTCGGCAAAGGAGGATTGCAAGCCGGGCCCTTGTTCGCTGTGGTAGCGGGCCGACAAAATTTCCACGGCCCACAGGGCCAAGGTGTCGTCTTGGGAACGGTAGTTCAGTTGGAGCAAAGGTTTTCCGGTTCCTTTTTCGAAGATGCGAACGGTGGTTTGGGTTTCGATACCCGTAACTTTTTCGGGCCGTCCGATGCTATCGTCGGGGAAAAGGGCTTGAAGTTTGTCGGGAGCCGTGTGTCCGTGCAAAGGCCCCACATAGCCGGGGCCGAAGCGGAAGTTATCGCCCGGTTTGCTGCAAGCGGCAAGCCAAAGCAGTGCAAACAAAGCCATTGACAGGTAGGGGAATTTTTTCATAATGCTGGGCATTGTTTTTTTCAAAAATAAGAAATATTCGTCGGAGGGAAGCAAAATATTGTCGTGCGTTCCGGCGCCCTGCGGTCGCCTCCACGGCTCCACAAGCCGGCGGCTTCCAAGGGCCGGTGCCAAGGGCCGCGCCTTGTCTTGTTTCGCGGCTCCGGGAGCCGGCACGCTCCGCCTGTGGCTCCGCGTTAGTCTCCCTGCGCGGCTCCGCAAGCCCTCCGGTCTTGCTCCGCGGGCTACGAAGCCCTTTGGCGCCTTTGCTACGCTCCGGCGCCGCCGGTCTTCTCCGCCTGCTCGTGAAACCTACGCTTCCCAAGACCAACGCACAAGCCGCGCTTGTTTTCCCTCGCGGCCCTCGGAGCCCTGCCGCCTCACTCGGACTTTCGCCTCGTTCGGAGGCGGTCTCCTCGGGCATTCCTTTTATCATTCCCGCGAAAGCGGGAATCCAGGGGATCCGGTTTGCCTTTCTTTGTCATTCCCGCAATGCGTTTCGCCTTCAATATTTGCAGTAGCAGAGCGGTGTCATTCCGACAGAGCCGCGAAGCGGCGACGAGGAATCTCTTGGCGGATTTGACAATAGGAACGTAACATTCCGCCTTGAATGAATTATCCGTGTCGAGATTTCTCAGTCGCGCCCTTCGGGCGCTCCATCGAAATGACACACTGCTTCAATGTTTGCAGTAGGAGAAACAAAATCGAAAATCAATGTTCAAATGTTCGGTGGTCATTATTCGAGGGCGATTTATCGCGCGCCAATAAGCGCCAGCGGGCGCAGCGGTTACGGGGCGGCTGGGCGCCAAAAAAAATCAAAGCTCCAAAAGCACCCGGTAGCCCTCGTGGTTGCGCACATTGAACACCCGTCCGTCGTCGAATATCAGGTATTGCCCCTTGATGCCGGCCAAACGGCCCGAAATGCGCTTTTCCTTGTCTAACTTGACGGCTTTGAATTGAGCAGGATACCGGTTTACGGGATACGTAAAGCGATGGACCCCGGGCGAGGACACTACATATTGCCTTGTTTCGGCGGGAACAAAGGCTTGCAAACCGGCCCAAACCCGGTGCAAATCGTCAGGAGCCACACGGGCCGAAAGCATGCCTTTCCACTGCGTTTTGTCGTTGATATGGGCTTTGAGCGCCACCTCGGTGATGCCGGCCAAATAGCGGTTGGGCACTTCCAAAACCACCATGGCCTCGTCGGCGCCTTGGTCGATCCAGCGGTCGGGAATGTTGGCCCGGCGGGTTACGCCCACCTTGATGCCCGAAGTTTTGGCCAAATATACCACGTGCGGCGCCAGCTGGATTTGTTGTTCGTAGGCCAAATCCCGGTCCTCGATGCCCAAATGGGCCTTGCTTTGCTCGGGATGAATAAACCAAGCGGCCGCCTGGGGCGCCTCGAAAAAACATTTCTTGCAAAATCCACGTGCATAAATCGGTTCGTCCGAACCGCAAGCCAGGCATTCGTAGCCCGTGTGTTCCAGGGATATTTCCTTGTCCAAAAGTTTGTTGAGTTGTAAAAAATCGGCGCCCAAATCCAAAAAATATTGCACGGGCTCACCGGCTTGGACCGGCATTTTTTTCAGTGTAAACTCCGCTTTCATAAAAATTCGATAAATTTAGATGTTCAATTTAGCAAGAATGTTCGAAAATATCCTCAATTCTTTCATATCCACCTTGTTTTATTCCCGCCAGCGGCAGTGGAAGCGTTACGTGAGCGAACCCGAAGCGGTTCAAGCCGAGCAATTCCGCTTTTTGACATCCCGCGGTGCCCAAACCGGCTACGGAAGGCACTACGGAATGTTTGCCGGAATCGATTACAGGGAATTTGCCCGTCGCTTGCCCTTGACCACTTATGCCCGGTTGCATCCCTACATCCAACGTATGCAGGCCGGCGAAAAGGATGTGCTTTGGCCCGGACAGGTGCGCTACTACGCCCAATCCAGCGGCACCACGTCCACACGGAGCAAGTATATTCCCGTGCCCGACGAAATGTTGGACGACAATCATTTCCGGGGCGGTAAGGATATGATACTGAATTACCTGTCGCATTATCCCGATTCCAAATTTCTGCTAGGCAAAGCCCTTAAATTGGGTGGCACCACCCGGCGCGACCGGCAGAAAAACATCATCATCGGCGATTTGTCGGGTATTATGATCGACCGTTTGCCCTTTTGGGCACAATTCCGCAGTGTGCCGTCCGAAGAAATTTCGCTGCTGCCGGATTGGACCGAAAAAATCGACCGGATCAAACGGGAAGTAACCCGTGAAGATGTTCGCGCAATGGTGGGTATTCCCACCTGGTTTTTGAAACTCCTGACCGGGGTGTTGGAAATGACCGGTAAAAAAACCTTGGCCGGCATTTGGCCCAACTTGGAAGTATTTTTCCACGGCGGCATCAGTTTTACACCCTACCGTGCCCAATTCGACCGGCTTATCGGCAAACCGGATATGCGTTATATGGAGGTTTACAACGCTTCGGAGGGCTTTTTTGCCCTGCAAAACGAACCCAAAACACGGGATTTGCTCTTGATGTTGGATTACCGCATTTTCTACGAATTTATTCCCATGAAAGATTTTCGCGGAACGGATTCGACCCTGGTTTTGCCACTCGAAGAGGTTAAGACGGGCGAAGACTATGCCTTGGTCATCAGTTCGGCCTCGGGCTTGTGGCGCTATATTGTGGGCGACACGGTCAGGTTTACGTCCTTGCGGCCTTACAAGTTGGTCATCACCGGCCGGACGAAACATTTCTTGAACATTGTGGGCGAAGAAGTGATGGTGCACAATACCGATGCGGCTTTGCAACGGGTGTGCGAGCGCTACGGTGTTCACAGTATCGACTACACGGTTTCGGCCGTGCCGCCGGGGCCCGAAGGGCCGGGTTACCACGAATGGCTGGTGGAATTCGACCGGGCGCCGGAAAATACGGCGGCTTTTGCCCGTGATTTGGATAATGTGCTGCGTGAGCTCAATTCGGATTACGACATCAAGCGGACCAAAAACATTTCGTTGAGCCCTTTGCGGCTGCATATTGCAAGCCCCGGCCTTTTCGACCGCTGGATGGCGCGGCGCAACAAGCTGGGCGGGCAACACAAAGTGCCGCGGCTTTCGGCCGACAGGCAATATTTGGAGGAATTATTGCAGATGAACGGGCAAAGTTAGGGGTTGATATTTTTGATTGGGGTTGACATTGTTAACCACAGCGTTGCATAGAATCCGGCACGGAGTCGCGGTTTATTTCTATTTATTTAACCACAGAGTTCCACAGAGTCCGGCACAGAGTTTCACGGAGTTTTTTAAATTATCTTTGATTTGCTATTGTAAACATTGAAGGACATTGCCACTTGGCAACCCGGCGTAATCTTTCAAGAAACTTGCCCTCTGTGTTACGCTGTGAATATTAACTCTGCGTCCTCTGTGGTTTTAAAAGTTTAACCACTGAGTCGCACAGAGTCCGGCACAGAGTAGCACAGAGTTTTCTTAAATTATTTTTGATTTGCTACTATAATTATTGAAGGATATTACTATTATACTTTCCTGCTCAATCTTTCAGGAACTTTATCCTCTGTGTTACTCTGTGGAAAACTCCGTGTCCTCTGTGGTTTTTAATAATTTAACCACAGAGTTTCACAGAGTCCGGCACGGCGTTGCACGGAGTTTCAAGGAGAAAAAAGAAAATGCTATAATATTACGCCGTAAAATATAATGCCGTGGCCTTTGTGGTTAATTAAATTTTTTTACCCCAAACTTTATTGGGAAGTTTAGCGGCGCTCGCCGGTCAGGGACGATAAATCGTAATCGGCAAAGCGGCGCAAATAATCCTCGATGCGTGTTCCGAAAGCATCGCTCGCGCTTTCGCGTCCGTGGGAATTGAGGAATCGCTTCACCGCACCGGCACCGGCCAAGTGAGCGGCGGCCAATATGCCCGATTCGGTAATTTTGACACCGCGAATATACTTGCCGCTAAACCGCTGTATTTCTTTTTCCAAATATTTGCGGTTGTGCAGCACATAGCGCCGGAAGGCCTCCTCTTGCAGGCGCGGGTTGCGCAAAAAATCCTTGCGGTTGATACGCAATTGCCGCAAAGTTCCGGCACCGAATTGGTATTTACCCATAAAGCCCAGCGAATTGACCACATCATAGCGTCCGCCGGATTCGTTGAAGGCCAAGGCCTCCTTGAACCCGACAAAATCCTTACCCACAAATGGAATCTTTACTTGGGCGGTTTGTGTCATACTGTCTTTCCACTTGGGAAAAACAGCCGGCTTGGGTGCAGGCCGGTCGGGAATAAAGACCACCGGCTCGCGGGCTTCGTTTTCCAATCCCGTGTAGGAATACACCAACAACAGGATGGCCGTTAAACCGAATATATGGACTAAATATTTTTTCATAATTATAGAAAAATAGCTTTTCGCGTCGCAAAGGTATCAAAAAATATGCCAAAGAGGCAAAAAATTTTATCAAGTTGTTAATTTATCGATTAAATCCGGGGCGTTGATGCCAAACAGAAAACTTTAAAAAACATTATTTTTGAAATGCTAAAACGGCCATTATGCAAGCGGTAAAATTCAGTTGGCGGCGTTTGGGTATGCATCTTTTGCTGGATGCCGTGGGGTGGATCAGTTATGCGGCACCCGGGTTGGGCGAAAGCATCGATTTGATTTGGGCGCCCTTGTCGTCCTATTTGCTTATGAAAATGTATCCCGGCACCGTGGGAAAAGTGGCGGGGCTCATCGAATTTGCCGAAGAGATACTGCCGGGCACCGATTTTATTCCCACCTTTACGCTTACCTACCTTTATACTTTGTGGGAAAACCGGGTCCGGGGCATCAATTCATCCACGTCGTCCAATCGCGGCCGGCCAATCGAATCACACGATAAGCGGCGGAATAATAAGCCAGATAACGCACCACGCTGATGCGGCGAATCCATTGGCGTTTTTCGGAAACAGAGCTGGTGTAATAATCGGTCATAGGCGGTTTTTTTTAGTATAACGCCAAGGATGCCGGAATATTTTTTTGCCGATAACAATAAAATACAATCCGGCTAAAACCAGTAGAAGGCATCGGGAATATGTTCGATGCGGGTTTGTCCGCCCTGGCGCACAATGGCCACAATGTCGAACCGGATGTCGCCTTCCCAGCCGGTTTGTTCGGCATAGGCATTAACCGCTTCGGTAAGCATACGGATTTTCCGGCGCCCTACAAAAATTTCGGGCCTTCCGAAGGCGTCGGTTCCGCGGGTTTTGACCTCGACGGCCACCAACACATCGCCGTCGCGTGCCAAAATGTCCACTTCGGCCCGGCCAGCACGCCAATTGCGGGCCAGAATTTCGAAGCCGTGGCGACGAAGAAAATCCACGGCCAAATTCTCGCCCCAACGTCCGAAATCGTTATGCCGGGCCATGGGATTGGGTTTGGGATGTGATTCCGGTTAGCACTTTTTGCATGGCTTGGCGCAAGGTGTCCAAAGGGACTTCCTCGCGGGCCACATAAATCAGGAGCACGGCCACGGGAACACGATTTTGCAGGTGTTTTTGTTCCAAGCGGAAGGCCTCGCGCATAAGCCGTTTGATGCGGTTCCGCCGGACGGCTTTGCGGAATTTTTTGCGCGAAACGCTAACGGTGGCTTGGAAAGGCACACCGCCGGGCAGTTCGTCCACAGGCAGGAACACGGCTTTGACCGGCCAGGCAAACTCCGACCGGCCGCCGGATACCAGGGCTTCGATCAGTTTGCGCCTTTTGAGCCGGTAGGCCTTGGGGAATCCGTAGGGGCGTTTGCCGGTGGTCATGGTTGTGGTGTCCATTGGTTGTTTTGCCAATCCACATCGGGAGCAAGCATGTCGGGATTGAGAAAAATCAAGCGAATGTGGTCTTTGGGCAGGGGAATTTCGAATGCGTAGGTGGGAAATCCGTCATACCAGGGTTTCAGCGTATGAAATTCCGCAGGTTGGATAAACAAAGGCCCTTGCCGATAGTGGAGCGTGCGGAAAAAGGGAATATGCCAAATGTGCAATTGGCCATCACCGGTTTTGACGGCCACATCCACGGGCATGGGCATGGTGCCGCGGTTGCGAATACGTATCAAGGTTTTGTTTCCACGGGCTTCGACCGTGTCGATGGCGTAGTCGATGTGTTTGGTGCCGTTGATCCAATAGTCGTAGTACCAATCCAATTCCATGCCGGCGGCCCTTTCGGCTTCACGGAGCATATCGGCCGGGCCGGGGTGCTTGAATTGCCAATGGCGGTAATAGTTTTGCAAAAACCTGAAAGCCGCCTCCGGCCCGGCAATGTGAAAAATGCCGGCCAGGAAAAGGGCGCCTTTGTCGTAGGCATTGACCCAATAGGCCGCATGCGAATCGTAGAAATCGGAAAAGAGCGACGCGGGTTCTTCGTAATCGCTGCCGGCATAGGGAATGTAGGATTCCAGCATACCTTGGGTGATCCATTTGTCTTCGCCACGGGGTTTGTACCACAAATCGTGCATGGCCATGGTGCTGACAAAGGTGGTAAAACCCTCGTCCATCCAAGGATAGCGGTTTTCGTCGGTGGCCAGGACGAATTGAAACCAGGAATGGGCCATTTCGTGCAGCGTGGTCCCCACCAGGGAGCCCAATTTACGCTTGCCAAGGATAAAAGTACCCATGGCGTACTCCATGCCTCCGTCGCCGGCTTGAATGATGCTGTATTTACGGTAGGGATAAGGACCGATGATTTTATTGTAGTAGGCCAAAGCCCAGGCGGCATAGACCTTTAAGCTGTCCCAATTGCGCTGCACCGTTTTGGACGAAGGTACATAGTAGAAATGCAAGACCACGCCGCTATCGGTGCGTATGGTGTCGTGCCGGTATTTGGAGTCGGCGGCCCAGGAAAAATCGTGCACTTGCGGTGCAACAAAATGCCAGGTGAGTTTTTGCCCTTTACGGAGCCGGCGTTTTTTCCGGTTTGCAGGGGGGAAGTTGGCTGTTTTTACTTCGTTGGGATTTTTCAAATAGCCCGAAGCGGCCACTGTGTAGCGGGAATCGATGTGGATGCGCACATCAAAATCGCCCCACACGCCGAAAAACTCACGGCCCAGGAAAGGGCGCACGTGCCAGCCGTCGGGGCGGTATTCGGCGGCCTTGGGATACCATTGGGCCATGGAAAGGGCGATGCCTTCGGCATTGTCGTAGCCCGAGCGGCGGATGAGTTTGGGAATCTGCACCGTATAGTCCATATCGAACACGGTAGTATCGCCAGGGGCCAAGGGCTTATTGAGCCGGACGCGCATCACGGTTTCGGTGATTTGGTAATCCGCATCGCGGCCGTCTTGGCGCAGCGAACGGATGGTGTACCGGCCAATTTCATCCGGTTTCAGTTTGGCCAATTTTTCCAGACGCTTGTCAGGGTCTTTTCGGGTGTGGTTATGCCAATACATGGCACTTCCCGGCCGGAAGGCGTTCCAATAAAGGAGGTAGTAGAACTCGTGCAGCGTATCGGGGGAGCGATTTACGTAGGTAAGCCGTTGTTTCCCGTGATAGGTGTGGTTTGTAACGTCCACATCCACATCCATTTCGTATTTGGCATATTGCTGCCAGTAGTTTTGCGCAAAGGATATATTGAAAAGGAAAAAGAAAAACAGGCCAAAAAAGAAGCGTTTCATCGGTTTGTGTTTGGACACGAAAATACACAAACGGCGGGGTAAATCAAAACGGGATAATTGCGCGGGTTATCATCGATATTATGAAAATAAAGATTTCAAATTTAATTACAAGAAAAAAATATGTTTGGATTGATTTATCGCTCAAAAAAGAACGGATTTTGGGCTATAAAATAAAAATTTATAGCTCAAATTTTTTTTTGGGAACATATAACTTAACACGGTATTATTTGCTTTTGGAATAAAAACCCGCGCCAGGGATGGGAGCGGTTATGCGGCGCAGGGTAGGCATCGCTTCAAGCATAAATTATCACACCAAGTTTTGTTCTTTTTGCCGACAACGGCATTGGCACCCCTTGCCATAGCTACGGCTATGCCTTCGGGATTGCCTGCTTTGTTCTCGACAAAAATAACTACAACTTTTCCAATACTTTATGCTTGAAGCGATGCCGGCGCGGCATGGTTTGCTGCCGGCGAGCAGGCTCCGAGGAACCGAGGAGACACCGCAGCCGGCCCTTAGCAAACCGCCGCGGCCCAAGCCGCATTTGAGCGGACAGCCCGGCGGCTGCGGCGTGATGGCCGGCTTGCACGAGGGCGTTCCACCGGCCGAAGTGCAAGCCGAGGCGCCGCCGCAGCGCCGAAGGCGCTGACGGGTTGCCTCCGGCAAACCGTAGCGGGCATCCGCCCGCCGGCGGCGCCCAGAACGCCGGCAGCTGGGCGCCCAAAAAATAAAAATGGCATAGGACAAGCCGGCAAAATAATGTAATTTCGTGCCAAAACACGGATGATGAACCGCAGGGAATTGCTTTTGGACATTGCGCGGCACTACGGAACACCCGCCTATGTGTATGACCTGGAAGATGTGCGGATGCGGTATTTGCACTTGAAGGATGCTTTGAAAGGATTGCCGGCCGACATACATTATGCCGTAAAGGCCAATGCGCATCCCGAAATATTGCGCACTTTGCTGGAAATGGGCAGCGGCGCGGATTGTGTGTCGGTGCAAGAGGTGGAACACGTTTTGGAAGCGGGATTTCTGCCCGGCAAGGTGCTTTATACGCCCAGTTGTCCGACCGAAGCGGAATTGCGCAGGGCCTTTGAACTGGGGGTGCGGGTGCATATCGGTGCTTTGGAATATTTGCCCTGGGTGGCGGAGCATTATCCCGGCCGGCCCATCGGTTTGCGGCTCAATCCGGATGTGCGCATCGAAGGGAACCTGAAAATAGCCACCGCCCACGCCGGAAGCAAATTCGGCATACCTTGGACGCAAAGCAAGGAACTGATGAAATTGCTACGCAAACGGCCCTTGCGCGTTACGGGTTTGCACGTGCATATCGGGTCGGACGTGCATTCGTGGGAGGATTTGGCGCGCGGGGTGGATTTCCTGACCGAAATTGCGGAGGAATTTCCCGATTTGACCTATTTGGATTTCGGAAGCGGACTCAAAGTGCCCTATCGCAAAGGTGATAAGGAAATAGACTTGGCGGCCTACGCCGGCCATATCGCCCGGCGGATGAAAGCTTTGCCGCATTTGCGTATCAAATTGGAACCGGGGAAATTTTTGGTGGCCCGGAGTGGTGTTTTCCTGATGCAGGTTAGCACGGTCAAGCAAACGCCTTTTAAAACTTTTGCGGGAGTAAATACGGGTTTTAATCATATGCTCAGACCAATGTATTACGATGCCTATCACCGTATCGAAAACTTGTCCAATCCCGAAGGGAAAATGCAAACCTATGATGTGGTGGGCAACCTGTGCGAAGAAGACACTTTTGCCCGCGCCCGCAAGTTGCCCGAAGTGCGGAAAGGTGATATTTTGGCCTTGCACAATGCCGGCGCCTACGGCTATGTGATGGCTTCGCACTACAACCTGCGGCCCTTGCCCAAAGAAATTATTGTGGATGGAAAACGGATATATGAAGCATAAACGGAAAATCATACCGGCCCCGGGGTGGTTCGCCGTATTTACGGTGTGGATGGCCTTTCTTGCGTGCCGGAACAGCACAAAGGAAGAACCGAGTTTTACCGGCCGGGAAATTCCGGTGCCCGGAAACGTGAGCGATACACTTGGCGTGATGTTCTACAATGTGGAAAACCTGTTCGACACCATCGACGACCCCCGTCACAACGATAACGATTTTTTGCCGGCGGGAGCTTTTTTGTGGGACGGCGTCAAATACAAGCAAAAAATACGGAATCTGGCCCGGGTGATTGAGCGTTTTGCCCGCCGGCGCGAAGCGCCGGTAATTGTCGGTTTGGCCGAAGTGGAAAACGACCGGGTGTTGCGCGATTTGACCGGCGACAGTTTGTTGCGTCCTTACCAATACCGGTTTATTCATTACGAATCGCCGGATTTCCGGGGTATCGATGTGGCCTTACTCTACCGGCCGCTTTTTAAGGTTTTTTACCGCAAGCCCGTAAAGGTGTATTACGATGCCGGTCGTAGACGCCGCCGTTTGCGGGATATTTTGGTGGTAGGCGGACGCGTGCGGGGCGATACGCTTTTTGTGGTGGTCAATCATTGGCCGTCGCAACGCAAAGGAAGCCGGCGCAGCGAGCCCGAACGCGAAGCGGCGGCCCGGACCTTGGCACGAACCGCCGATGCCTTGCGCAACAAATTCGGGCGGGTAAAGATTTTGATAATGGGCGATTTTAATGAAAATCCCGACGGGAAAGCCGTTCAAAACATCCTGCACCCGCACCGGAAACGCACGGATGCGCGGGGTTGGTATGCGCCGCTAACGCACCAATGGAACCCACGCCGCACCGGAAGTGCACGTTTTCACGGGCGCTGGAACTTATTTGACCAAATTTTTGTCAACCGTTCGCTTCTTGCGCTCGACTCTACGGATAGAGGCGGACAATGGTTGTTGTTGAAGGCAGGGATTTTCCGCGACCAGATATTGTTGCAAGGACGGGGCATTCACCGCAGCTTTCACGGCACGGAGTTCGACCCGGAAGGATTTAGCGACCACTTACCGGTGTATGTGCTGTTGGGTTACGTGGAAAACCGGGATAAGGACGGGAAATAATAGGTATTGCCAAGGTGGATTTGTTGGAATGCCCCGGAGAATAAATTCCTCAAACTTTCCGTTTTGGGGTATTTTGAGGAGATTTGAAGGGGCGCTGATTGATGTTCCTGATGCCGGCAAACAGAAAACATATAAGCGGAAAAGGCCGCCCGGTTGTGGGCGGCCTTTTCATGGCAAGTGGTTTTTGATAAGGGCGGAGATGATGAGAAAAACAATTTAGGACATTGGCAAGTGTGTTGATAGGTTTTTTCAAGGTCAAAAATAGAATCACTAATCCGAACATTTGTCCCAAATCCTGTTGCGCAAACAAAATGGGACAACTTTTTCGGGGATGATTTTTATCACCCTTTTGGCAGGAAATAAAAAATTAATGCTAACAAAAAGCAAAATTGCGTACTCAAATGATAATCATAGGCCGGGATTTGCCCGAAAAAATGTATTTTTAGCCACATCAAAACAAAACCTTATGGATTTTTCACTTTCGGAAGAACATTTAATGATACAAGAAGCCGCACGGGATTTTGCCCGTGCCGAACTGCTTCCCGATGTTATCGAACGCGACAAAGAAGCCCGCTTTCCCGACCGTCAAGTCAAATTGATGGGCGAAATGGGGTTTATGGGTATGATGGTTCCACAGCAATACGGCGGAAGCGGTATGGACACCCTGGCCTACGTGTTGGCTATGGAAGAAATTGCCAAGGTGGATGCATCCGCCGCCGTAATTATGAGCGTGAACAATTCGCTGGTTACTTGGGGATTGGATCACTTTGGCACCGAAGAACAAAAACAAAAATATTTGGTTCCCTTGGCTTCGGGCCAAAAATTAGGCGCCTTTGCCCTGAGCGAACCCGAAGCCGGCAGCGATGCCACACACCAACGCACCACTGCCATCGACAAAGGGGATTATTACCTGCTCAACGGCGTAAAAAACTGGATTACCAATGCCGGCCATGCCGACATTTTCCTGGTCATCGCCCAAACCCATCCCGAAAAAGGCCATCACGGCATCAATGCCTTTATTGTGGAAAAGGGTTGGGAAGGTTTTTCGCTCGGGCCCAAGGAAGACAAAATGGGTATCCGCAGTTCCGACACGCATTCGTTGATTTTCCAAGACGTTAAGGTGCCCAAGGAAAATCGCATCGGCGAAGACGGATTCGGCTTTAAGTTTGCCATGAAAACCTTGGCCGGCGGGCGCATAGGTATTGCCGCACAGGCCTTGGGCATCGCACAGGGCGCCTTTGAGCGGGCCTTGCAATATGCCAAGGAGCGCGAGGCCTTCGGCAAGCCCATTATTCACCACCAAGCCATTGCCTTCAAGTTGGCCGACATGAAAACCCGCATCGATGCGGCCCGGCATTTGATTTGGAAGGCGGCTTGGGACAAAGACCAAGGCAACGATTACAACCTCAGCAGCGCCATGGCCAAATACTACGCGGCCGAAACGGCCATGTGGGTAACCACCCAGGCGGTACAAATCCACGGTGGCTACGGTTATGTGCGCGAATACCACGTGGAACGCATGATGCGCGACGCCAAAATCACGCAAATCTACGAAGGCACGTCCGAAATCCAACAAATCGTCATTGCCCGTTCGATTGCCAAGGAAAAAATCCGGTAAGCAGTCTTTTTTTGTTCGCTCCGAAGCCCTTCGGGCTTCTCCACGGTTCCGGGAGCCCTTGCGCTCCGCCTGTGGCTCCGCGCAGGTCTCCCTCCACGGCTCCACAAGCCGGCGGCTTCCTTGTGCAAAAACAATGGCCGCGCCTTGTCTTGTTCCGCGGCCTCGGAACCCTTCGGTTTCCTCGCCGGCTCCGGGAACCCGCGGCTTCCAAGGGCCGGCGCCAAAACCCGCGCCTTGTTTCCCTTCGCCACGGCGGTGAGCCGTCGCCTTTCCGAGCTCCGCCGGCTTAGGCAAACTCTGTATAACCTTTTTGATGAGTAACCCTGCGAGTTTTGGGTCTATTTTAAATCGTCATAATTCAATAATTCCAAATTGACGTTGATGATTTTTCGTTTGGTTTTGGGAATGTACGACGGCCCGAAAAAATCATTTTCGGCTTTGTAGTCAATAAACCGTATTCCGAACAAACCGGGTATAGCATGAAAAAAATCGTAAGAAATGACCGGTAAATTTTTATTTTTTATTACTTGTTGTACAATATGGGGATGATGTTTTTTAAACGTATCGGAAAACCAAATAATCAATGGTATTTCCACTTCGGTTTTCGACGGTTTTTCGGTCCCGTGATAGGCATAATCGGGATAGGCATCGTAAAGGGACTCGGCATGGTCGGAAAACATAATAAAAGTGCTTTCGCCTTTTTGTTGCTTTAAAAGTTGTAAAACCTTATGTAAAATATAATCATTATAGCGCACGGCATTATCGTAGGAACGAATCATTTTTTCTTTTTTGTCAACCGCCTTTTCGGGATGAAAAAAATTAAATGTCTTGGGATGGCGATGACTATACCCGGCGTGATTTCCCATCAGGTGCAGAAAAATCAATTTTTTTTGTGCCGTGTCTTGTAAAACTTTTTTTAGTTCGGGTATTAAAATTTCATCGTAATTGCTCGGCCTGTTACTGATAAATTTATCGGTTTCCCTGGCAATGAAACTGGCTTGGCTTTCGTGCCGGCCGTAAACATATTGATTGGTTATCCAGAAAGTTTTGAATCCGACATCTTTAAAAAGCGTAATAAACGAGGGTTTGTTCCAATAATCTTTTTCATCCAAATGTTCCACAGGAGTAAACACGCGTTTAAGCGCATTGATTGTTTGATTGGCCGCACTTACCACATCGGTATAAGCAATGATATTTTCATTCTTAATCAAAGGGGTTGTAGGCAAAGGATAACCGTAGTATTCCAAATGGTCGCGTCGTAATGATTCTCCAATAACAATGATGATGGTTTCTTTTTGATTTTGGTCAAATTCCGGAAGTCTGGATGTTTCGTAATTATACGCTTTCTTGGTTTCCAGAATATTTTTTTCTTGGTATTTGGTTACTATATAATTACCCAAACCATATAAACCACGAAACGGAAAACTTTTTCGAGATGCGCCTTTGAATACGAAATCCACAACAAGCAATAGCAATAAAAGGGCGGCAATACGTTTGGCACGTTTAGAAAAATCAGGCAAAGCGGAACGTAAAGATCTGGTAAAGAAAAAGATATATGCTACAATTTGAAATAAAATCAAAAGAAAGGTATTGGTGTTCATTCCTTTGGCAAATTCCTGTGCTTCGTCGATATAGGAATCCAGGATTGTGGACCACGTGCTTATGTTTACATAATTCCGGTATTCCAAAAATTGGACATCGTAAATAATGGATACAATAAGAATAAAAAAAGATATGACGGCAAATTTTACCGGTTTTAAATTAAAAGCAATAATGGCAACAAAAGGGGCCGCCAAACTTATAAACAAAGCGATATAAAATCTGGAAGAATTGTGTTTAATAACATCAAGGATAAAAGGGATATTGATGATAATTACAAATAAGAGAACATCCAAAAAAAACCTGGATTTAAAATATCCAAAACTAAATTTTCTATTTTTCATCAGTGTTTCGTCGTCGTTTTCAGTGTCGATTGGTTAAAATGGATAAATATGGGATGCAAAGTTATACTTTTCAATAAAATTCAGGCAACAAATAATCTCGAAATACAACTTAGCAAAAACCCGCGCCAGGGATGGGAGCGGTATGAGCCGACGCCGCGCCGCCGGCCTGCCACGCCGGCGTGACTGACAGCGGGAAGCCGCGACCGGCGTGTTTTGCAGGCCAAGGGCGCGGCGAGGCGGATTTAAGCGGACAGCCCGGCCGGCGCCACGTGAACGCCGGCGGGTGCGAAAGCGCTCCGTCGCCTTGAAGCAACCGCCGGTGCGTGAACGTGTGCGGCGGGGCGCCCAAAACTATTTCTTGGAAAAAATACGCTTGTTGAACAATAAAATCAGTAGCACGCCGATGGTTATCGATGCATCGGCCAGGTTGAAAATGGCATTGAAAAAGGTGAATTGCCGGCCGCCATATACGGGAAACCAATCGGGAAGCCGGACGTCGAACAGCGGGAAATAAAGCATATCCACCACGCGGCCCTTGAACCAACTGCCGTAGCCACCTTCGGGCGGAAATAACCGGGCCGTTTCGTGAAAGCCGCCGGCCGAAAAAATTTTGCCGTAGAACACCGAATCGATTATGTTACCCAAAGCGCCGGCCAAAATTAAACTGACGGCTACGGCCAAAAGCGTGTTGTGATTGCGCAGGGCGTTGCGCAACCAAATAAAGATAAACACCACAGCCACCAAGCGGAAAAGCGTAAGGAAAAGTTTGCCCCAGGCATTGCCGAATTCAAGCCCGAAAGCAATCCCGTTGTTTTCCACAAAAAGGATTTGGAACCAAGAGGTTACGGGATAGGATTCGCCGGGCAGGAAATGGGTTTTGACATAGATTTTGACCGCTTGGTCCAGGATTAACACGGCCAAAACCAGGGCCAGCGACTTTTTCCAGTTCATCAGCGCCTGCCTTTGTCGCGGTTTTTCTTGGCCTCGATGCTCAGCGTGGTGTGGGGCACGGCACGCAGGCGTTCCTTGCTGATGAGTTTGCCCGTTTCGCGGCAAATACCATAGGTTTTGTTGTCGATGCGAATCAGGGCGCGTTTGAGGTCGTTGCGAAAGCGTTCGAGCCGGTTGATCAGGTAGATGGTTTTGTCGCGCTGTGCGGCATAGGCGCTGTCTTCGAACGAAAGGATTTTGGTTTGCGAAATGTCGTTGGAATCGAGCATTTCGCGAAGAATTTTCAGGTCGTATTCGGTGCGTTCGAGTTTTTCGAGAATGATTTTGCGGAATTCTTCGAGTTCGGCGTCCGAGTAACGGGTTTTACGGGTTTCGTTTTTGTCGTTCATCGTATCCGGTTTTTGGTCGCTCAGGCAATTTTTTCCACCGCCACGGTCAAGGATTGACCGTTGACGTCCACGGTTTCGCCTTTGCGTGATTTTTCGTTGTCAAAGATAAGGTTTTCGGCCAAAGTTTCGCGCATCACGTAATCGGCCGTGTCGCTCAGCATTTCCTTGATGCGGGCATCGTCGGGCAAATAGATGCGGATGCGGTCGGTAACGTCAAAACCGGCATTTTTGCGCAGGTTTTGGATTCGGTTGACCAATTCGCGGGCCCAGCCCTCGCGTTCCAATCCGGGCGTAAGCGTAACATCGAGTGCCACGGTAATATTGCCTTCCGAAGCGATTTTCCAACCTTTGATTTCCTTGGCCGAAATAATCACTTCGTCCGGCAGGAGTTCCACGCTTTGGCCATCGGGTAGTGGGAGCGTGATGCTTTGGCCTTTTTCGAGCTGCCGGATTTGGTCGTCGGTGAGGGCGGCAATGGCTGCCAAAACGGCTTTGAGTTGTTTGCCGTGTTTGGGGCCCAGTTTTTTGAAATCGGGCTTGACCTGTTTGGACAGCATATCGTTGTCTTCGTCCAAAATCTGCAACTCCTTCACATTGATTTCGGAAAGAATCAAATCGTGCACCTTTTGCAGGTCGTCGCGCATTTGATTGTCGAAAACGGGGATCATAATTTTTTGGAGCGGTTGCCGCACCTTGATTTTTTCCTTTTTGCGAATCGACAACGCCAGCGAGGCCACGGTTTGGGCCAAGCGCATCCGGCGTTCCAGTGCGCCATCGATCCAAGCGGTGTTGGGCTGAGGGAAATCGGCCAGGTGAACCGAAATTTCCTTGGATTTGCCGGTTACTTCGTTCAGGTCTTTCCAAATCCGGTCGGCATAGAAGGGTGCCAAAGGAGCCATCAGCCGGGCAACGGTTTCGAGCACGGTATAAAGGGTTTGGTAGGCCGAAATTTTGTCGGGGCCGTATTCGCCTTTCCAGAAACGGCGGCGGCTGAGCCGCACATACCAGTTGCTCACGTCATCGATCACAAAACTTTGGATGGCCTTGGCGGCACGTGTGGGTTCGTAGTCGTCGAGCAGGTCGATGACCTTGCGGGTCAAGCTTTGCAAACCGGACAAAATCCAACGATCCAGTTCGGGGCGTTGGTCGAAAGGTATATCGTCTTCGGCATAGGTAAATCCGTCCACATTGGCATAGAGCGCGAAGAATCCGTAGGTATTGTAGAGTGTGCCGAAAAACTTGCGCAAAACTTCCTGCACGGTTTTGAAGTCGAATTTGAGGTTATCCCACGGGTTGCTGTTCCAAATCATATACCAGCGGATGGTGTCGGGGCCGTATTTTTCGAGGGCTTCGAAAGGATCGACCGTATTGCCAATGCGTTTGGACATTTTTTGGCCTTTGGCGTCGAGCACCAGTCCGTTGGAAATCACCGTTTTGTAAGCCACGGAGCCCGAAATCATCGTGGCAATGGCGTGGAGGGTGTAGAACCATCCGCGGGTTTGGTCCACGCCTTCGGCGATAAAGTCGGCGGGGAAAAAGCGGCCTTGGTCGATTTTTTCGCGGTTTTCGAACGGGTAATGCCATTGGGCATAGGGCATAGAGCCCGAATCGAACCAGACATCGATCAAATCGGGTTCGCGATACATAGGTTTTCCACTTTCCGACACCAACACGATTTTGTCCACAATATGCTTGTGCAAATCGATGCGGGCGTAGTTTTCACCGGAATAATCGCCGGGCACAAAACCTTCGTAGGGGTTATGGTCCATTACCCCGGCATCGATGGCGCTTTGAATTTCGTTTATCAACTCTTCCACCGAGCCGATGACTTTTTCTTCCTGACCATCTTCGGTGCGCCAGATGGGCAACGGGATGCCCCAGTAGCGTGAACGCGAAAGGTTCCAGTCTTTGGCTTCGGCCAGCCAATTGGCAAAACGGCCTTCGCCGGTGGAGGCG
>JALVVJ010000181.1 GCA_027023475.1 Flavobacteriales bacterium
CAAATTGCGGCGCATTCATGAGGCGGGACTCGCTTCGCTCGCACACGTTCGGAGCACCTTCGGTGCATCGGCCGCCGCTTCGCGATGACGGAGCACGCTCCCGTCGGCCGTTCCTCACGCGGCGCCGTCGGGCTGTCCGCTTAAATTCGCCTCGGGCCGCGGCGGTTTGCTAAGGGCCGGCTGCAATGTCTCCTCAATACTTCGGAGCCTGCTCGCCGGCAGCAAACCATGCCGCGCCGGCATCGCTTCAAGCATAAAGTATTGGAAAAGTTGCAGTTATTTTTGTCGAGAACAAAGCCGGCAATCCGAAGGCATAGCCGTAGCTATGGCAAGGATGGTCAATGCCGTTATCGGCAAAAAGAACAAAACTTGGTGTGATAATTTATGCTTGAAGCGATGCCTACCCTTCGGCTCATATCGCTCCCATCCCTGGCGCTTTTGGCGCGCGATAAATCGCGCTTGAATATTGAACACCGAACAATCGATTTAAGATTTCCGATTCGAGTTCTCCTACTGCAAACATTGAAGGCCGGCTTCGCCGGCCTTAACTGCGCCAGCGGGCGAAGCGGTTACGGGCCGGCTGCGCGCCCGAGCATTTCCCGCGGGCGGCGGCTGACAGCGGGAAGCCCTACGCACCGCGGCATCGAAATGCCGGTGCGGGCAGCCGGAACGTTTGAGCGGAGCACGCGGTGGCTGCCACGTGAACGTGCCGCAGTGCGAACAAACGTGAAGCAGTGCGGCTTTGCGTTGCATCAAGCATCAAATGATCACACCAAGTTTTAACTTCAACTTTTCCCACATTTCATGCTTGATGCAACGCTACGTGAACGTGAGCAGCCAGGCGCCCTGAAAAAAATTATCAAATCCCGCATTCTCCGTATATTGGCCCTATGAAAGCCCTGCAAGTCCGTAATTTGTATTTCGGCTACGGGTCGCAAACCGTGCTGGAAGCCGTAAACTTCGATGCGGAACAAGGCCGGATGTATGCCCTGGTGGGACTTAACGGCAGCGGAAAATCCACCCTGCTGCGCTTGCTCACGGGCGTGATTCCGTTGCAGCGCGGAGAGGTTTTATGGAACGGCACCGCCCTGCACCGGCTGACGCCCGGAGAATTGGCGCGCCATGCTGCCGTGGTGTGGACCGGCCGCCCTATGGAAAACCTGCGCGTGTACGAAGTGTTGGCTACCGGAATGCCGCCCGGTTTTACGGCCCGGGAAAAGGATGTCCGCATACGCGGTTTGGCCGCCGATTGGCAAATGGAACATTGGCTCCAACGGCCCGTGGGACAACTGAGCGACGGCGAAGCCCGAATGGTGCTCATTGCGCGCGCCTTGCTCCAAGACACACCCGTGGTGCTGTTGGACGAACCCGCCACCCACCTGGATTTGGTGCACAAAGCCCAAATATTCGGACTGCTGCGCCAACTGACCCGCCAAGGAAAAACCGTCATTTTCAGCACCCACGACATCCAACTGCTTTCCGGCCTGGCCGACCGTATTTTGCTGCTGCATCAAAGGCGATTGCAAGAACTGACGCCGGAACAGGCCATCGAGGCCTTGGACGGTGTTTTCTCGCACGAATTGCTTACTTTTGATAAACAATGCAAAACTTTCAAATTCCGTAAGCTATGAGTGGCGTTTTTATCCTTTATTTGGTGCTGGCATTCGTGTTGGGCGGTGTGCTGGGCTTTTTTGTGGCCCGTTCGGCTGCGGGCAACCGGTTGGGTCAATTGGAAGCCCGTAACAAGCATTTGGAAGAACGGCTCGGCGAAGCCGAAAAAAGTTCGGCCGACCTGCAAGCCGGACTTCAAGAGCGTGAGCTCCGCATCCACAACTTGGAAAAACAACACCTGGAAGCCCTGTCGGCCAAAGAAGCCGAAATCCAACGGCTGAACCAAACCCTGCAACTGCGCAGCCAACAATGGGACGAAGAGCGTCGCCGCTGGCAAACCGAACTGGAACGTATCGAAAAGGATTTTGCCCAACGCGAAAAATACCTTTCGGAAAAACTGGAAAACCTGGCCCGCCAAATCCTGGAAGAAACCTCCCGTAAATTCACCGAACACAACCGCCAAAAACTCGACGAAATTATCCGTCCCTTCAAGGAAGATTTGCAACACTTCAAAACCAAGGTGGAACAAACCGACCGCGAAAATCTCAAACGCACGGCCTCGTTGATGGAACAGATCAAAAACCTGAAAGAACTCAACCTGCAAATCACCCGCGAAGCCCAAAACCTTACGCGCGCCCTCAAAGGCGACACCAAAACCCAAGGCATTTGGGGCGAAGCCATACTGGAAAGCATACTCGAAAAATCGGGACTCGAAAAAGGACGCGAATACATTACCCAACAAAGTTTCCGGGCCGTTGAACACGAAACCCGGCAACGCTTGCGGCCCGATGTTATCGTCTTTTTGCCCGATAACAAAGCTGTGATTGTCGATGCCAAAGTTTCGCTCAAAGCTTACGAACAATACATCAATGCCGAAGACGAAGCCGGACGCGAAGCCGCACTCAAAGCCCACCTGCTTTCGGTGCGCAAACACATCGACGAATTGGCCCGCAAGGAATACCACCGGCTGGAAGAACTGCAAGGACGCACACCCGATTTTACCCTAATGTTTATTCCCGTGGAACCCGCCTTTGCCGTGGCTATGCGCGAACATCCCGAACTCTACGACGAAGCACTCCGCCGCAATGTGGTGCTAACCACACCCACCACCCTGTTGGCCCTGCTCAAAATGGTGGATAATATGTGGAAAAACGAATACCGCCAACGCAACGTGCAGGAAATCCTGCGTCAGGCCACATCGCTCTACGAAAAATTCACCGGTTTTACCGAAGATTTGATTCAATTGGGCCGTCAATTGCAAAACGCCCAAAAGGCCTATGAAAATTCCATGAACAAACTGTCCACGGGTAAGGATAATTTAATCCGCAAAGTGGAACGTATGCGCAAATTGGGTTTGACGCCGAAAAAACAAATCAATTCCGCCCTGGAAAGCCGGGCGACGGATGAGGAAAATGATGAATAAATTCTATTGGATTATTCCTTTCCGCGCCTACCATTCATCATCGTTCAAATCATAGAAATCGCCGAAAGGGTCTTCTTCGTCCCACTCGCGGCCACCTTCGTCGAATTCCTCATTCAGGTTTTCGATGTCAAATTCGGGTTCGGGCGGTTGTTCGGGCAATTGTCCGTAGCTATACACCAATCGCGGATATCCGGCGCCGGGCGCTTCGGGTCCTTCCTCCAACAATTCGATAAGGAATTGCCACATGTTCAAGTAATCGTAAACATAGATGAGCTTGGGTTGTTCGCGGTTAAGCACGTCTTTGAGCAAAGTATTGGCCATGGTGCGGGCGCGCAAACCCTCGTCCATAGCAAACAGGGGAATTTCGTCGATGAGATTTAATTCGTCATCGGTGGTATAGAAGGAGGCCAATTCGTTCCCTTCCAATCCGAAGGATTGCTGAATGATATTGTGCAGGTCTTCAAGGTTGTTTTCATCGCTTACTTCCAAATCGCGAAACACTTGATCGCCACCGGTGGCAGCCGTAGCTCGAATACGGTAAATCATGGCATTGATTTTACTTGCAAAATACGATTTTTTTCCGGCAAAATTCGGACTTTGGCACGGGCTTTGGATTATTATTGGTATATCATTTGTCATGAAACGTGGTGTCCTTCTTCTATTGCTCGGTTTGTTGTTGGCTCCGGCTCGTGCTCAATATTCTGCCGAACGGGCTTTGGTGTTGTTTACCCGCACTAAAATACCGGTGTATGTGAGCATCAACGGACATCCGGTAAACCGCCGTCCGCAAGTGCGGCTCCGCATCGGTGGGCTGACCGGTGATTTTTACCACGTGGGCATTCAAATGGCCGGCGGCCGGAGGTTGGAAAAAACCGTTTATGTGCCACCGGCCAGTGAAATTGTTTATCGCATTGAACCCTCGGGTGCCTTGCACGTTGTAGATGTTTATCCCTTGGCATCTTCCGGTAATTGTTCGCCCGGCATCTCTTACGATTGGAATAATATAGGCAATGCTTTGGACGCGGCCTGCGGCAGACCCGTTTCACCCACAAGTTTTGCTCACACGCTTCAACAAATAAGAAACAAAACTTTTGACGACGAACGCTTGCAAATGGCCCGGTGGTTGGTGCGTCATCAATGCTTTACCTCGCGTCAAATCCTGCATATATTGCGCTTGTTCAGCTTCGACGACCAACGCTTGGCATTGGCCCGCTATGCCTATGACTATGTTTATGACCCGGAAAATTATTTGCTCGTATTGGATGCTTTTAGCTTCGAAAGCAACCGGAAAAAACTAATGCAATATTTGGATACGGCTGTTCCCTAAGGTTTGGCCAATTGCATATACAATTCGGGATTGACGGGCCGGTTGTTGTGCCAAAGTTCGAAATGAAGATGCGGCCCGGTGGAATTTTCGCCCGTATTTCCGGCCCGGGCAATCACTTCGCCCGCCTCCACCGTTTGGCCGGTGAGTTTCAGTAATTTCCGGTTATGCTTGTAAACCGAAACAAAATTCTGCGGATGAATAAGCACAATAACATTACCATTGTCGGGCGTCCAACCGGTAAACAAGACCCGACCCTGAGCAACGGCCTTGACCGGCGTGTTTTGCGGAAGCACAATATCCACGCCCAGGTGTCCGGCCGAAGGGTCGAAACGGCGGGAAATCGGTCCGCGCACAGGTGGCAAAAAACTTATTTCCGTTTGCCTTTTGTCCGTTACCCGAAAGGCCTCTTTTCGTTCTACTTCTTTGCGTAGCAAAGAATCTTCGTGCGAGGGTTTCAGAGCCGCGGTATCCACTGCTGCTATACTGTCCGAAGGGCTTTTGCGCGAAATTTCTTCGGGCGTAATTTCGCCGGTCATCACTTTGCGCAATGCTTCGATATAACGGTCACGCATTTGCACTTCGCGAGACAAGCTGTCCTTGAACAATTCCAGTTGATAAACCTTTTTCCGCAATTCCGACGAAGGATAACCGGGAATATATTCACGCAAAGGCGTATAGGCAATCAAAAACACCGTGCCCACAATAAGCAACAAAGCCAAAAAACCCGTAACGGCAAACACATTGAGCCGCGAAAGCGAAAAATCCAGTTTGTGCTCAAAAGTATCCTCATCGATAATCAGCAACCGGTAGGTATCGGTGAGTTTTTTAAAAAGCGAACGTTTTTTTCGGGCTTCTTGTTTGGCCATAACCGAAAATTAATAATCGCCCAGGGTTTCGGGCAGTTGCGCCAGGGCTTTTTCCAGTTGTTCGTCGTCAAGGGGCTTGCCGTGCCACCGGTAATCGCCTTGCATAAAATCCACGCCAAAGCCCATTTGGGTATGCATAATTACGGCTACGGGCTTGCCTTGTCCCGTCAAACTTCGGGCTTGTTCCAAACCGGAGGTTACGGCATCCAGGTTGTTGCCTTGCCGGATGTGCATCACTTCCCAACCGAAAGCCGCAAATTTGGCTTCCAAATCACCCAAGCTCAGCACTTTGTCCACCGGGCCGTCGATTTGCGCGTTGTTGTAATCCACCGTGGCAATCAAATTGTCGATATGCTTGGCGCCGGCATACAAAACGGCTTCCCAAATTTGCCCTTCCTGCAATTCGCCGTCGCCGTGGAGCGTAAATACCAGGTGCGGGTCATTATTGAGCTTTTTCCCCTGGGCCACACCCAAGGCCACCGACAGCCCTTGACCCAACGAACCCGAAGCGATGCGCACGCCCGGCAAGCCGTCGTGCACCGACGGATGCCCTTGCAATGGCGAACCCAAACGACGAAAACCGCTCAGCCATTCCAAAGGAAAATATCCGCGACGTGCCAATACCGAATAATACACCGGCGTGATATGTCCGTTGGACAAGATAAACACGTCTTCGCCTGTGGAATGGCGTGCATCGAATTTGGCAGTATCAATATCGCGAAGCACCTTGAAAAACAAGGCCGTAAAAAATTCCACCGTGCCCAACGAACCGCCCGGATGACCCGAACGGGCATCGTGAACCATACGCACAATATCGCGGCGTATTTGCGAAGGCAAAAGGTGGAAAATATCGGTTTTTGTTTGCATATCCGACAAAAATTTGTCCTACAAAGATAGGGCATTTTTGCGGGTGGTAAAAAGCGAAAAAAATGAACATCGCATATTTTGCAAGGAAATTATTTATCCAATCGGATGAATTTAAAATTATTTTTTATCAAAAAAATACATTATGTTGATGATAATTTGCAATAAAAACAAAAATATTTTATAATTTGCATATACAAAGGATTATTTCTTATAAATGATTGATTATCAATCAAATATTATTTTTCAATTTAAGCATATTCAAGTCAATTATTCCCGGCCGGAAATAATCGTCATAAATAATAATAGCTATGAAAACCACAGGTTATTTGATGATGGCCTTCCTTTGGGTCCTTGTTCCCTTACGCGCTCAAACCTTCGAATGGGCCAAGGCGTTCGGAGGAACGAACTACGACAACGGCTATGCGCTGCGCATAGATGCTTCGGGCAACATTTATACCGGCGGTAATTTCTACGGCACGGCGGATTTCGACCCTGGAACGGGAACCTACAACCTTATTGCAGCAGGACAACAAGACATTTTTGTCCAAAAAACCGACCCCTCGGGCAATTTCCTTTGGGCACGGGCCATTGGCGGTGCAAACAATGATATGTTGGGCGCCATTGACATTGACAGTTTGGGCAATGTTTACACCACCGGTTATTTCCTCGATACGCTCGATGCCGATCCCGGCCCGGGAACACACTCGCTTGTTTCGGCAGGCGATAACGATATTTTTGTCCAAAAAATGGATGCCAGCGGCCGATTTCTTTGGGCCTATTCTATCGGGGGACACGGCGACGACCGGGTTTATGATCTGAAAATCGACGGTTCGGGCAATATTTACACCGTTGGCATTTTTGGCGATACGGTTGATTTCGACCCGGGACCTAGCTCCTACAATCTGATTGCCAACGGTTACTACGATGCTTTTGTTCAAAAAACCGATAGTGCCGGCCACTTCCTTTGGGCGCGTGCTTTCGGCGGACCCGGTTATATTGATGCTTGGTCGCTGGATATCGACGAAGAAGGGAATATATACATCACCGGAAGTTTTGACGGAACCGCTGATTTCGATCCCGGCCCGGGAAGTTATAATCTTACTTCGGCGGGGCAATATGACGCCTATGTGCTCAAATTGGATAGTGCCGGCCATTTCCTTTGGGCCAGGGCTTTCGGTGGAACGGATTATGACGACGCCTGGGCGATAAGGGCCGGTGACGGTGGAAACATTTATACCACAGGTGATTTCGGGGCCACGGTGGACTTCGACCCGGGCCCTGGAACCTATAACCTGACGGCGCTGGGAAATTATGATGTTTTTGTCCAAAAAATGGATAGCGCCGGTAATTTCCTTTGGGCCAAATCGTTTGGAAGTAATAATTGGGACCAAGGCAATGCTATTGAAGTTGATCGCTACGGAAATGTTTATACCTACGGTATTTTCAGCGACACAACCGACTTTGACCCCGGCCCGGGAACCTATCAACTTGTTCCCGAAAATTGGAGCGATGTTTTTGTCCAAAAAATGGATAGTGCCGGCAATTTTCAATGGGCCGTTTCTTGGGGCGGTTCTTATTTCGGATATAGTCAGGCACTAAAAACCGATAATGCGGGGAATATTTACACCATCGGCAACTTTGCCGATACTACGGACTTTGATCCGGGTCCGGCCGTGTTTAACCTTATTTCGGCAGGGGGAACGGATGTTTTTGTATTGAAACTGAGCCAACCGAACTTCCGCAGGGCGGATTCACCGTTTGCACGACAAATCAGGTTGTTTCCCAATCCCGCCCGCAACTTTCTCGGCATCCGTTTAGTCAAAACCATTCCCGTGATAAATCTAAGCATTGCAGATATGACGGGAAAAATTTTGCGACAGCAAAAATTTGTTCACCAAAACACGCTTATAATTCCCGTAAGCGTATTACGGTCAGGTATTTACTTTGTAAAACTGCAAGCGGAAAACAGGCAGGCAATATTGAAATTTATTAAGGAGTAAAGCCGAAGCCATTTCGGCAGGATTACAAAGTTTATATGCAATTTTGCATATAATCCAAAATATATGCGTTTTCGCATATAATTCAAAATATATTCATTTTCGCATATAATCGAAAATATATACGTTTTTGAATATATCAATACGGATGGCATAGTAAAAATTTGCGATAATCATCGAAAATTGATACTTTGCGCGAAAAAATACTAACGATGAACATAAAAGAATACATCCGGCAATTGCAATCCTATGAGGTTTATGCGTTTAATTACAATGAGCTATGTAGTAAAACAAACAAAACCCCGGCTGCCATAAAAAATGAATTATCACGGCTGAGTGCCAAAAATGAAATTTTTAATCTGCGCAAAGAATTTTATGTAATCTTCCCACCTCAATACGCAGTGTGCCAATATCTACCTTTACAATTCTATGTGGACAAACTTTTTTCGTTCTTACAAAAACCCTATTATGTAGGTTTATTCAGCGCCGCCAAGTTTTACGGGGCCGCCCACCAACAATTGCAAACGGACTATATTATAACTACGCCTCCACCATTGGCCGAAATCAAAAAAAAATCTTTTTATATCAAATTTTTCACGGCCTCTCGTTGGCCATCCAAAAATATCCGTAAAATGAAATCCGATGCCGGTTTTTTCCGAATTTCCAGTCCGGCATTAACTATTGCCGATTTGATACATTATCAAACCAAACTTGGCGGAATCAACAGAATCTTTACTGTCATCAAAGAACTGACCGGTGAAGTCACAGCCAAAGACCTGGAAGAACTCCTCGAATGGTATCCTTATGTCAGCACTTTGCAGCGTTTCGGTTTCCTTCTCGAAAAATCCGGTGCCGGCAAGTCTTTGGTTGATTCCTTGAAAAATCATCTTGAACAGTGCAAATTATATCCCGTTTTATTGAGTCCAAGCGCAAAGAAACGGTCAGGGAAAACCGCAAATTTTTGGAAAGTAATCGAAAACACTAAACTCGAAAGCGACCTATGATACCCAAACCCATTATCACCCGTTGGCAAACAATGGCCCCTTGGAAAGAATTTTATCAAGTGGAACAAGACTTGGTTATCAGTCGTGTTTTGGTAGAAATTTTTTCCGACGACTTCTTAGGACGGCATTTGGCATTTCGTGGCGGAACGGCACTACATAAACTATACTTGCATCCGGGGATACCGTAGTAAAATTTGCGATAACCATCGAAAATTGATACTTTGCACGAAAAAATACTAATATCTAATGAATAACTTAGATGAGATTCTAGAAAAATTAAGCAAAGAAAGACTGGTTTTTCATTCCGAAGCGGATTTTCAACATGCCCTTGCTTGGCAAATTCACAAAATACATCCAAATTATAATATTCGTTTGGAAAAACCACAAGAATTAAAAAATAATCAAATTCATCTTGACCTTTTTGTTGGCGTCGGTAGTCAAAAAATAGCTATTGAATTAAAATACAAAACTCTGAGTTTATTTACAGATATACCAAAAAAATATAATCCAACAAAAAATGAAAATTGTTTTATTGAAAATGAATTATTTCAATTAAAAAACCAATTAGCCCGCAATCACGCCAGGTATGACTTTATTAAAGATATTCACAGGTTAGAGTATTTAGTTTCCAAAAAAATAATTACAAAAGGTTTTGCTATTTTTCTAACAAACGACAAGAACTATTGGGAAAATTCCGGTAGAGATTCCATGGATAAAAATTTCAGAATCCATGATAAACAGATATTAGAAGGTAAATTAGATTGGAATTTAAAAGACAACCCCTCACCAAAACTTGGAAAAAGATCAGATTCTATTTCATTACAAAAAAAATATAAACTAAATTGGCGCGATTATTCAGATATATCCAAGATATGTCGAATAAACAATAATTTTAAATATCTTGTTGTTGAAATAAATTAAAACCCCGCCTCTACCAGAGCGGGGTTTTTCGAACAAACACAAAAACCCTATGGTTCCTATCAATAACCGTTCAGGTTGTAGCGGCCTTCGCGGTTGAAGTAATCCGCAATGCGTTCGCGCAGGGCAATCACATCGGGGGCCGCATCGTATTTGGTAAAGCGTTTGATGCCCAGCTCCATAATGCGCAATTCGTCGCCCGTGGCCAGGTTGCGCACCATTTCGGCGGCTTTGACGCGGGCTTTTTCCACCGAATAGAACACGTGCAGGTTCACCAAATCCTCTTCGATGCTTAAATCGCGTTCCGGATTCAGCAATTTTTTCTTACGCACGGCCAGCAAGGCGCTTTCGCTCAAATAAATTTCGATCATCAGGTCGGCGGCGTTCATTACGATTTGCTCGTTGTGCACCAACTTGTCGCCCAGTTTTTGCACGGCGGTGCCGGCGGCCATAAAGAACAGTTTTTTGAGTTTTTCGACCATGGCTTCGGCACCGGCCAACGGATCGCTCGTGTCGGGCTTGTCGAACGACGGAATACCCGTCAGTTCCTTGGCCACGGCCTTGGCGGGCGTGAGCAGGTCGATTTGGCCTTTGAGCGCCTTGCGCATCAGCATGCTCACCGTAACCAGCCGGTTGATTTCGTTGGTGCCTTCGTAGATGCGTGTAATGCGGGCATCGCGCCAAAAGCTTTCCATGGGCGTATCCTCGGAAAAGCCCATACCGCCGTAGATTTGAATGCCTTCATCGGACACTTCCTGCGCCATTTCCGATACATAAACCTTGATGATCGACGCCTCGATGGCATAATCCTCGAAGGCCTTGCGCTCGGCTTCTTCGGCCGGCAGGCCTTGGGCTTTGAGTTCGCGGATTTTGTCGTCGGTGTCTTTGGCTTCGCGGTAAATGGCCGATTCGGCGGCATAGATTTTGGCGGCCATGCGGGCGATTTTTTCCTTGATGGCACCAAAGCTGGCAATGGGCCGCCCGAATTGCACCCGCTCGTTGGCATAGCGAACGCTTTCGTTAAACACGCGGCGTGTGCTGTCCATAATGCCGGCGGCCAATTTGGCCCGGCCGATGTTCAGCACGTTCAAGGCGATTTTGAGCCCTTCCTCGCGCTTGCCCAGCATTTGGCTTTTGTGCACTTTGGTATTGTTAAAGAACACCTGCCGTGTGGACGATGCACGTATGCCCAGTTTGTGCTCTTCTTCGCCCAAAACAATGCCGTTGGGATTTTCGGGATCGTAGGTCAGCAGGAAGGCCGTCAGTTTGTCGTCGGTTTTGCCGTTTTCTTCGATTTTGGCAAACACCACGAAGGATTGGGCAAAGCCGGCATTGCTGATCCACATTTTTTGGCCGTTGATCAGGTAATGTTCGCCATCGGGTTGAAGCACGGCCTTGGTTTTACCGTTGTTGGCGTCGGAACCGGCGCCGGGTTCGGTGAGGCAGTAGGCGCCTATCCACTCGCCGGTGGTCAGTTTGGGCAAGTAAGTTTGTTTTTGTTCCTCGGTGCCGTAAAGGTAAACGGGCATAATGCCGATACCCGTATGCGCGCCGTAGGCCGTGGCAAACGAACCCGTGGCGCCCGAAATGCGGTCGCATACCAGCATGGCGGTAACAAAGTCCATTCCCAGTCCGCCGTATTGTTCGGGAATGGCGATGCCCAGGAAACCCATTTCGCCGGCCTGACGCAGCAAGCGTTCCACCAGCGCATAGTCTTTTTGTTCGAAGCGTTCTTTGACGGGCCACATTTCACGGTCCACAAAGTCGCGGGCCGCTTCGGCCATCATTTGTTGTTCTTCGCTCAGGTCTTCCAAGGTAAACACTTCCTTGGAATCGGTTTGTTTAATCAGGAAATCCGCTCCTTTTTTCATAGTTTTGTAGTGTTTTGTCGTTATTTTTTGTTTTTTCAAGAACGCCTTTTCGTTGTAACGGACGAAAGGGCGTTTGCTTTTTGGTTTTTAGGGCGCCCCGGCGCCAAGTGTTCGGGCCGCCGCCGGCGGGCGAAGCCCGCGCGGCTTGCCTTTGGCAATCCGCCGGCGCGCTCACGCGCGCCGCGGCGGCGGCAGGTGCCCGTCGTCGGGACGGCGGAGCGCCCTCGCCGGCCACCTTTCCTCACACGGCGCCGTCGGGCTGTCCGCTCAAATTCGCCTCGCCCTGCTCTTGGCCCGCGATGCGCGGCGGTGCGGCTTCCCGCTGTCAGCCACCCCGCCGCGGCGGGCCGGCGGCAGGGCGTCGGCTCATACCGCTTCCATCCCTGGCGCGATAATAAGGTGCGCGCGATAAATCGCGCGTCCACAATGGAATATCCGGCCTTGGTTGGAATATCCGGGTTTATGATTGTCCGCTACTGCAAACATTGAAGCAGCGTGTCATTTCGATGGAACGCCCGAAGGGCGCGACTGAGAAATCTCAATACGGATGCTTCATCCGGGACGGAATATTACCTTCCTATTGCCCAATCCGTGATGAGATTCCTTCCCGACCTTCGGTGCGGGACAGGCCGGCGTTTTGCTTCGCTTACGCCCGGCAAAACTTTGTCGGAATGACACCGTTCTCCTACCCAAAAAATTATAGCGGAGCGAGACCGGAGGGCTCGCGTAGCCCGCGGCAGACCTGCGGTCTGCCGCGGGGGCGAAGGCAGACGCCGCAGGTGGCTGCCGTAGCTGCGGAACAAGACAAGCGAAGCCGCAGGCGAAGCGCCGGCTTGTGGAGCCCGTAGGGAGACAAGCGTGTAGCCAAAGGCGGAACGCGCCGGCTCCCGAAGGTGCGCAGGGAAACAAGGCGCGGCCTGTGGCGTTGGTCATTGGAAGCCGAAGGTTCCCGGAGCCGCCGAGGAAACCGAAGGGTTCCGAGGCCGCGGAGCAAGACCAAGGGCAAAGCGAAGCGGAGCCGGAAGGGCTTGCGAAGCCGGCGGGCGATGCCGGGGCGGGCGCTACGCTCCCGCAGGAGCGTGGCGCCGCAGGGCAAAAAACCTTGCCCTGCGGCGCGGGCGGGCGAAGCCCGCCCGCGCCCGCCCCAAAGCGCACGGCGCCCAAAAAACTTATGTCAAAGATCTACTTTTTGTTGAGCAAACGGAATATGCTCGCCGCTCCCTGACCGGCACCCACACACATGGTTACCATTCCGTAGGTCAGGTCGCGCTTTTGCATCTCGTGCAGGATTTGCACCGTCAGCTTGGTGCCCGTGCATCCCAGCGGATGGCCCAAAGCAATGGCCCCGCCGTTTACGTTCACGATTTCCTCGTTGAGCCCCAAGCTGCGTATCACCGCCAAGGATTGCGAAGCAAAGGCCTCGTTGAGCTCGATCAGTTCAATGTCCTTCAAGTCCATACCCGCGCGTTCCAAGGCCTTGGGCACGGCATACACAGGCCCGATACCCATAATGCGCGGCGGCACACCGGCCACAGCGTAGGAAACCAACTCGGCCCAGGGCGTAAGGCCCAACTCTTTCATTTTGCGTTCCGACATCACCAGCACAAATGCCGCTCCGTCGGATGTTTGCGACGAATTACCCGCCGTTACGCTTCCGCCGGCGGCAAACACGGGTTTAAGCTTGGCCAAGGCCTCCATCGACGTGTCGGGCCGCGGGCCTTCGTCGGTGTCCATCACAAAGGTTTTGGTAGCTTGCTTGCCGGTGGCCGGGTCAAAATAGGTCTCGTTCACCCGGATGGACACAATTTCGTCCTTGAAACGGCCTTCCCTGATGGCGCGCAGGGCCTTTTGGTGCGATGCCAGCGCAAAACGGTCCTGGTCTTCGCGCGACACCTTAAACTCCCGCGCCACTTCTTCGGCCGTAAGCCCCATGCCCCAATACCAATCGGCGTGTCCCGAACGGGTTACCGAATAGGCCGGCACGGGCTTGAAACCGCTCATGGGCACCATACTCATACTTTCCGTTCCACCGGCCAAAATCACGTCGGCTTGTCCGCTTTGGATTTTGGCTACGGCCGTGGCTATGCTTTCCGACCCGCTTGCACAAAAGCGGTTGATGGTGGCACCGGGCACTTTGTCGGTATCCAAACCCATCAAGGCAATCATACGGGCCACGTTGAGCCCTTGTTCGGCCTCGGGCATGGCATTGCCCACCAACACATCGTCGATCATTTCGTTGGTAAACTTGCCGCCGCTCTCCTCCTTGACCTTACCGATAAGGTAACGCACCACTTCGGCAGCCAAATCATCGAGCCGGAAGTTGCGGAACGAACCCTTCTTGGCCTTACCTACGGCCGTGCGGTATCCGCGGATGATATATGCTTTGTTCATTGCTTTGTGTTTTTTTCGTAATTCAAGTTAGTTGCGCAAGGGCTTGCCGGTTTTGAGCATGTGCTCGATGCGTTCCAGCGTTTTTCGTTCGCCCAATAAGCTCAGGAAGGCCTCGCGTTCCAAGTCCAGCAAATATTGCTCGGTAACGTAGGACGGGCCAGATAGTTCACCTCCGGCCATCACATAGGCCAATTTATTGGCAATGTGGCGGTCGTAGTCCGAAATGTAGCGTCCGGCCACCATGCTGTCGGTGCCCACCTGGAACATGCCCAGGATTTCTTGGCCCAACACGCGGATGTCGTCGCGCATACGCGGACGGGTGTAACCGTCTTGGGCCATTTGCAGGGCATGCCGCTTGGCCGTGGCAATTTGACGGTCTTTGTTCAGCACCACCACATCGCGCCCCTTGACCAAAAAGCCCAAGTCGAAGGCCTCATGGGCCGAAGTGGCCACCTTGGCCATGCCGATAGTCAGGAAGGCCTCCTGATAGCGGTTTACTTCCACATCGCCCTTGACGTATTGGTCCGACACGCGCAAGGTCATTTCCTTGGTGCCGGCGCCGGCGGGAATCAGTCCCACGCCGAATTCCACCAGTCCGATGTAGGTTTCCGCGGCGGCCACCACCTTGTCGGCATGTAGCGTGAGCTCGCATCCGCCGCCAAAGGTCATGCCGTGCGGTGCCACCACCACCGGAATATCCGAATAGCGCACGCGCATCACCGTGTTTTGGAAGGTGCGCACAGCCAATTCCAATTCGTCCCATTCCTGCTCCACGGCCAGCATCATTACCAACATCAAATTGGCACCCACCGAAAATTGCGCACCTTGGTTGCCGATGACCAAACCGTCGTATTTGGCTTCGGCCATTTCGATACCGCGGTTGATGGCCTCGATAACGCCCGTGCCCAAGGTGTTCATCTTGGAATGAAATTCCACATTGATAATGCCGTCGCCCAGGTCGATGATGGATGCATCGTCGTTTTTCCAAAGCGTATTGGACGGGCGCAGGTTGTCCAGGAAAATATATTTATCCTGACCCGGAACGGCTTTGTAATCCTTGGCTTGAATATCGTAATAGTATTTGACACCTCCTTCAACTTTGTAAAAAGAGGTATGTCCGGCGGCGACCATTTCGTTTACCCAGTCGGCCGGTGTTTTGCCTTCGGCCTGCATCATTTCCAGGGCTTTTTCCACGCCTATGGCATCCCAAATCTCGAAGGGACCCAATTCCCAGCCGAATCCGGCCCGCATTGCATCGTCGATTTGGTAAACCGTATCGGCAATTTCGGGGATGCGATGCGAAGCATAGGCAAAAAGTCCCGAAAGGGTTTTGCGGTAAAATGCACCGGCTTTGTCCTTACCGCCCACCAAAACCTTGAAGCGTTTACGCAAATCGTCGATTTGCTTGGCGGCTTCCAATGTGGCGGATTTCACTTTTTGTTTGGGCCGGTATTCCAGGGTGTTCAAATCCAAGACCAGGATTTCCTTTTTGCCGTCTTTTTTGATTTTCTTGTAAAAACCCTGGCCGGTTTTGTCGCCCAACCATTTTCGTTGCAGCATTTCTTCCACAAAATCCGGAAGTTTGAACAAGTCGTGTGCTTCGTCGTCGGGCACATTGTCATAAAGCCCTTGGGCCACGTGGGCCAGCGTGTCCAGGCCCACAATGTCGGCTGTGCGGAAAGTGGCCGATTTAGGGCGGCCCATAACGGGGCCGGTGTATTTGTCCACTTCTTCCACGGTGAGTTCCAAGGGTTTCATCAGGTGGAAAATATCCATAATGCCATACACGCCTATGCGGTTGGCAATAAAGGCGGGCGTATCTTTGGCCAAAACGGTGGTTTTGCCCAGATATTTGTCGCCGAACTCCATAAAAAAGTCCACTACCCGGGGCAAAGTGTCCTTGGTGGGAATAATTTCCAAAAGGCGAAGGTAGCGCACCGGATTAAAGAAGTGTGTTCCCAGGAAATGCTTGCGAAAATCTTCCGAGCGGTTGGCGGCCATCAAGCGGATGGGAATGCCCGAGGTGTTGGAACTGACCAAGGAGCCGGGCGCCCGGTATTTTTCCACTTGGTCGAACACGGCTTGTTTGATGTCGAGCCGTTCGGGCACCACTTCGATAATCCAGTCGTAGTTTTTGATTTCGGGCATATGGTCTTCGGTATTGCCCGTGCGGATGCGTTTGGCCATATCCTTATGATAAAAAGGCGCGGGTTTGGCTTTGAGCGCCTTTTGCAGGTTTTGGGTGGCAATGCGGTTGCGCACCTGCGGGTCGTTGAGCGTAAGCCCGCGAGCTTGTTCGTCGGGCGTGAGTTCCCGCGGCACGATGTCCAGCAGCAGGACATCGAAGCCCGCATTGGCCAACTGCGCGGCAATGCCGGTTCCCATAATACCGGAACCGATAACGGCAGCGTTGCGAATACGTTTCTTCATTTTATGCGTTTTTCGGGTTTTTTCGTTGGGTCAGTTGCAAGATAAGCTGCAAGGTTTCCAGGAAGCAGCGGATACGTTCGTCACCGGCCCGGTTGCGGATGCGGTCGTTAAGGCCCAAAACCACTTCTTTGGCTTTGTCGCGCATTTGCAGGCCGGTGGGGGTGAGTTTTATCAGCACGCTACGGCCGTCTTCGGGGTGGCGTTCGCGGTATATCAGGCCGGCTTCTTCCATTTTGCGCAGCGTGCGCGAAAGCGATGTGAGTTCCAAACCCATTTTTTGCGGCAACAGGGTGGAAGGCGTGCCTTGCTTGGGGTCGATATTGAGCAAAGCAAAACCGATGGCCATGGTTCCGCCGTAGGTTGCGGCCGTTTCGTTATAGTATTTGGCAATGGACATCCAGGTTTCGCGGATCCATTGGTCGATGGTTTTTTCGCGGTGCGGCATGGCTTGTGAGAGAATTTCTCTACAAATATACGAAAAATTTATTATGCGTGCATAATAAATTTGAGTTAATTTACTTCCGATAAGTATTAAAGACAACCGCCGGGTCTCATGACCTGCTTTCAGACTTAATATGAAAAACCAATTTTAACGATAAGAAATAGATTACCAAAAAATACAGAAGATCTTTTGATTACATAGACCGACGCGATAAAACTTCGACCAAGTATTGGAGGCGAATTATGCATTTCAATCCTACTACCCGATATTCCAATACCCGGGAACAATCATCAACTAAAATGAATAACCGGATAAAAAAATTTGGCAGCAATCATGCCGCCAAATTTTAGCATAATCACAGGGCTAATCATTAGAGATTAAATCTATACCCAAAACCAATAAAGAACACCCGGTTTTTTATCACTTCGTCGCTATCGGTGCTAATATTACTCATACCCATATTATAACCCAACCTCAATTCAAAATTATTGTATAACATTCCTCCACCAAGGGTAAATCCCATATCCATGGATTTGAAATGATTACTCGCAGCGGAACCGAATTTTAAATCCGTTTCTTCTTTATCATGACCATCGTCCCGTATGTATTTTCCTCCCAATGCCATACCGATATCCAAGCCACCGAATCCAAAGAAACGCATATTGTCTCCGGCAGGAAAGTTATACCGGATATACAAAGGAAATTGAAGATAACTGATTTTGAAATTTTCGTATAAATTGTCATTACCCTCATATCCTTCACCTTCTACAACTTCTTTCAGTCCTTTTTGCACATAGGAAATCCCGAACTCACCGAATAAATTTTCTTTAAGTTCCATATCGTAATTGAAGGTAAAACCGAATGAAGACAAAGAATTATAATGAATAAAATCCTCGTCCGGCATCACTTCACCGTCATAAATGTGTTTGAACTTAGCCATATTATAGGTGGCTGAAATTCCGATACTCTGACCGAAAGCATTCAAGGTCAATCCCAAGAGCATCAAAACGAGAAAAAATTTTTTGGTTTTCATAATTTTGAATTTTTAGTTTATGCCTACTCCGGTAGTTTATAGTCGGCTTTTCGGCTTATTCCCGACTTGGATTAAATTCTTATAAGCTGAAATACACACCGATACTCAATCCTATGTTATTACTCCAAACGCCATGCCCTATGTATTTCACTTCCCCATATAATTTCATCGAATCCGAAAGCGAATATGTGGCTCCGCCACCAAGTTCCAAACCCACATTACTAGCACTACTGCTAAAACCGCCATAACTTGCCGAAACACTTATCAGATTCAAGCCAACCAAGGGATAGTAATTGAATGACTCCGGATCACCCAAATTATAGTGGCCGGCTCCACTGATCATAAAAACCGTATAGCCATCCGTAAGAAAATATCCAATAGCCGGAGAAACACTTATACGGTCGGAAACATTAAAATCCGCCTTGGCTTCCAAGGCCGTTTCGCCATAGAACATAAGCCCACCGCCCACACTTGTTTGGGCTTGGAGTTTTGGGATAAAAATAAATCCCAGCAGCATCAATAAAATAATTCTTTTCATAATAATTACGATTTTTTGGTTCTTGCCTACTCCGGTAGTTTATAGTCGGCTTTTCGGCTTATTCCCGACTTTTTTCAATGCAATTTTAATAGCAAATAAACCATTACAAAAACTACAATGAATCATTATGTATAGTCAATGAAAAACGCCTGAATGGAGATGAAAAATCTAATAGTTTACTATGCATCTATTCTTTATTGAATAATTCCACCGGACAAATCCTTACAAACCCTTTTGTCTTTATAAATAACTCCAAACACAATGAGCCGGCGGGGAGACAAGCCGCTGAGTTAGTTATAAGTTTTGAGTTATGAGTTGTTTATGAATTGTATTTCAATGAGTTTTTTTGAATAATAAGCGGCGCCGGCTCACCGCCGTAGCGAGGAGACACCACAGGTGGCTCCGAAGCAGCCGAAAAGACCGGAGGGCTTTGAGGCCCGCGAAGTGAGACGCCGCAGGCGGCTCACGGAGCCGTGGAGCAAGACCCGCAGGGGCTTGCGGAACTGTGGAGGCAGACCGCAGGGCTGCCGGAACACCCTCAAAAAAAATCACCCGCCCAAATGAAGGACGGATGACTTCCATTATTCGCCATTTTGCGATCCCTCAGCCGCATTTACTATATCCGCAACTTTTGCAGGTGAGGCAGCCCTCTTCGTAAACCAAACCTTCGGGGTCGCCGCATTGCGGACATTTTTTGTCCTTGGGTGCCGTGCCGTCGGGAATATAACGTTTGAGCGCACGGGCCACACCGTTTTTCCAGGTGTTGATAAAATCGTCTTTCAGGTTGAGTCCTTCCACCAATTTTACTACCTCGTGAATAGGCATACCATGTCGCATTACGCCCGAAATGAGCTTGGCGTAGTTCCAAAACTCGGGATTGAACGATCGCGACAGCCCTTCGATGGTAATTTTGTAACCATGCTTGTCGATAAACTGAAAATCGTAGCGGGATTTGCCATTTTCGTCGCGATTTTTAATGACCCAACCTTTTTCCACATAATCGGGCAAATGGAATACATCTTCCATCTTACCGGTAAAAATTTCATAGGGTTTGTTATCGATGAGCCCTACCACGGCCAACCATTCCTCGCTTTGATTGTAGAAACGGATAACATCGGCTTCCAGGACTTTGGGGCGGTGTTTGGGAAACAGGTTGATGGAAATGTTTTGCGTTTGGATGCCCGGTTCTTCGGGTGATGTATTTCCGGATTTATCCTTTTTCTTGTCTTTGTCGTCCGAAACCAGGATCCCCATACGCGAACCGTCGCGGTAAACGGTGATACCTTTCAGGCCCTTCTTCCAGGCCTCGATATAGATGTCGCTCACCAAATCCACCGATACATCCGACGGCAAATTAATGGTGGAGCTGATGGAATGAGTAACATACTTCTGAACAACCGCCTGCATTTCCACCCGTTTTCGCCA
Source organism: Flavobacteriales bacterium (assembly GCA_027023475.1). GTDB lineage: Bacteria > Bacteroidota > Bacteroidia > Flavobacteriales > Flavobacteriaceae > JAADED01. The sequence continues at coordinate 20,144 of JALVVJ010000181.1, forward strand.
ATCGATTTCGGGCGCCGTGGAACCGTAGTAAGGCGATTCCTCGATGTTTTCCTTGCCGGTTACTTTAATCCAATCTTTGAGCCGCGGGTGGTAAACGGTAAATTCCTCGAAGGCATCGCCCATATCGTCCACAAAATCCACTTTGGCGTCGGGGTCGTTGGGATTGACCTTACGGCGGCGCTTGTAGGAAAGCATAAACACCGGTTCGATGCCCGACGAAGTTTGTGCCAGAATGCTCAAACTGCCCGTAGGCGCCACGGTGCTAATGGAAATGTTGCGGCGTCCATAGCGCATCATACGTTCATAAAGGACGGGAAATTCCTTTTGCAGCATTTGAACAAATTCCGAAGTGTTTTCGATTTCGGGATTAAAATCCTTGAATTTTCCACGCTCAATGGCCATATCGATGCTGCTGTCGAACTCAGCTTGCAGTTTGGTGCGCATAATGGATTCCACCAGTTGGAGCGCCCGGTCCGAATCGAATTTGGCGCCCAGGGCGGCTACGGTGTCGGCCAGGGCCGTAAAACCCAATCCCGTGCGGCGTCCACGTTTTCCGTTTTCGTAAAGCATTTCCCAGGTTTCGCGCTCCACGCGTTTGATTTTTTCGGGTTCGGGGTCGGCATCGATTTTTGCCAAAATGCGTTCGATACTTTCCAATTCCAAATCCACCAAATCGTCCATTAGCCGTTGGGTTTCGTAAACCGTTTCGTAGAATTTTTGATGGTCGAATTCGGCTTTGTCGGTAAAAGGGTTTTTGACAAAATGATAAAGATTCATAGCAATCAAACGGCAGGAATCACCGCCTTGCATGGCAATTTCGCTACAAGGGTTGGTGCTTTCGTTTTCAAATCCCGGATAAACACTCGACGTGGAATATTTGTGTTGTCGATCCCAGAAAATCAGTCCGGGTTCGGCCGTATTGTGCGCGGATTTGACAATCAGGTGCCAAAGTTCCTTAGCATCCACTTCCTTGGTCATACGCGGATTGTCGGAATCAATGGGCCATCGGTGGGTGTATTTGGTCCCGTCCACCACGGCTTTCATAAACTCGTCAGACAGGCGTACGGAGATGTTAGCACCGGTTACCTTGGTCAAATCTTGTTTGACTGTAACAAAATCTTCGATATCGGGATGGGCGATGTCCATAGTGAGCATCAGGGCGCCACGGCGGCCGTTTTGGGCTACTTCGCGGGTGGTGAACGAAAATCGGTGCATAAATGAAACGGCACCGGTAGTGGTTCGGGCGGCATTACGCACTTTGAGGTTTTTGGGGCGCAGTTTGGAAAGATCGAATCCTACACCACAACGGCGTTTAAACAATTGGGCGGCCTGCTGGTCGGTGTACATGATGCCTCCGTAGGAATCATAAGGTGCGGGAACCACCACACAATTGGACAGGGATGCAATGACCTCCCTGTTACCCAGTCCATACATAATACTCCCTTGCGGAATTACATATTTGAAGTGGTCAAAGAATGAAAAGATTTTTTCTTCGGTCAAGGGCTGACGCTGGCGTCCATACTCCGAAAGCCCTTCAAGGGTTTGAGGTTCGGTTTGATAGGTTTGTTCCATTCGTGCAAATTCCCGTGCCATACGCCGGTGCATGTCGGCGGGGGTCAGTTCCAAGTAACGGTCATCGGCATCTTTGAGGGCGTATTTCGACACCCAAATACCGGCAGCCAGTTCATCACCGTCGAAATATTCCAATGTGGCTTTATAAACCTCGTCATAAGTGTAAGTCGTGCGTTCTTTTACGGTTTTTTCCATAAGCCCGAAATTTTAAAACATTAATAATAAACCTTGTAGAAACCGCAGGAAATTTTCCAAACGGGACAATAAAGATAAGGCGATTTTCTTTGCTCAAATATTAAAAAGCCCGCCCGATTTTTGACAATTTGTGTTTAAAAATCGATTTACATAAATAAATTTTGAAGCACTTGGCCTCCGACCGGATTTTTGGCACGGATAATTATTGGGTTTAATATAAATTTTATGTAATACCATAATATAATATCCCTGAAAAAAGGACACAAAATACACTACTTGTTTTTCAAAAAAACGGGCGAACTTAAAGTCCGCCCGAATAAATCGTTAGTATCGATACACCGGACATTAGGAGTGTCCGAATGCCACGATACGCAAGATTTTGATGTTAAGCACCAACCATCGCCATGCTTGCCAAATCATGCAACGGCGGAAGAAGCGAACGGTTTTACCCGGAATGGCGGCATAGGAAAAATCCGTATAGCCGCGCGTAACACGTCGTAAATGTTTTTTGTATTCCATAATTGTAACTTTTTTTTTCGGTTTAATTAAAATCAATTATTCGGGAAGCAACCACCAGAAAGGATAACCTTTGGCTTTGTGCAGGAACATATAGTGCATGAACCATTTGAGCCAGTGTCCGGCCAAGCCGGGTTCACCCATGGTGTAGGTAAGCGACCGGCCGAATTCGGGATATTTATCCCAATCCTGAACAATGGGGTAAACGGTCATGGTAGCAGCCATACCGTTGGTCATGCCATAGCCGGCCGAAACAATACAAGCGGCACCCATTTTAGACATGGATGCCTTATGGCGCAATTTATCCAACTTGGCCTTGCCTTTGATGACCTCGTAAATGTTTTGTGCGGTTACCTTACCCATTACACCCGAGGGCATACCGGTTCGCGGCGGCGCGGGAACAATGGTGGTGCCGTTGGGCGAAGTAAAGGGTTTGGAAATGGTATGTGGCGGAGCAAAAGCAATACCCGGTGCAAAAATGTTGGGATACGACGGATTTTGCAGGGTTTCGGGCCAATCGCTGGCTTTCCATTCTTCGTAAGGTTTTTTGGTGTAATCGGCATCCACCACCATAAAGCCGTTGGGCTTGAAAAGTTTTTCGGTAATGTCGCCACCATTTTTATCGAAGGCCTTCATGCCGGGGCCCGAAAAAGCCGGAATAAGCATTGCAAAATCATAGGGAAGTTCTTTGAACTCACCCGAAAGGGTTTCATAATGAATTTTGCCTTTTTCCACTTTTTTTACGCCGGCTCGTTTGATCCAATAAATTTCACGCTCGGCCAAGAATGATTCGGCAAAAATCTTTGTGGGGGTAATGTATCCGTTACGCCGGATATAAGCACCGCCCATTGCAAAGTCACCGATTTCGTATTCGTTGGTAATATAAGTTATGGTAGCCAAATCACTCAATCCGCGGCGGTCGATTTCGTGATACACGTTCAGGATGTACTCGAAAGCGGCTCCTTGACAAGTAGCTCCCGGATGACCGATGCCGATAACAATGTTTTGACGTTCGCCGGCTTCCAGTTTTTTTATCACCTTTTGCAATTCGGACCAGGCATGCGATGCGTGTTCGAAATTACAAACCGAAACAGTGTTGCCGTGTTCCGGGCCGAGTCCTTCGGTTTTGTCGAAGCGTAATTGCGGTCCCGTAGCATTGACCAGAAAGTCGTAATCCACGGTTTCGGTTTGGCCTTCTTTGCCTTGCCCGACATATTGGATGGTTACATAGGGCCTGTCCGAACCCTCACCGCCTTCGGGGTGAATAGACACGGCCTTGGCCTGTTTAAAATCGATCCCCCATTTTTTGTATTTGGGTTCCAATTCGAACCGGACTTGTTCCGGTTTCATGCGTCCAACTCCCACCCAAATGTTCGAGGGCGTGAATTGGTAATACTTGGCAGGCGAAACCACCACCACTTGGTGGGATTTGTTGAGCCATTTCCGCAAATATGCGGCTGTGGTGTGTCCGGCAATGCCGGATCCCAAAACTACTACTTTTGCCATTGTTATGTATGTATTATGTGTTTTTTCGATACAAATGTAACAAAAAAATGATGTTAGTCAAAATTTTGTTTCATATCGTGTATTTTGTCATAAATCGTGTAATTTTCATCATTAAAAACCGTATTTTTGCCGGCATAATTTGAACATATTCTTGACTATGAATTCATCCTATCATCAACAAATTGAGGATTTTATGGCCTATGCCACCCAACGTAATCCTCACGAAACCGAATTTTTGGAAGCCGTTCGCGAAGTGGCCGAAACCCTGATTCCATTTATCGACACCCATCCCAAATACAAGGGAAAAATGCTCCTGGAACGCATGATCGAACCCGAACGCGTAATTATGTTCCGCGTGCCCTGGGTGGACGATAATGGCAATCTGCAAATCAACCGCGGCTATCGTGTGCAATTCAATTCGGCCATAGGGCCCTACAAAGGCGGGCTGCGTTTCCATTCATCGGTCAATTTGAGCATCCTCAAATTTTTGGGTTTCGAACAAACCTTCAAAAACGCTTTGACAACCCTGCCCATGGGTGGAGGCAAAGGCGGTTCCGATTTTAGCCCCAAAGGAAAATCCGATAACGAAATTATGCGTTTTGCCCAAAGTTTTATGCAAGAACTCTATCGTCATATCGGTCCCGATACCGATGTCCCGGCGGGCGACATCGGCGTGGGTGGACGTGAATTGGGCTATTTGTTCGGGATGTATAAAAAACTGAAAAACGAATTTACGGGCGTGCTCACCGGCAAGGGACTTGCATGGGGTGGTTCGCTCATACGCCCCGAAGCCACGGGCTATGGTGTGGTTTATTTCGCCCAAGCCGCTTTGGCCGAAATGGGGGAAACCATCAAGGGAAAAACCGTGTTGGTCAGCGGATTCGGCAATGTGGCTTGGGGAATTGTGCGTAAGGTAAACGAATTGGGCGGAAAAGTGGTTACGCTTTCCGGCCCCGACGGATATATTTACGATCCCGACGGCATCCGCGACGAAAAAGTGGATTATATGCTCCGGTTGCGCGCTTCCAACCAAGATATTGTTCAACCCTATGCCGAACGCTATGGCGTGGAATTTTTCCCCGGCCGTAAACCTTGGGAACAACCCGCAGATTTGGCCATTCCGGCGGCCACCCAAAACGAATTCGACCTGAATGACGCCAAAAATGTGGTAGCCAACAAGCTCTTAGGCGTAGTGGAAGCCGCCAATATGCCGCTCACGGGCGATGCCGTGGAATATATTCAACAACACCGGTTGATTTACGTGCCCGGCAAAGCCGCCAATGCCGGCGGTGTGGCCGTTTCGGGACTTGAAATGACCCAAAATTCCATGCGACTGCAATGGACGGCCGGTGAAGTGGACAATATGCTACGTAAGATTATGACCAATATCCATGCACTAACCAAGGAATACGGCCAACAAACCGACGGCTATATCGACTACAAAAAAGGCGCCAACATCGGTGGATTTATCAAAGTGGCCGACGCTATGCTGGCACAAGGATACGTGTAAACCGTTTTATTTTGCCCAAGCAGGCAAACTTGTAAGGTCAATACCGAAAACCCAGCGCATGTAGAAGTATGCCGTCAGGGTTAGGATGATTATACCGGCCAGATTCATCCAAATACCTGCCCGCATCATGTCGGTTATGCGGAGTTTGCCCGTTCCGAACACAATGGCATTGGGCGGCGTGGC
>JALVVJ010000182.1 GCA_027023475.1 Flavobacteriales bacterium
AACCGGTTTATGGCATCGTTTTGGCGCTTATCGTATTCGGCGAAAGCGAACGTATGCGGCCATCATTTTATTTGGGAGCGGCGGTGATTTTAGGGATTATTATTTGGAATTCGGTTTTGAAAATGCGCGGGAAAAACAAAAGCGCTTCGTAAGGGAAGCGCCTTTGAAACAGATTCTTGGAAATTTCTGTCAATAGCCGATTTTCCGGTAATAGGTTTTGGTTTCGGTTCGAAGTAAGAAAACATAAACTCCCGGCGCAGGAAGTGTCAGGGGTGTTTCGGCATTTTCGATTCGGGTTTCCCTTATCAAACGTCCGCTCAGGTCGTAAACCTGTAAAACGGGGTTTTGGTTGAGTAATTCAGGGGAAACAAATAATTTTCCACCGCTGTAAGCAAAAACTTGAATACCGCTTTGCGTTGTTTCCACAGGCAAGGTGGTGGCTTGAAAACCGTATGTGCTGGCCGTAAGATCGACGCTTTGGCGATTGCCTGCTTGGTTGCGCAAAATAAGTTTAAAATCCAGAAGTTGCGTGCCGTCGGGCAAGATGCCTTCGCCGGGAAAGTTGTGTTGATTTAAATTAATGGTTCCTACAAATTTGTTCAGATTGTTATCCCAATGGATGGTTTCCAACGAAGCGGCATCGTTCCAATCATCGTTGTACTGCTGACCGATTTGCGGACTGGTTTGGTTTTGGTCCACCCACATGTAGATGTAGATAGTGGCATCGCCTTGCGGGTCGTAAATGGAATAATCGCCGCTGGCGCCGTAGCTCAATTCCACTACGCCGGGCGAAACATTGGTAATGGTCAATTGGGCACGTAGCATCATGCCCGTAAGACCCAATAAAAGCACAAGTAATTTTCGTTTCATGGCAAATCGTTTTTTAGGGTTGAACAATAAGTTTCATGGTTTTACGTCCAACTCCGCGATGCATTTTGACCGAATAAATTCCGGGAGCAATGTTTTGTAAACTTATAACCGTATTGGCGGAAATATTTTCCTTGGAAATCAATAATTTACCCGAAATGTCATAAATCTCCAAACGGTCGGCCGGTTCAGACAACATCATATAATCACGAGAAGGGTTGGGATACAAATACATCGTGGGCAGCGGAACCGGATTAACGGCCATTTGTGTGGGCTGATTTCCGAAAATACGGTATTCGCCCGGGCCCAAAGTAATGGCGTCGTTGGTATTATTAACGGTAACGGATGAATTGTCCATCAAATTATACCAAGTGCCGGTGTAAGGGAAATAAGGCGTAACACTGTGCTGCACAACGTCGAAATTGGCTACGATGACCACGTTTTTCAGTTGAGTGGCGGGAATATTATCATCCCAAATGTAGATTTTAGGGGTAAAATCACCCGAAGTTACGGCATAATCGCCCTTGAATACGGGTTCAAAGGTTTTGAGTGCCATCATCCGTGCCCAATCATTGTAGATGGCACTGCGGTGGGGGTCGTGCAACCAGTTGTTGACCCACTGCGGCTGGGGTTTGGTATCCAACCGGCAGTTGGGATCCACCGTGCCGTCGGAACAAGTGTATAAGGATTGTTCCATGCCCAAATCCGAAAAGTGCCAAATCATTTTGGGGCCCGGTATCAACAAGGAAACAGCTCCCAAAGCACGCATACGGAACAGGGCGGTGTTCAAATCGGTTACATCGTGCGAAGCGTTGGAACTGTTTCCATATTGCAAGGCCTTATACATGACGCGTTCTTCGTCGTGGCTTTCGAAAAAGCCCACAAGCCGTTTGCCGGCAAAGTTATGGGCCGTGTGTCCCATGCCCGAAATATCGCGGTTTCCGGATTGGCCCATAAGCAATTCGCCATAGGGGTCATTGTTGCGTCCCCAAAGCATAATGCCCTTGCCTTCGTTCAAACGATAGTCGGCCCAGGTTTGCTCTTCCTGTGCGTTACCCAAATGTTCAAAAATCACATAACTGTCGGGGTCGATACTCCAAGTATAATCCGCATAATGCTTCAAAATGTCCACCCGGTCTTGCTGATAGTTATTGGTGCATGCTTCGTCGCCGGGGCTGCAATTTTGGGTAAATCCTTTGGTCAAATCCCAACGGAATCCGTCGATATGAAAGGTTTCGATCCAATGTTTAATAACCCGTTCGGTGTAGTGTTGGGTGTAGGGCGAGCTATGGTTCAAATCATAGTCAATGCCATAGGCATGAGTGGTTTGCTGGTTGAAATAGGGATTATCGCTTGCCGGCGGGCCCCATCCGTCGCCGTCGGCGTCGGTCATCCACATGCGTTCCATGGGATTACGGCCGGTGGCATGATCCAAGGCAATATCCAAAATGACGGCAATGCCATGTTGATGAAACACATCGACCAGTTCCTGTAATTTTTCTTTGGGGCCATAAAATTTGTCCAATGCCATGTGAAAGGCCGGATTGTAACCCCAACCCAGGTTGCCCTCAAATTCCATAACAGGCATCAATTCGATGGCCGTAACATGCAGATTGGCAAAATAATCCACCCGGTCGATTAGATCCTGGAATGTGCGCGTGGAATCGAAATCACGAATAAGCACTTCGTAGATCAACAAATCCTCCTTGGCAGGACGTGCATAGCCGGCGTCGTGCCAAACGTAAGGTGTTTGTCCCGTTTCCAAAACGGTTACCTCGCGTTCTTGCCCCCAAGGATATTCGGGCATATTCGGATAGTGGGAAGCAGGAATATACGGGTCATCGTAGGGCGAAAGCACCAAGGTGGAAAAAGGATCGGCTGTTTTGACCAATTTAGGCGAATCGGATGGCGGGTTTTTATCGGCCACCCAGTATTGATAGGTGTAGGCCGAATCGGAAACCAATCCGGTAATTTCCACCCAAAACTTGTCGGTTGTGGGATCCTTTTTCATGGCATACGCATTGCCGGGCTGCCAGTTGTTAAAACTTCCGGCCACATAAACAAAATCTTTTCCGGGCGCCGTTAGCACGAGCGTGGCTCTGCCCGTGTCGTTGTTGTCATAGTTGATACCATCGTCGAGTCCGACGGGCATATTTTGCGAAACGGTGTTATCGACTAAAATCATAAAATGCTTGTGAATTTCGTGCGTTCCTTGCGTAACCACCAATTCGCAATATTGATTTTCGGTCAAATTCTGGAATAAATATCCGTTGTAAAAATTGGTATTGTGTTGGGAATGAATCAGCGTGCCGTTGGCATAGAGGTCGTAATCGGCATTGCCATTGGTGTTTTGGGCCAGGATTTGCGTTCCGCCGCCGTTGTCCACCAGGATTACGCCCGAATCGTCGGGGTTGATCATGGTAACCTGAAAGGCGCCCACATTGAGGATAAAGTCCTGGCAACCGTTGTCTTTGTATTCCTGCGAGCCGTCTTCGTTGCGGAACACCATGCCCATTTTGGTCATTTGAGCCGCTTCGGTGTCCGATAGCCCGAAATAGGTTTTGGGTGTGATGGTGATGCTCCATGTGCCGTCGCCATTGTCGGTCATTTCGCCCACGCCGTCGTCTTGGCCCCAATTGCCCACCACGTGCATCCAAGGATTGTTGTCGTCGCCAATGCCGGCATGCATATACACCTTGTTGGGATTGTTCAAGTGATTACAATCGGTGGCGGTGGTGTTTTCGTCGATGGTGATGGTTACGGGCTGGTCCACTTCGATGGGACTGGGAACCGTAATCACCGCTTGCCCGAAAAGGGAAAAGCTCAACCCCATTAATCCAAAAAATAAAATTGTCTTTTTTCTCATTGCATTGTTTTGTTTGATGATTGAAAATTAATTTATTGTGAACGAACAAGCAAATATGCACTTTCAATCGTTACATGGTCGCCGTCGTTGGGATTATCTATCCAGGCAAAAAGATGAATTTCGTAGGCATGCGTGCCTGCATTCCAGGGTCGCCAATCGCTGGTGGCCACGCCGCCGGTTTGGGTGGTGGCAAAAACGCCGAAATCCGTCCAAACAATGGGCCAATCCTCGTGGGTATCGTCATGGGCACGCAACTGGAAACGGGCCGAACCCTGAATGGAGGAATAACGAATAATCAATTTTACTTCCAAATTTCCTTGGCTGTTGAAAAAGATAGGTTCCAATGCGGCATCGTAACCCGAAACATCTTGTCCGGAACCTGTGGTAACGGTTACTTGATTGTTGTCGATACAAATAACATGAATGTTTTTGGTTTGCGGCACCAATTTAATCCAGCGGTTTCCGTCGAAATAGTAAAATCCCGTGCCGTCGCCGCCGGTCAGCGAAGCATTGGTGTTGTAGATCATCAATCCGGTGGCCGCCTTATGGGTGCCGTCGAGGGTGGTATCGGCCACATTGTTCAAGGACACACGTGGTATCAATAAACCTTTGTCAGAGGACGAAACGTCCAGTTGGGCCGAAGCATCGGGGTCACCTCCCACGCCCATTTGGGCGTGCAGGCGAAAAACAGCAAACAAAAGCAGGAAGGCAAGATTTTTTTTCATAACGTATAAGGTTAAAACCGGCCGGCCTTTCCGCCGGCCGGAAGTGTTTTATTGCCAAGCAAGTATTTCGATTGTAGGGGGACTTACCGAGAAATCCACCGTGATGTTGTAGGTGCCGGCATTGACGGGGATATTGGCACCATTGGCTTCGAGGGTGCCGTCGTTGCCATCGTCGCCGTAATTGTTGGCCCAGTCGTCGTTGAGCCGTATTTTGACTTCACCGGCCGATAAATCCACCCCGTTCAGATACCAACGGCCCGGATGGGTGCCGAAATCAGGCAAAAACTTGATGTCGGGTCCGTTCCAACCGTTGGGTGTGGCACTACCCACCAAGCCCCACAAATCACGCGGTTCGATGGTGTAGGTGCCATGATTGAAGTCTACGGTAATGATATAATTACCTGCCGTAACGGGAATATTGGCACCGTTGGCATCCAATGTTCCGTCGGCACCATCGTCGCCAAAATTGGTTGTCCAATCGTTGTTGAGCCGGAATTTTATTTCGCCATTGTCCAAAGTTACGGCCGCCTTCCAGTTGTCGCCATAAGGATTGTAGTGCAATGCCAAATCGGGACCGTTCCATCCGCCCGGCGTGGCACTACCCACAATACCCCAAAAATAGGGCTCGATGGTATAGGTCATATTGTTGAAATCCAAGGTAATTTTATAGTGGCCGGCCGAAACGGGAATATTGGCGCCGTTGGCGTCAAGCGTGCCGTCGCCGCCATTATCGCCATAGTTTTCGGCCCAATCGTTGTTTTTCCTGAATTTTATTTCACCCGATTTCAGGCGCACATAGGCCACAATCACACCCTGGGTCGAGGTGCGGTAGAAAGGCAAATCGGGTATGGGCGAACCCGACCATCCGCCGGGTGTAGCACTGCCCACCACGCCCCACTCGGTGGATAAATCCAAAACCGATGAGTAGGGGGTTACCTGCAAGCTCATCACCTGCGATGAAACGGATTTGCTATCGCTGAGCTTGCCCACAACCTTTATTTCCACATCGGCCGGCTGTCCGGCTTGCAAGCCCAGGGTTAGCAATTTGTTGTTTAGCTCCTCGCCTTTGAAGGTGTAGGATAATTCCGTTCCGGCACTTACCGATTGGGCCGATGCAAAGCCATTGCCCGCCACATCCAAGAGGATGCTATACGAAATGGCCGCCTGAAAACCCACATCGGGTTTTTCCCAACTGACGGTCAGCACATCGTCGTCGGCCAAACTGTCGGCCAGAACTAATTGGTCAACGGACAGTTGTGCTTGAATTTTAGCATCGGGATTAAGCGTAACAAACTCACGTTTTTCGCAGGAAAAAATCAGAACGAAACCCGTGAGCAGGAATATGAATTTGAGCAAGATATTTTTCATAATCAACAATTTTTAGAAATTAATAACCCGGATTTTGACGCAAATTCGGATTTACCGACAAGGCATTGGGCGGCAAGGGGAACAACTTACGATAGTCGTCCACGCCGGTTCCGTTGGGGTCGTTGCCTTTGAAAGGCCACAGGTAGGAACCCGAAGTAAAATATCCGTAACGTATCAAATCGGTGCGACGCAATCCTTCCCAATAGAGTTCACGCGAACGTTCGTCGAGCACAAAATCGAGGGTTAAATCGGCGGCGGTGATATTTCCGCTACTATCGCCGTAGGCACGCTCGCGCAACTCGTTGATTTTGTCCACGGCTGTGGCCACACTTCCTCCACCGCCTCGCAAAACGGCCTCGGCATAATTGAAGTAGATTTCGGCCAACCGGATGAGCGGCAGGTCGGTATCGACAAAGTTGCCCGAGGGGTCGCTGCCGGGCGTGCCGTCGGATTTGATGTTTTTGAATTTGGTTACGGCGTAACCGTCGTTAAAATTAGTGACATCGGAAATTTCCAAGCTTTGTCCCTGGGTGAAAAACATAGCCCGGCTGTCGGAATGGAAGGGCTGAATCACGTAGGTCAAGTTGCCCAAATCCATTTCCACATAGTAGGTTCCGTCGGCCGGGATGGTAATATTTGCGCCACCGGGTTCGAGGGTGCCGTCGGCGCCGTTGTCGCCATAGTTTTGTCCCCAATCCTCATTGTAGCGGAATTTGATTTCGCCTGCTGTCAGTTCCACATAAACGGCATAGCGGTTTCCGCCCAAATCGTGCATTTCCACATCGGGGCCGGTCCAACCGTTGGGCACCGAACTACCCAC
>JALVVJ010000183.1 GCA_027023475.1 Flavobacteriales bacterium
TGCCATAGTGAAAAGTGGAAGACCTTATGATCCAAATCATGAACCAACCCCTTTTAACACTTATCAAAAAGCTAAATGATAAAATTCAATAAATAAAATTTGGAAAATAACACAGTTCATTTCGATGAAGTTCCCGAAGGGCGCGACTGAGAAATCTCATGCTGCATCCATGAAGAGATTTCTCCTCACTTCGTTCGTTGAAATGACAGGACTCCTTCAATGTTTACAGTATCGGACAATCATAAACCCGGATATTCCAACCAAGGCCGGATGTATCATTGTGGACGCGCGATTTATCGCGCGCTCCTTATTATCGCGCCAGGGATGGAAGCGGTTATGCGGCGGCGAGCATCGCTTGCGATGCGTTCGCGCCGCAGGCCTGCCGTGGCGGCGGGGCGACCAGTGGGGAGCCACGTCCGCCGCGCTTGCAGGCCAAAAGCGGGGTGCCGCCGCATTTGAGCGGACAGCCCGGCCGCAAGGGACGAGCGGAGCAACTCCCGCCTCGTGAAGGCGTTGGGGGGCAAGCAAATGTGAAGCAATGCGACCTGCCTGAACGGGAGCGGGAGTCAAGCGGAGCGAGTCCCGCCTCATGAATGCGCCGCAATGCGAACAAAGTGAAGCAGTGCGGCTTAGCGTTGCAGCAAGCACATTTCAAGCTTGCTGCAATGCTGCATGAATGAGGGCGGGGCGCCCTAAAAATAAAAATCCCGTTTTGCCTGCCCAAAAAAACCGCCCCCGGAAAAGGAGACGGTTATAAAAATCCAATGATATTCGGTTTACATGTTCTTCACCTCGTTGATGATTTTGGTAATGCTGTCTTTGGCGTCGCCAAAGAGCATGGAGGTTTTGGGGTAGTAGAACAGTTCGTTGTCGATGCCCGCATAGCCGGGTTTCATGCTTCGTTTGAGCACAATCACGTTTTTGGCCTCCTCCACGTTCAGCACGGGCATGCCGTAGATGGGACTGCCGGGATTGGTCTTGGCCGCCGGGTTGACCACGTCGTTGGCGCCTACCACCAGCACCACATCGGTGTTTTTGAACTGCGGGTTGATGTCGTCCATATCCACCAACTTGTCGTAGTCCACGTTGGCTTCGGCCAGGAGGACGTTCATGTGTCCGGGCATACGGCCCGCCACCGGATGAATGGCGTATTTGACATTGACGCCCTTGCTTTCGAGCAGTTCTTCCAGTTCGTGAATGGCGTGTTGGGCTTGGGCCACGGCCAATCCGTAGCCGGGTACAATGATGACGTTGTTGGCATAATTGAGCAGAATGCCCGCATCGGAAGGTGTGATGGATTTGACCGTTCCTTGGGTGGCATCGCCACCACCGCCGGCCACGTTCGTGTCGCCGAATCCGCCGAAAATCACGTTGGCCAAAGAACGGTTCATGGCCTTGGTCATAGCAATGGTGAGGATGGTCCCGGCCGAGCCCACCAGCACACCGCCGGTAAGCATGGCCATATTGTCGTACAAAAATCCGCCGAAGGCGGCCGCCAGCCCTGTAAAGGAGTTCAAAAGCGAAATCACCACGGGCATATCCGCACCGCCAATGGGTAGTACGAACATCACGCCGTAAAGCAGAGCCAAGGCAAAGAGCACATAGAGCATCACCGGCGAAGCGGGACGTTCCACTGCGATATACACAGCCAAAGCCACCGTGATAAGAAGTAATATGGTGTTGATGATATTGTAGGAAGGCAAACGAACGGGTTTTCGCATTTTGCCGCTGAGCTTGGCCCAGGCGATCATACTTCCGGCGAAGGAAACGCTACCGATAAGCAGGCCGGCCACAATCATGGAGATTTTGTAGGCCGAATCCGTGTTATGGACATATTCCAGCAAGCCGATAAGCGCGGCCGTGGCGCCACCCATGCCGTTGAAGAAGGAAACCAATTCGGGCATTTTGGTCATTTCCACCTTTACGGCAATATACCAGCCGATAAAGGTTCCGATGATGATGGCGGCAAAAATCAATCCGTAAATCATGCCGGAAACCTGCTTGTCGTGCAGGAAAATGGTGGCCAATATGGCAATGCCCATACCTACGGCGGCAATCAGGTTGCCTTTGCGGGCGGTTTTGGGGCTTCCGAGCATTTTCATGCCCGTCATAAAGGTAACCGCGGCAATGAGGTAGGCGATATTCAGGAGTGCTTGTGTGGTCATGGCAGATTATTTACGGGTTTTGAACATTTCGAGCATGCGGTTGGTTACCACAAAACCGCCCACCACATTGAGCGTTCCCAATACCACCGCCACAAAGCCGATGGCCAAACCGGCATAATTCTGTGGTTCCATGTGCAACATCACCAGGATGGCACCGATGATTACCACGCCGTGGATGGCATTGGCGCCGGACATAAGCGGCGTGTGCAGCACGGCGGGAACATGACTGATCAGTTCGATACCTACAAAAATCATCAGGATGACGATGTAGGTCATTTCGATATTTTGGTTGATAAATTCAAAAAATGCGTTCATAATTATTTGTGTTTTGACTGTAAGGTTCAGGATTTGCGCACTTGGCCTTGGTAAACGGTCAGGGTGCCGTCGATGATTTCGTCGTCCAAGTCGATTTTGGGGTCGCCTTCGGGCATCAGGAAGGTGAGGAAGTTATACATGTTTTTGGCGTAGAGTTCACTGGCATTAACGGCCAGCAGTGAAGGCAGGTTGGTTTTGCCAATGATGCTTACACCATGTTTGGTAATGATTTCGTCCGGGCGGCTGAGTTCCACGTTTCCGCCTTGTTCCACGGCCATGTCCACAATAACGGCGCCGTGTTTCATTTGTTTGATTTGTTCTTCGGTGATAAGTCGTGGAGCTTTACGTCCCATAACCAAGGCGGTGGTGATGACCAAGTCGGCTTGGAACAGGGATTTGTCCACGGCTTCCTTTTGTTTGCGCAGGAATTCTTCGCTGGCTTCTTTGGCATAGCCGCCTTCGGACACGTCTTTGAGGTCGGCGTCTTCCACTTGGATGAATTTGGCGCCCAGCGATTCGGCTTCTTCCTTGGTTTCGGGGCGGATGTCGGTGGCTTCGACAATGGCGCCCAGGCGTTTGGCTGTGGCAATGGCTTGCAATCCGGCTACGCCAACGCCGTAGATTAACACGCGGGCCGGACGAATGGTTCCGGCAGCAGTCATCATCAACGGAAAGATTTTTTCCAGCGCATCGGCGCCGATGATCACGGCCTTATAGCCGGCCAGGTTGCTTTGGGAGCTGAGCACGTCCATATTCTGAGCACGCGAAATGCGGGGAATCAGTTCCATAGCAAAGCCCGTAACGCCTTTTCCGGCCAGGGTTTTGGTAAGTTCGGGATTGTTGTAGGGAAACAGGAGCCCCACAAAAATTTGGCCTTTGCGGAACAGGGGTAAATCTTCGTCGGAAGGCGGGTTGATTTTGACAATTACGTCCGCTTGTTCGAACACTTCCTTTTTGGAAGTTACGTTGGCGCCCGCTTCGCGGTATTCATCGTCTTGGAAATGGGCATCCAATCCGGCGCCAGATTCCACCAGCACTTGGAAACCTTTGCCCGTAAGGTCGCGCACCACCGAAGGAGTGAGCGCCACGCGGCGTTCGCCGGGACGGGTTTCCTTTATGGTTCCTATTTTCATATCGGTATTGTTTTTTAGGATCGGATGCAAGATACAAAATAATAATGCAGCAAAAGTAACAGAGGTCAGGAATTAAAGAACAAAAAAGTTGCTTTTGGGGGTTGAATCAAACCATTCTCATATTTTGGTTTCCATTTAAAAAAATCAAAAAAATTATTATTTTTGTCTTGGCGATCAAAAATTATTTTCTCAAAAAGATTTATCTATGATTAAAAGAATTATCCTGTCAATATTATTGCTGGTTGTAATGAAAGTATTTGCTCAACCGGTAAACTTGGGCAAACAGTATTTTAGTCCGAAATTATCTGTTTCTCCGAATTATTTTTCGGCACAACGAATTTTGGATACCGGTGTTCTGCCGGAGATAAAGACCCACACTATTCAGGGCATTGCCTTATGGTCCGCTTCCACTTCGAACGGCACTGTTAAAATTTTGGATAGTTTGATCAACTATTCTTATTCAAGCGGTCATTGGGTAAAAAGTTTTAAAAGTGCATTTACCTATGACGCGAGTACAAATTTAACAATAGCCATTTATTCAAATTGGGATAGGGGAATACAGGAATGGGTTTATGCTTTCAAAGATGAATATACCTATGACAATAACGGAAATATAATTTTGGTATTAGATTATGAATGGGACCGCATCAGCAATCAATGGAAAAATAAATACAAATACGAATTTACCTATAACGCATTTGGTTACGATTATAATATTGTTTCGAAATGGAATACCAGCTCCAACCAGTGGGAATACCTTTACAAGGAAGAATATACTTATTATTCCAATGGGAAAGTTCGGTCAAATACAAATTCGCAATGGAACACCAGCGCCGGCCAATGGGTTTTGAACTACAAGTACGAATATTTTTATGATACAAACGACCGATTGGAAACAAGAAAATTTTATTTCTGGAACACAAATTCTAATCAATGGAATAGAAATTATAAGATAGAATATTCCTATGACACCAATGGTAATTTATCGGTCCGGACTCGTTATTCTTGGGACAATAATGCAGGGCAATGGGTTTACTACAAAAAATATGAATATACCTATACAGGAAACGGAAGAATAAATACCTTGATCTCCTACGTATGGCAACGTAGTTATAGCCAATGGGAAAACAGTTATAGGAATCTGTTTTCCTATGATGCCAATGGAAATTTAATCACAAATTTATATTATGAATGGAACCCCAATACCCAACAATGGGATAAATTGGACAAATATAATTATACGTATAATCTGTCGGTAGATATTTCGGATGTTATCTGGCCGTCCGGAATGAAAAATTTTTACCCCTATGTGGAAAACCAATTATTGGAAATGATTAGATATTTATGGAATAGTTCGAATAATGTATGGGAGAATTATAAAAAGCAAACATTTTTCTATTCTGAACGAGCTGTTCCGGTGGACAAAATAATGCAAAACAGGGTGGCTATTTATCCCAATCCCGTGAGTGATTATGTGTATTTTAAGTTCAAGGAACCTTTATTTTCGACGGCCCGGTTCAGCTTGTTTGATGCCCGCGGGCAATTAATAATTTTACAAAAGGTTTCGGAATCGAAAACACTGGATTTGCGTGATTTGGATGCAGGAGTATATTTTTATATCCTTCAAACGGATGCAGGCATTCAACGGGGCAAGTTGATTAAAAGATAAAACTTACAACGATTTATAGTTTGACATCCGGGTGGTTCAGCCCTTCAATCCGCGCCAGGGATGGAAGCGGTTATGCGGCGCAGGGGCGAAAGTGTTTTTTGCGCCGGCGCTGGGGGCTCCCGGAGGAAGAGACCACAGCGCCGGCCATGCAAAAACCGACGCACCCAAGCCGCATTTGAGCGGACAGCCCGACGGCGCCACGTGAGGAACGGCCGCCGGGAGCGTGCTCCGTCATCGCGAAGCGGCGGCCGATGCACCGCAGGTGCTCCGAACGTGAGCGGCGGGGCGCCCTAAAAATAAATCTCACGGCCGGGGGATTTTGTATCTTTGAAAAAATCAAAAAGCTTATGGCAAAGGTTAAAATCGTAAACCGTTCGCGGCATCCGTTGCCGGCCTACGAAACCCTGCATTCGGCCGGGATGGATTTGCGCGCCAACCTGGACCGGCCCGTAGTGCTCCGGCCCGGAGAACGGACGTTGATACCGACGGGAATTTATATCGCCCTGCCCGAGGGTTTCGAGGCACAAATACGCCCGCGGAGCGGCTTGGCCATCCGGCACGGCATCACGCTACTCAACAGCCCGGGGACCATCGATGCCGACTACCGCGGCGAAATCAAAGTGATTGTGGCCAATCTGGGCGACGAAAACTTTACCGTGAACGACGGTGAACGCATCGCCCAAATGGTGGTGGCCCGCTACGAACGCGTGGAATGGGAAGCGGTGGATACATTGGACCAAACCGAACGCGGTGCCGGCGGCTTCGGAAGCACCGGAAAACACTGAGCAATATGCACGTCCGGCCCAAAAAACATCTGGGACAGCATTTTTTGCGCGATGCCAACATTGCCCGTAAAATCGTGCAGGCCTTGCCGGAGGATTGCCTGTCGGTGCTGGAAATAGGGCCGGGCAAGGGCGTGCTCACCGGCTTGTTGCTTGAACGTTACGAACGGCTCACGGTGGTGGAAAAAGATGCGGAGGCGGTGGCTTATTTGCAAAAAAAATTCGATGAACAACACCTGCATATCCTGGAAGCCGATTTTTTGCGTTTGCCGCCGGACCAATGGGGCGAAGGTCAAGTGTGCCTTATAGGCAATCTGCCTTACAACATTTCGGGGCCCATATTTTTTAAAGTGCTTGAAGCGGCGGAAAAAATTCCTGCGGCCGTGTTTATGATTCAAAAAGAAGTGGCCGAACGCATCGTGGCACCGCCGGGTAATAAAACCTATGGCATATTGTCGGTATTGCTGCAAAATTTTTTCCGTATCGAATACCTGTTCGGCGTGCCGCCGCAGGTTTTTAGCCCGCCGCCCAAGGTGCAATCGGC
>JALVVJ010000184.1 GCA_027023475.1 Flavobacteriales bacterium
GGGAAGGTGTGTCCAAAAAGAAAAAATCAGGCACAAATCCATTACGATTTTACCATTTTTCGCCCTAAAAAAGATAATATCCTTTTAAACTCCTTTGTGTTTTTTGAACTTGCGGATTTGAGGTATCTTTACAAGACCTTCAACTTTTTTAGAAAATTTCAGACTTTTAACTACTTTAAATGACTTAAAGAATTTACCTCCTGGTATTAGTCCTATGAGTGCCCAGGTTGCCGCCTCCGCTCTATTATATTTTTTTCCATCAAAATATTTTCCAGTAACAACTCCATATATATCTTCAACAGGTGTAAATGTCCGTATTAACCACTTTAATACCGTGCCGGATTGACGGGCCATTTCCCTATTAGCTTCATCAATTTTGTTTTGTGGAACTCCTTGATATCCAAACCACATGCTTTCCTTCCCCTCCAATTCCACGCCATCCACAACCCTGTTCTCACTAAAATTATACACGCCGTTGTAAGGAAACTTCTCCGCCAACGGATCCACATTAAAAAACCGCCCAATGGCATAATCATAATTCCTGTATTTAAAACTATCCCATCCCAGGTCTAAATCCTCCTGGCGTTCTTGGCCTTGGAATTTATACTTATACCTCCCCGCCTGGGCCTGCACCGTAAAAATAAAATCCTGCTCCTTGTCGTATTTTAAATCTTCTTTTTCTTCATTGTAGCCCTTGTGCAAAAGCCCGAAAGGGTAGTAATTATGCTCGCGCAAAACGGTTAAGCGGCCGTTCTCGCGGGTAATGTTTTGCCGGATGTTGCCCAAGTGGTCGGTGTGGTTATACACGTATTGGAACTTAAACTTGCTATCTATCCCTTCGGGATAAACCGCACTCACATAGCCCTCGTCCGTGCCAATGAACATCAGTTTCCAGTCGTATTGGATATAATCGTTGTATTTGAATTCATATTGCATGCCGAAAATGTAGGCGGTGCCGTGTTTCTCGTCATGTTGGTAATCGCCTACGCGTTTGTACCACTTGTTGCCAAGGGCATCGTAGGTAAACAAAACTTCGCCGTTGTTCATTTGTACATGCGTTGGCATATTGGCGTGGTTGTAAGCAATATACGAAATTTCTTTGTTTTGGTCGGCGGTCATGTTGCCGGCGGGGGCGGACCGCAGCGGAATTTATTTTTTTAAGAAGAAATGCCTTAGAATAATAAAACCCCAAAAAAACAAAATCGTTATAATAATATAGATAGTAAACAATTTACCTTTTCTATATTTATAATTAGCCAAAATGAATTTGTATCTTTTTTTATGGAATACCGTAAAATATGAAAGGGCGTAAGCAGGTAAGAGAAAGTAAAAAAAACTGATTACAAGTCTAGCTAATGCCTTATTTGGAATTATGGAGTTTATATAATTATCAAGATAATCGGTTAAATGAAATCCTAGAAAATATAAAATGCTCCATAAGGTACCAAAATTAAACACATGTGCCAGCGAAACTTTAAAGAAAGTTATGAGTTTCCAATTTTCGGTTCGACCACTGATCGCCTTTTCAGAATAAAAAGCGTCCGCCCACAATGCATCGTGTATTTTTAATAGATATTTAAATGGATTCATCATATTCTAATTTTTGTTTGCTTTGTAAATATCATAAACCAGGCGCCCTGTAAAATAGATGATTGCGCCTACTCCTATTGCCCATCCGACTGGGGTTGCTGCTACCATAGGCAAGGCTGCCACAAGTGATACCGTCCCAACACCTGCATCAACATAATCAATCGTTGTTGCAGTTCCGTTGTTTATTTTATATAATGAATATCCAACACCGGCAGCAGTAGCTATTGGACCTAACACTCTGGCACCTTTAAACATTTTATACCCATATTTTCCTATTGGTCTAGCAACTTCACCGTATCCTTCACTTAATATTTTTTCTAAACGCCATGCCCGTTGGCTTTCTCTTAATTGTGTATGAAATTTCCATAAATTATTTGCAGATTTAAAGGATGTTGCAGTAACATGTTCAGCATATGTTGCATATCCTGTTGCATAAGTGCCAATGGCATTAATTATTAAGCTGAATGAATCAACATTATTTTCGGGCCCGTACCATTTTGTGTTGTAAACTTGCTGTTGAATATCTTGTGCTGCAAAGTAGTAATCTCCCGTATTTTTATTTTCTATGGTTACTCCCGGCAATATGGTAGCTTCACCAGGCGATTGATTCATAGCTGTATCATCACTTGTATAGCCTACAAAACCGCCATCTTCGGTAACAAATGCCTTTAAAGATTCATCATTTTTCCATACTGTCTTTCCATCTTTACTTCTTCTGTACATTTCCATCAAGACACTTTTTTCAATGAGCCCAAGAGGATCAGACCAATAAATTGGATTATTATAGCCAAATCTATATGGAGACATTGATGGCACAAAGGATGTTAAAGCATCAACAGACATAAATCTTCCAATATCGGAGTGAAACTGTCTGAATACCATTGCATTAACATCCAACCCCAAATCATCCTGCCATTCCTTGCCGTTGTAGCGGTACTTATACCTCCCCGCCTGGGCCTGTACCGTAAAAATAAAATCCTGCTCCTTGTCGTATTTTAAGTCTTCTTTTTCTTCGTTGTAGCCCTTGTGCAAAAGCCCGAAAGGGTAGTAATTATGCTCGCGCAGTACGGTTAGCCGGCCGTTTTCTTTTGTAATGTTCTGCCGGATGTTGCCCAAGTGGTCCGTATGATTATACACGTACTGGAACTTAAACTCGTTATCAATGCCACCCGGATACACCGCACTCACATAGCCCTCGTCGGTGCCAATGAACATGAGTTTCCAGTCGTATTTAATGTGGTTGTTTTCCTTAAACTCGTATTGCATGCCAAAGATATAGGTCGTGCCTTTGGCTTCTCTTTGCTCGCCGTCCTTGGAAAACTTATACCATTTGTTGCCAAGGGCGTCGTAAATAAACCTTATTTCTCCGGGGCCTATGCTTACCATAGTTGGCATATTGGCGTGGTTGTAAGCAATATACGAAATTTCTTTGTTTTGGTCGGCTTTCATATTGCCGTCCTCGTCATATTCGTAATCATCGTCCGGGTCGCCGGACAGGGTGCCGTCGCCGTCGTCCCGGAAACCGGCATGGCTGTTGGTCAGGTCGGTTACTTTGAGGAGGCGGTTGGGGTTGGCCGGGTCATAAAAATACCGCAGGTTGTCAATCATCACATTGTTGGTGGGATTTTCCAGCAGGCCGTAGCGGGTTAAGTGTTGGATGTTGCCCTGCTTGTCGTACTCCAAGCTTACGTCATAGCTTCCGCTGATGCCCCGGCTTTCGTTGCGGTAATGCGCTTCCAGCAGGCGGTTGAGCGCATCGTAACGGTAGGTATAACTCCGCCAGCGGTTATCCCGCACGCTCCACCAACGGGTTTGTGCAATATTCCCGTTGTAAAGCGGTATGCCGCTCGCCGGTTGGTTATAATACAACCGGAACCTGAAAGCACTGCTGTTAATCTCCTTCAACCATCCGCGAATGTTATACGTGTACTCAATATCCTCCAATCCGCCGTCCCAAGTTTTGGTAATCTGTTTTCCCAGCGGGTCGTAGCGCATAAACGCCAGTTCGGTATTGTTGTTGCCATAGGGCCCCTCCACGCTATGGTTATGCCGTTCCAGTCGCCCTTGCGGCGTATAATCAAAAGTTTCGTCCGTGGCCAAGCGCCCGATATCCGGCACCCACAATTGTTCGGTTTGCTTACGCAAAACCTTGCCCTCGAAATCGGTCAACGTGCGTATGCGGTGATATTTGTTGCCTTGGGTGGTAAACACGCCTATGGCCGCCGCCGAAGGGTCGTTTTTGTAGTAGGTTAGCGTGGCGTAGAAGTTTTGGTGGTTGCGTCCGTCCAAAATCCGCACCCGCTGGCCGGTGGTGAGTCCGGTTACATTGCCCGTGTCGCCTTGACGTACCGCTTGGCCCAAAATAGTGGCCGGTGTTTGTGCTTGTACGCCGAAGTCGTAGTTGTCGTAGTAGGTAACCGTCAGCACGTCAAAATCCTGCGGATAGGCATCCATGGTGTAGTAAATGCCCTGCGTACCGTTTACGGTATGGGCTTGGCCGGTGCGGCGAAGCGAAAGATGTCCGCTTTGGTTAAAGCTGTTTTGCAAATCGCGGCGCGTGTAATTTCCTTCCAAAAATCCGGTCATCACGGGCCGGTCAAAAATATCGTAGTGTGTAATCATCCATCCCTCGGCGCCGGAGCCAAAGGGATTTTTTACCGGGCCGGTGGCGCGCAGGCGGTCCAGCTCGTCATAGGCCATGTATTGCCGGCGTACGCCCGGCAGTTTTTTCTCCACCATCCGGTTGCGGGTGTCGTAAACATACTGGTAGCCCAAGGCGTCCAGGTCGGCTTGTGTGATCACTTGCTTTTCGGCCAGTAGCGGTGGCAACACATAGGTCAGGTTGCCGTAGTTGTCATACACATAGTAGGTGTCCAGCACTTCGTTTTCGGTAGTTTGGCGTTTCAAAACCACCCGTCCCTGTTTGTCCTTAAAAGTGATGCTGTGCACATTTCCGTTGGCCGGGTGGTTTTCGTCAGTTACCACCAATTTATACAATTGCGCCGCCTCATAATGCCCGCGGTCCACCAGTGAGGGCACATAAATGCCCTCCGTCGCATCATAGGTCAATTGTACTTCAAACAGCCGTACCTCATTGGCCGCATTGGCATCGTAGGCCTTTTTGATTTCGTGTCCGCTTCCCAGGGCCCAGTCGTCGCCGGGTGCGGCCTCGCGCAAGGGCCGTTGCAAGGGCGAATCCTCAAATTCGGTTTCGGCATAGGCAACCAAAGTACTGTAATGTTGGTTATAGTAATTTATAACGGCATCACCTGCATTAGTTCTGAAATCCAACGAAATTTGCCCGTCGGCATAGGGCAGGAATTTTTTGGTTTGCCGGCCGTAGGGGTCATATTCCATGTGGGTTACAATATCGGTACCCGTGCCACTCATGCCCCGCTGGATGTTTTGGATGGGACGGCCCAAGCCGTCGTAGTAATCCAGCGTAATATACGCTTGCTGCAAGTCCGGATGGTCAATGGGCGTTTGGGTGGCTTGCCGGTAAACGATTTGTTTCACCCAATTATAATTGTCGCTTTGGGCGGTAACTTGCACAACCGCCACAAACCATAAACCGAAAGGAAGTAATATCTTTTTCATGCCGAACGGGAATTAACGTTTAATCACTTTGATGCTGTTATACATATCATCCGCCTCCACGCCAATGATGTAAATACCGGGCGGGTAGGGCATAGCCACGGGTACAATGCGTGAGCCGTCAATATCGAATTCCTGCAACAGGTTGCCGTGCAAATCGGCTATGCGCACGTGTCCTTTGCGGTATTTTTTGCCCAACACAATGCGGGTATAGTCGCCCGCCGGATTGGGAATGGCTTCCAAGGGCATTTTGGGCCGTACTTTCTTATCTTTGTCGGCCACTTTCACCAGGAAAAAGTCGGCATCGTTACGCTTGCTGGCCGGCGGCGTACTGGTGCCCATCAGAATATAACCGCCGTCGCGCAGTTCCAACACCCGGCGCAGCACTTCGTGCCCGGGCCCGCCGTAGTTGCGGCGCCATTTTTCCTTGCCGTTTTTGTCGGTTTTGATCACCAGGTAATCTTCGTTGCCGCTTTTTACGGCATTGGCGGCTTTGCCCAAGGTTTTGCCCCCCAAGGGCAGGGCCACGGATGTGGCATAACCGCCCAGGAGCATGGTACCGTCGCGGTTGATCACCACATCGGTCAGGATGTCCTTGGCCGCTTGGTTGTAGCGCCGTTTCCATCGCAGATTTAAATCTTTGTCCAATTGCAGGAGCACAAAATCCGTATCCGTTTTGCCTTTTTCCACGGCTTTGTCGGTACTGAAAAAGCCGCCCAGCACCACTTTTCCGTCCCGCGTGCTACGCACGGCATAGAGTTCGTCGTTGGCCGCGGTGCCAAAGCTTTTTTGCATCAGCACATCACCACCGGACGACAGCTTGACCACCCACCAGTCGTTTTCGCCGGTGTTTTCGGTGCTTTTATTGCCCGAAACGGGCGAATTGGAAAATCCGCCGGCCACCATATTCCCGCCGGGCAGTTCGGCCAGCCCGGTGAGCATATCGTCGTAGCGGCCGCCCAGTGTTTGTTCCCACTCCAAGTTGGCGTTGGCGTCCAGTTTGACAATCCAATAATCCCCGTTGCCGTAGTGCGGCGTGGATTTGAGGATCATACCCGGCATCCGCCGTAAACTGTCGTTGACCGGCACCGCTTCCGACACCGAGCGCACGCCCACCACATAGCCGCCGTCCGATGTGCGCAAAACGGCCACCGGAATATCGTCGGCCGGGCCGCCCAAAACGCGCTGCCATTCTTCGCGGCCGGTAATGTCAATTTTGACCAGCCAAACATCCTTTTGTCCGATGGCCGGCAGTTTTTTATTCCCCGACACCGGGCTGTCGCTTTCAATGGCCAGCAAGTAACCGCCGTCCTGCGTGTTGGCAATGCACCGGATACGGTCGAAACCGCTTCCGCCCCATTGGCGGGTCCATTCCTTTTGGCCGTATTCGTCTATTTTGAC
>JALVVJ010000185.1 GCA_027023475.1 Flavobacteriales bacterium
TTACAGTAGCGGACAATCATAAACCCGGATATTCCAACCAAGGAAGGATGTTCCATTGTGGACGCGCGATTTATCGCGCGCACCTTATTATCGCGCCAGGGATGGGAGCGGTTATGCGGTGGCGGCCCGCCGTAGGCCTGCCGTGGCGACGGGGCGACCAGTGGGGAGCTGCGCCCGCCACGTTTGCAGGGCAAGAGCGGGCCGCTGCCGCATTTGAGCGGACAGCCCGGCGGGCGCCACGTGAGCACGCCGCCGGACGAGCCGGAGGCGATGAACGGCGGCCTGTGCGAACGTGTGCGCCCGGGCGCCCTAATCATCCCGTTTTGCGCATTTTTTTCGCCCCCTCCTGCACTTTTTTCACTAACAATTCCTTGGGAAGTTTTTAGTTTAAAATTTTATCTTCAATCAAGTTATTCATTATCAGTAATTTATTTTTAATCAAAAAAGTTTTCAACAATAAATGGGAAAAAATGGGAAAAAATGGTTTTTTTGGCTAATTTTGGGTTTGAAAGCAATGATGCCGTTTTGAAGATACTCATAGGGACATATTATGCCAAGCTCGACGGACACGGTCGCGTGCTCATACCCAAGGGTTTACGCGACCAGCTCAAAGATATTGAAGACCGCGGTTTTGTGCTGCGGCGCGCCACCTTTTTCGACAATTTGGAACTTCACCCGCGCGACGAATGGGAAAAATGGATGGAACAACTGCTGCGCATCCCCAAAACTTCGCGTGATAAGGTCAAACTCATCTCCCTGATCAACGCCGGCGCACGCCTGGTGAGTTTGGACGGTAACGGCCGACTTCAATTGCCCAAAGACCTGATTCGACAACTGGGAATGAACAAGGAAGTGGTTATTGCATCCGAAGGAAATATACTGCAAATCTGGGATAAAGACCGCTATGAAAAATTCTGGGAAGAAAACAAAGACGAATTCCCCGACCTGATGGAAAAACTTTTGGACAATACGGCCGATGATGAGCACCAACAATAACACATATCACCGCCCCGTGCTTCTCGATGCCGCAGTGAAGGGATTGAATATCCGCCCCGGTGGCACCTATGTGGACGTTACCTTCGGCGGTGGCGGTCATTCGCGTGCCATCCTGGAACGCTTGGGCGCGGATGGACGGCTCATCGCCTTTGACCGCGATGCCGACGCGGCGGCCAATGCGCCCGGCGATGAACGCTTCAAGCTCATCACGGCCGATTTCCGCTTCCTGAAAAACTACCTTCGACTCGAAGGCATCGACCGCATCGACGGACTTCTGGCCGACCTGGGTATTTCATCGCATCAAATCGACACGGCCGCACGCGGATTCAGCACCCGCTTCGACGGCCCCCTGGATATGCGTATGGACCGTAGCGAAACCCTTACGGCCGCTGACATTGTCAATACCTACGACGAACAAGCCCTTATCCGCCTGCTAAACGACTACAGCGAAGTGCCCAAAGCCCACACCTTGGCACGGGCCATCGTGAAGCACCGGGCGGAGCACCCCATTCGCACCACTGGGCAACTGGCCGAAATATTGACGCCGCACTTGCCTTCCAAACTGCGAAACCGCCGGCTAGCCCAGGTATTCCAAGCCCTGCGTATTGAAGTGAACGGCGAACTGGAAAGTTTGAAGCAACTGCTCTGGCAGGCAACCCAACTTATCCGCCCCGGCGGTCGCTTGGCCGTAATCACCTACCACTCGCTCGAAGACCGCTTGGTTAAGCGATTTATCCAAACAGGTAATTTTAGCGGCGAAGTCCAAAAGGATTTCTACGGAAATATCCGTAAACCCTTCCGCAAATTGGGAAAATTTATCACTCCTTCCCAGGAAGAAATAGCCGCAAACCCGCGTGCGCGTAGTGCCAAATTGCGGCTAGCCGAACGAACCGAAGATGCCGTAGAATGAAAGGATTGGTAAGCATATTACGTCTGGATTGGTTGCGCGGCCCCCAAGCCAAACGCAACTGGACCTTTGTGTTTGTGATACTGCTTTATATGATGTTGAGCATCGCCTTGGCCCACCTGGGTGAACAAAAAGCCCGCACTATGGCCGATTTGAAGGCGGAAAATCGCCGTTTGCGGGCCCAATATGTGGAAACCAAACGCTTGCTTATGCAGGACGGATTGCGTTCGAACGTGTATAACCGGTTGAAAAACCGTGGTTTTGTATTGCCCAAACGACGCCCCAAATTTTTGGCCGATGAGTGAAAAATTGCTGAAAAAAGTGGATAACAGGGCATTGGCCTTATACGCCGTGTTGCTACTGGCGGCGGTGGGTATTGCCATGAAATTGTTTTATATCCAACTGATCGAAGGCAATCATTACCGTCAATTGGCACGGCGATACAGCATCAAAACCGTGCATATTCCCGCCCAGCGCGGTAATATTTACAGTAGTGATGATAAATTATTGGCCATATCGGTTCCCAAATATGCCGTGTTTTTCGATCCTGTGGCACCTTCCAAAAAAGTATTCCGCTCCGAAATCGACGGATTGGCCCGTGGATTGGCAAGTTTCACCTCACTTACGGCCGCGCAATGGAAGAAAAAACTCGTTTCGGCTCGCAATAAAGGACGACGTTATGTGCCTATTACCAAAAATCTTTCCTTCAAACAATATGACCGGATCCGGCAATTGCCCGTTTTCCGGCACGGACGTTTCAAGGGTGGGTTTATGGCCCAAATGCAAACGGTTCGTGAATATCCTTTCGGCGGCATGTTACGACGAACCGTAGGCCGGGCCGGCAAACGCATCAAATACGGACTCGAAGCTGCTTTTGACAAATACCTGTCAGGAAAACCCGGCGAACGATTAATGCAAAAAATCAGCGGGAAGGCCTGGAAACCCGTCAATGATTTTAACGAAAAAGAACCCGTGCAAGGTAAGGACGTGGTAAGTTCGATTGATATGCGCTTTCAAGATTTGGCCTACGGCGAATTGCTGCAACAACTGAACAAATATAAAGCTGACCACGGAACGGTAGTGGTTATGGAAGTGCAAACGGGAAAAATCAGGGCTATGGTAAACCTGGGTCGAACGGACGAAGGAAAATATTTCGAAAAACGAAATTATGCCGTGGCCGAACGTTATGAGCCGGGGTCGGTTTTCAAAACCTTTACTTTCCTCACCTTGCTCGAAGACGGAAAAATCAAAACATCCGACAGCTATCACTTGGACGGAAACAAATGGAAATACCTGGACCGCACCATCACCGACGCTCACGAAAACAAACCCGTGGATTATACGCCCGAAGAAGCCCTGGCACACAGTTCCAACATCGTTACCGTTCAGTTGGCCGACCGTTTTTATCGCGATAGTCCCTCGGCCTTTACGCGCGGACTTGCCCGCTTGGGAGTGGGGCGGAAAACGGGAATTCGTATTCCCGGCGAAGCCGAACCCTTGGTTCCCGACCCCGCGGACAAAAATTGGAAAGGTTACAAACTGGGAATGATGGCCTTCGGCTATGGGGTGGAATTGACACCCTTGCAAATACTCACCGTTTACAATGCTATTGCCAATAAAGGCGTAATGGTGCAACCTTGCTTGGTGGACGAGATTCGCGAAGGCAGTCAAAGCATCAAAAAATTCAAACCCGAAATTATCGACCGCTCCATTGCAAGTAAACAAAATTTGGATACCATACGGAAATTCCTGCGTAGTGTGGTAACCTACGGAACGGCCGTAAACCTTAATTCGCCCTACCTGCAAATAGCCGGAAAAACCGGAACCACCCAAACCGATTATTGGACCGGAAACACCCAATACATTGCTTCGTTTGCCGGATTTTTCCCTTACGAAAATCCGAAATACTCCATGATTGTGGTCATCCACAAACCCGACAAAAGTATCGGTTACTACGGCAATACCGTAGCAGGAACCGTATTCCGGAAAATCGCGGAACAAATCAACGGCATGATGCCCGACACCATTCACCTGGCCCAACTCACCCGTCAAACCGGACAGCCATGAAACGCTTGAAAGAACTCATACAAGAAATTTCCATCCGGCAAATCACCGGAACGCTGCCTGAAACCATTGGCGGACTTAAAGACAATTCGCAGGAAATAAAACCCGGCGATTTGTTTGTGGCCGTCCGAGGCGAACGGGTGGATGGTCATCGTTTTGTGGCCGATGCCGTAAAACGCGGCGCATCGGTGGTGGTGGTCGAAAAACCCTTTCCGGAAATGGGCGACCTGCCGCAAATCGTTGTGGAAAACAGCCGGGAAGCTTTGGCCAAACTGGCCGCACGTTATTACGATTTTCCCTCGCAGCACTTGGCACTGATAGGTGTTACGGGAACCAACGGAAAAACAACCGTAGCCACATTACTTTATCAACTTTATAAAAAACTGGGATACCCGGCCGGATTGATTTCCACCATTGACATTCGCATCGATGATGAAATACTACCCACAAAAAATACCACGCCGGGCCTGCTGGAACTGCAAAAACTCCTGGCCCGTATGCGCGATGCTGGCATACAACACGTTTTTATGGAAGTGAGTTCCCATGGCATTGCCCAAGGGCGCATTCAAGGATTGACATTTTCCGGTGGCATTTTTACAAATCTCTCGCGCGACCATTTGGATTATCACGGCGACATGGCCGCTTACCGGGATACGAAGAAACGATTTTTCGACATGCTTCGGCCCGATGCCTTCGCCCTGACCAATGCCGATGACAAAAACGGTCCGTTTATGGTGCAAAACACCCTTGCACGGGTCAAAACCTACGGCATACTCAGACCGGCGGACTTTAAGGCGGCCGTTTTGGAAGAAGGTCTCGACGGTATGCTATTGGAAATCAACGGACGCCAGTTTTACACGCCCATGATTGGGCTTTTCAACGCCTACAACCTGAGCGCCGTGTATGGTGCGGCCGTTTCGGCCGGCGAAGACCCCGAAGAAGTTTTGGTAAAGCTGAGCGGCTTGAAAGGCGCTCCCGGACGCATCGAACGCATTGTGTCGCCCGACGGAAAAGTGGGCGTGGTGGACTACGCCCACACCCCCGATGCTCTGGACAATGTGCTTCGCACATTGCGCAAAAGTGCCGGCCCGGGAAGCCGTATTATTACCGTTGTGGGTGCCGGTGGCGACCGCGACAAGGGAAAGCGGCCGTTGATGGGAAAAATTGCCGCACGCGGAAGCGATTGGCTCATCCTGACCTCCGACAATCCGCGCACCGAAGACCCCCAACAAATCCTTGACCAGATGCAAGAAGGTATCCCGCAGGAATGGCAATACAAAACCCTAAGCATTCCCGACCGCGAGCAAGCCATCAAAGCGGCGGTGATGTATGCCAGGCCGGGCGATGTGATTCTGGTGGCCGGCAAGGGACACGAAGATTATCAAATCATCGGAACCGAAAAACTTCCGTTCAGCGACCGCGAAGTG
This sequence comes from Flavobacteriales bacterium, assembly GCA_027023475.1. GTDB lineage: Bacteria > Bacteroidota > Bacteroidia > Flavobacteriales > Flavobacteriaceae > JAADED01. Next base: position 5,395 of record JALVVJ010000185.1, read on the forward strand.
CTTTTGAAATATTTGTCTAACAAACCGAAAAACTGAAACCATGCTCTATCATTTGTTTGAATATCTGAGTGCACACTACGATTTTCCGGGCGAAGGCCTGTTCCGGTATATCACCTTCCGGTCGGCAATGGCTTTTGTTACGGCCTTTTTGGCAGGTATTCTTTACGGAAAAAAAATTATCGCATTCCTCAAACGCAAACAATTGGGCGAAACGGTGCGCGATTTGGACTTGGAAGGCCAAAAAAGCAAGGAAGGCACACCCACAATGGGCGGATTGATCATTATCGGTTCCACACTGGTGGCCGTGTTGCTGTTCAACGATTTGACCAATATCTATATTCAAATTCTCATTCTGACATTGATTTGGATGGGACTTATCGGTTTTATTGATGATTATATCAAAACCATCAAAAAAGATAAGGGCGGGCTGCGTGGTAAATTCAAAGTATTGGGTCAGGTGAGTTTGGGAGTAATCATTGCTGTGATTATTTATTTCCATCCCGATATTACCATTCGTCCCAAACGCTATCATATTCCTCCGGCCGAACGCACATTCAAAACCGCTTTCGAACCGCCGCGCAAAAGTTTGATGACCACCATACCCTTGATAAAAAACAATGAATTTAATTACAAATGGTTATTACCCAAGCCGCTACGCAACAAGGTATGGGCACAATTATTATTGTTTGCCATAGCGGTTACCTTTATCATAACCGCCGTGAGCAACGGCACCAATTTGGCCGACGGCTTGGACGGTCTTGCGGCGGGTACTTCGGCCATTGCCATCGGTGCTTTGGCCATACTGGCTTGGCTATCGGGTAATATGTTTTTTTCCGATTACTTGAACATTATGTATATCCCGCAGGTGGGCGAAATATCCGTTTTTCTAAGTGCCATTTTGGGTGCTACCTTGGCCTTTTTGTGGTTCAACACCTTTCCTGCTTATGTGTTTATGGGCGATACGGGTAGTTTAACCTTGGGCGCCATTATTGCCGTTATTGCCTTTTTTATTCGCAAAGAATTGCTCTTGCCGGTGCTGGGCGGGATTTTCCTTGCCGAAACGGTTTCGGTGATTATGCAAAGGTATTACTTCAAATATACCAAAAGGCGCTACGGCGAAGGGCGAAGAATTTTTCGTATGGCGCCTTTGCATCATCATTATCAAAAATTGGGCTTGCACGAAAATAAAATCGTTGTTCGCTTCTGGATTGTAGCTGTGCTGTTGGCCGTAGTGAGCATTGTGTTGTTGAAAGTCCGCTAAAAACGAATGCTATGGAAATTAAAATCATTAAACCGGAAATAGCAAAATGCGCTGATATTCGATATCCGCATTATATCGACAAAATATTTTCGTCGCACCGGAAACCGCCCTATGCGGCTGCGTTTGCCCGTTCGGCCGTGCCGGGACGTTTGGAACCGGTGGCCCGCATCGGACAGGTGGAATTTATCAATGATGTGTTTGCCACTTCCATCAATGGCGTGTATTACGCCTTGAACCGTTCACGCGGCCCGCTGGTATGGATGGTTTGCAATGACAACGCCGCATTGGCTTGGGAAGAATTAAGCCCGGTAATGGTGTATAAAACCCGTCATATCGTGGCTTGCGGTGCCGCTGCCGGCCGTTTGGACGCCCTCTATGGTTCGCGCATACCCGTTTCCACCGCCCGGGATTTGAGCGATGCCGTTCGTTGGGCTTTGCGTGTGGCCAAGCCCGGAAGCAAAGTACTGTTTTCGCCCGGAACATCCCTGCCTTGCGGACTTAAAACAATAGAAGCAGGCAAAAAATTTCGTCAAATACTGAAAAATATAGAACAACATATTCTATGATTCCCTTCGGCCAACATATCGACCGTTTGCAACGCTATGCCGACCGCACACTTTTGATTATAGGCGCTTTGTTGGTGCTTATATCCTTTGCGGCCGCTTTTAGCACAAGCAGCAATTTGGTCAATCATTACCAGGTTCACGGGGCGGGTTATTATTTGATAAAACATTTCTTCCTTGTAGCAGCAGGCGTGGTTATCTTTTTTGTGAGCAGTTCCATCAATACTTGGTTGTATAAAAAATACGCCTATCCACTGCTTTGGATGGTAATTGCATTGGTGATATTTACCGATATTTTCGGCCAATCGGCTGGCGTGGAAAATGTGCGCCGCTGGCTACGTATCGGGCTGGTGAGTATTCAACCTTCGCTAATGGCGCTTACGTTTTCATTGATGTTTACGGCCTTTTACCTGGATAAAATAAAAAATAGGAAAGCGGATTTCGGTTACGATCTACGCCACTACTGGATTTGGTTGGCCACAATAACCGGAGCGGTGATTATTTATAACAATTCTACGGCTCTGCTTATATTGACACTCAATATGTTGTTATTGTTATTGGGCGGCTACGGATTCAAGAAATTTCTTTATGCACTGTTGATTGGCTTGGTGGGAATATTTATGTATTTCTTGGCGGCCAAAGCATTTCCACAATACATTCCCAACCGTATCGATACGCTTATCAATCGTTTCGATCGGTTTATTTCCAAGGAAAAACGGGACATTCAACCCTTACGGGCCAAAATTGCCATTGCTTCGGGCGGACTTATCCGCTTTGCCCCCGGAAAAAGCGTGCAAAAGAATTTACTTTCGCAGTCTTCGTCCGATTTTATCTATGCCGTTATTGTTGAAGAATATGGCGCCCTTTTGGGCGGAGTGGTGATATTAGCTCTTTATATCATATTGGCAATCAAAATATTAGCTATATCAAGATTGAGTAAAAATTATTATGAAAAATTATTGGTATTAGCCCTGGGCCTTCCCATCACTTTCCAGGCCTTTATCAATATGGCCGTGGCAGTGGGAGCCATTCCCGTAACGGGTCAACCCTTGCCCGTGATCAGTGCAGGTGGAACCACCTTGTTTATGACGGCCTTTGCGCTGGGCGTAATTATCCGGATTGGTATTTCGGCCAAGATGCAAGAAAATCAAACCGATGAATAAACAGGTAAACACATATAAATTCCTCATTAGCGGCGGTGGAACCGGCGGGCATATTTTCCCTGCCCTCAGCATTGCCGATGAGCTAAAAAAACGTTTTCCCGGCGCCGAAATCCGGTTTGTGGGCGCGTTGGGACGTATGGAAATGGAACGGGTGCCCAAACACGGGTATCCCATCACTGGCCTGCCCATTGCCGGCTTGCAACGTAAGCTCAGCGCCAAAAACTTGCTTTTACCTTTCAAAACGTTGAGCAGTTTGTGGAAAGCATACCGATTGCTTCGCCGTTTCGGCCCCGACGCCGTTATCGGAACCGGCGGTTATGCGTCGTTGCCGCTTTTGTGGACGGCCCAGCGCTTAGGCATTCCCACCTATATTCAGGAGCAAAATTCGTATCCGGGAATCACGAACAAAATATTGGCCAAACACGCCCGGAAAATCTTTGCCGCCTACGATGAAGCGGGACGTTATTTCCCTAAGGGAAAAATCGTTTTGACCGGTAATCCAGTTCGTGCCGAACTTAAAGATATTCCGCCGGCCACCGATGCCGATTTCAAGTCCTTCGGCTTGTATCCGGCTTTACCGGTGGTGATGATTTTGGGTGGAAGTTTGGGTTCGGCCGCCATCAACAAAGCCGTGGCTTCGTGGGTGGAAAAGGGACTCCCCGAAGGAGTGCAATTGCTTTGGCAAACCGGAAAACTTTACTACGACCGCTACCGGAATTTGGAAAACGACCGTGTGCGCGTGGTGCCTTTTATCGAAAATATGCAAAGGGCTTTTGCCGTGGCCGATGTGATTGTGTCGCGCGCCGGTGCCGGAACGCTTTCGGAATTGGCCTTGGCGGGCAAACCGGTGATTTTGGTACCATCACCCAATGTGGCCGAAGACCATCAAACCAAAAACGCCCGTGCCTTTGCCGACAAAGGCGCCGCTATTCTACTGCCCGAAAGTCGATTAAACGAACTTCCCGGAATGGCGGAAAAACTCCTTGCCGACGATGATGCCCGCCGGCAAATGCAACTTCAAATCCGCAAGCTTGCACGCCCCGGGGCCACGCAGCATATTGTGGATGAAATCATCAAAGATGTAGCACCAAAATGAAGCAAGCAATCGGCCATATTATCCTATTTGCACTACTGATTTTATTAGTCCTTTCCATTGGACTAAGTTATCACCGTGCGTTGCAAAAATGGTCGTTATTATCGCATCCGGCGGTTGAAATAGAGCTAACGCCCGATGACAAAAATTACCTAAGCCGGGACGAAATTCGCCGCATTGTAGCCGGCATACCACGAAACGACACAATGCGTATCCCCCAATATCTACGCATCTTGGAAAACGGAATCGAAAATCATCCGATGGTGGAAAAAGCCGAAGTATGGCTTGAACCAACCGGCATTCTGCACGCCGAAATCCGTCAAATCACCCCCATAGCCATATTGCAAACAAACAGACAAACGGCTTATTTGGACCGCCGCGGCAAGGTTTTACCGGTTATGCATTTGCAAAAGGAATCCATTCCGGTGATAAAGGGAATTTTGGGGCGTGCCGAAGTAAAAAAATTATTTCCCTTGCTGGAATATGTTTATCACCAACCGCAGTTGCACAGTCAAATACGTCGTATGGAATACGACGGCAACAACCTGCGGCTTTATACACGCACGCTTCCTGCCCCGGTGGTGTTCGGCGATACCGACGACTATCGGTGGAAGTTCTACAAACTGCTTCAATTCGAAAAATATTTGACCGCCCGCCGGGCCGCCAACCCCTACACCGAAATCAATCTGATGTTTGACAATCAAATTGTTTGCACCAAAAATAATTAATGTCCAAAACGCACCGCTATGAACACGATTTTCAACGAAAACCAAAACAATCAACTAGGCAATATGCCGCCGCATGAAATCCCGAATTCCTCCTCACAGGATTTTCCGGAACGGGAACACGAACTGAAAGTAGCCCTGGATGTGGGCACCACCAAGGTGGTGGCCGTTGCCGGCTACCGGAACCAAAACGGAAAAATCCAAGTGGTGGATTTTTCGGTCTTGCAAAATACCGGAATGGTGCAAGGCGAAATTTTTAACCTTCTGGAAACGGCCGACACCATCCGCCACGTCAAAGAGGAATTGGAAATGAAATTGGACCGGCCCATCCGCAAAGTTACCGTAGGTATTTCGGGCGGCCATATCCGCACACTCTACACACGGGAATACTTCATTCGAACCGAGCCTTCGGAACTGATTTCGGATGAAGATTTGGACCAATTGGCCGAAATGGCACGTAAATCCGTTATTATTAACCCCAATGAAGAAATATTGGACGTTTATCCGCAGGCCTTTCTGGTGGATAATCAAGTGGTGCACGGTTCGCCCGTAGGCGCGTTGGGCAAACGCTTGGAAGCATCATTTATGGTGGTGGTGGGCAATGTGGAAAAAATCAAAAAATTGGAACGCAGTATTGGCATGGCCGGCTTGGAAACCGAAGATATTTTTCTACAACCCATTGCATCGGCCCGGGCCGTTATGAAAGAGCCCCAATGCCAATTGGGCATGGCTTTGGTGGACATTGGCGGCGGCACATCCGACATTTTGATCTGCAACAAAGGCAAGGTGCGTTTTGCAGGCATTATTCCCTATGGCGGCGATTACATTACCACCGAAATCATTCAAAAATTCCATCTCACGCCTTCCATGGCCGAAATGATCAAAATGCGTTACGGCTCCGTCAAACCCGATGCGGCCGAAAAAAACCAAACGCTTCAAATCCCCCTGGATTGGAGTCCCAAACCCTTGCGCATCAAGCGGGAAATGCTTTCGGAAACCATCCGGTTCAAGGTGGATATTATTGTCAATGAAATCGATCGCTTTTTGGACGAATACCGCGAATTTTTCCCCGGCGAACAAATCGGCTTGGGTGTGGTGGTAACGGGCGGCGGATCGCAAATGAAAAATCTGGTTCAGTATTTGCAATTCAAACTGGGTATGGATGTTACTTCGGGCGACCCGCGTTCTCTTTTGGCGCCCAACGACAAAATAAAACGACTTTATCAACCCCAATTTGCCACTGTTATCGGACTCTTGGATTTGGCCTTGCAGGAAGAACCTCATACGGAGCCATCCAAAATGCGGAATGACGAACAACGCGAACCCGGATCTCCCGGTGTTTCGCAAAACAATATCCCGCAAACAAATACGCTTGAAGACGGGGAACATGAAGATAATGATGTGGATGATTTACTAAAAAATCCGGGTGCTTTCAGCCCGAAAAAACAAAGTATTATTTCGCGGCTTCTCCAAAATTTTTCATCAATTTTCGGCAAAGTCATCGACGAAACCAACAAATAAAAATCAAGAATTATGGTTAGCATAGATGATATTATGGAATTCGACCAATTACAAGAACGCATATCGCGTTTGATCAAGGTCATCGGCGTGGGCGGTGCAGGCACCAATGCCGTCAATTATATGTTCGAAAACGATACGCTCCAACAAGCCGAATATATCGTTTGCAACACCGATGTCCAGGCCCTCAAAGCCAGTCCGGTGCCCCGAAAAATCCAATTGGGCAAACAAGTAACCGGCGGATTGGGTGCCGGAAGTGAGCCCAGTTTGGGTCAAAAAGCGGTGGCCGAAAGTTTGGATGAAATACGTGAAATCCTTTCGGAAAACACCAAAATGGTTTTCGTTACGGCCGGTATGGGTGGCGGCACCGGAACCGGTGCTGCTCCGCAAATTGCCCGCGTAGCCCGCGAATTGGGATTGCTTACCGTAGGCGTGGTAAGCATGCCTTTCGAATACGAAGGCGAACACCGCATGAAGCAAGCCCTCAAAGGTTTGCAAGAAATGAAACGTCACGTGGATTCGTTGATTGTGATCAATAACGAACGCTTGGTGGAAATCTACGGTGATTTGGGTTATAAAGACGCCTTCGACAAATCCGACCACGTGCTTTACAACGCCGTGATGAGCGTTATCAATGTGATTGTTTACAACTACGAAATCAATGTGGATTTCAATGATGTGGAAACCGTGCTCAAAAACAGCGGAACGGCCCTGATTGCCACCGCCCGGGCCGAAGGCCCCAACCGCGCCAAAGAAGTGGTGGATAAGGTTTTGGAGTCGCCCTTGCTGAATAACAACAAAATTACCGGGGCCAAAAACTTGCTGGTATTGGTGGTGTCGGGCAAACAACAAATCACCGTGAACGAAATCAATAAGATTCACAAAATGTTGCACAAACAAGCCCAAAATCCCAAAGTCAAGATCATTTTCGGATTGGGCGACGATCCCGGCTTGGAAAATCAAGTTGCAGTAACGCTCATTGCCACCGGATTTACAGGCCAACCCGGTGCGGCTAACGGCGAAGATGATGACAGCACCGTGGTGGTGGTGCCCACCGGAACCGAAGGTGGTAAAGGTATTACCATCCCCATTGATACCGAAACGGATACGGAACCGGACATTGACGAAACCGGCTCCGGTGAGCAAGAGATCATTGTCGATGTAAACCTTTCGAACCCAACATCCGAAACCTCTGCCGCTACCGTTCATTCTCTGGTCGAAAACGATGATTTTGCACGCGAATGGGAACTGTTCGAACAGGAAAAACAAAAGGAAGCGCCCGCTACGCAAGAACCCGCCGGCCAAACCGAATCGCAAAAGGAAGAACCGAACAAGGAGAATCCGCCCGAAATTATCGTTGTAACCGAAGATGAACCCGATTCCACCCCATATCAGCCCACCCTGTTCGATGATTTGGACAATAAGGCGGAAACCGGTCAAAGCGGCGCATCCACGGACTTGTCCGCCGGAACAACAGACGAAAACGAAAACGAAGGCAAACCCGAATGGCCTTCCGAGTCCGAAAATACGGCCGGGCACGAAATGCTTACCGGTGAAAAAACCGTCGAAACGGGTACAGGCACAATGGAAGCGGCATCCGACTACGAAAAGAAAATGATGACCCGGTTCGAACGTTTGGAATCCTTGCGTTCGGCACAAACCGCAAATTCAACCACCGGTACCAAACCCGCTCCGACTTCCCAACGGCCCACCCCGCTCAGGCACGACGAAATCGAACGGCTGCGCAACTACAACTACCGCTTTTCGAAAAACTTTTCGGGCCCCATCGTTCCGCCAGGCGGACAAAACGGAAATATCGTAAATTTGGAAAGCGAAAACCCCCGTTGGGACGACGACCACAGTTACCTGAACCAAAAATTCGACTAATTATGCAAACGCTGGAACAAAAAGTAATGGAAGCGCTCAAACAAGCGATGCGCGAAAAAGACGGTGTAAAATTGGCCGCTCTGCGGGCCATCAAATCGGCCATTTTGCTGGAAAAAACCAAGGGTAAGGGCACCGAGCTGAGCCAAGCCGACGAAATGAAAATCCTGCAAAAACTGGTCAAACAACGCAAGGAAAGTGCCGAAATTTACCGCGCCCAAAACCGTCCCGACCTGGAACAAGAGGAATTGGCCCAAATGGAAGTGATTGCCACTTTCCTGCTCGAGCCGTTGAGCGAGGACGAAATCCGCGCCCAAGTGGAGCAAATCATTGCACAAACAGGCGCAACGTCTATGAAGGATATGGGCAAAGTGATGGGCTTGGCCACGCAAAAACTGGCCGGCCGGGCCGACGGCAAGCAAATCGCCGCCATTGTCAAATCGCTTTTGTCGTAGCCGGAAAATTGCTAACTTTGCATCGCTTTTCGGCCCGCGTAGCTCAACTGGATAGAGCATCTGACTTCGGATCAGAGGGTTGAGGGTTCGAGTCCTTCCGCGGGTACCAAAAGTTTCGTTATTCAAGCGCCTGTTTTTCAGGCGTTTTTTTTGTTTTACGGACGCTCCAAAGCCCTTCGGGCTTTTCCGCGGCTCCACAAGCCGTCAGGGCGCCGGCAGCGCAAAAGTTTTGGGCACAATGATTTGAACAACCCACAATGTTTCTTTGAGCCACAATCGTCAAATTCTCCTTTGTTTTGCGCCGCCGGCCCCGCGCTTGCGCGCGGCGCCGGCGCCCTTTGTCTTGTTCCGCGACTTCGGCAGCCCTGTGGTCTGCCTCCGCGGCTCAGGGAGCCGGCACGCTCCGCCTTCGCCTTCGCGTTGGTCTCCCTTCGCACGCTTCGGAGCCCTTCGCGCTTCGCAAGCGCAGCGCTTCGGTCTCCTTGCTCAGCGCCGGGCCAACCGCAGCCGTCCCGGCTTTGCGGATGAATGGAATTATTTTTTTAAATGGCTTGTAATAAACTAACTATACACAACAGAATAGTTGCATTAATGGAAAATATAAGTAACTTTGTAGTATATACAACCGTTGTAGCCAATTAGAACAAAGAAAATGAAATACAATGATTTAGACTTAAATAATTGGAAAAAGCTGGATATAAATATTGATAGTTTATGGATTATTGGAGAAAGGGATAAATCAGGAAAACATGCAAATATTTACCACGGGAATTTTATTCCTCAAATTCCCAATCAATTAATTAGACGGTATACAAAAGAAAACGAAATTGTATTAGATCCTTTTTTAGGAAGTGGAACAACACTTTTTGAATGTGAAAAATTAAACCGGAAATTTATCGGTTTTGACATAAACGCAGAAATTATTGAATATGTAAATTCTAAAATGTCACTTAGTAATTTTAATAAATTTGAAATTTATGAATCTGATGTAACAAATGAAAAATCCTTTATTCCTTTAATGGAAAAATCTATTAAAAACTTAAAAGCCAAAAAAGTTCAGTTTGTAATAATGCATCCACCGTATATGGATATTGTTAAATTCACAAATAAAAAGGAAGATTTATCACAAATCACTAACCTTTCTGAATTTATCAACGTCTTTTTAAAAGCAGTAAAAAACGCTATAACATATTTGGAGAAAAACCGTTATTTTGCAATTGTGATTGGAGATGTATACAAAAATAGCGAAGTTATTCCATTGGGATTCTATGTTTTAGATGCCATAAAACGAAACTTTAAGACCAAACTAAAAGGAATTATCGTTAAAAATATTGAAGGCAATCGTGGAAAATTGGGGAAAGGTGGAATATGGAAATATCGAGCTTTAAAAAGTGATTATTTCATTTTCAAACACGAATACATCTTGGTCTTTAAAAAAGAATTTTAGGATGGATTTGCAAAGAGTTGAAAACGAGCTGAAAAAAAGATGGCGATATCCTTACAGTTGGGGAAGAAAACAATCAAATGATTGGGATTATATAACAAACTTTATATACAAAACATACTCATTTCATTCACTTTTGAGAAAAATCGAGAATCTTGATCAAGCACTTAAAAATTACGCATTAAACAGATGGTATAATTTTTGGTCGGCTATGGCGGTTGAATACATTTTTGCCACTCATCCTAATGTCATTGTCAATAAAAATAAGTATGACAAATTGGTCGATTTTAGTATAAACGGCATACCTTTCGACCACAAAACGACCGTATTCCCAAAGGGATTTCATCGTTCATTCGATTATGCTAAACATAACAAAACGGAACTTATTCTTTGGTTATATAAAAATCAAAGTCAACAAGGTAGAAAACATTTAAAAAACAGATTATTTATTGTGCTTTATGACCCAAAAGGTGAACACTGGAAATTAAAAGCTGAGATTTCTTATTTGAAAAATAAAATCGATGATTATGTAAAAAATTTTGATGAAAACAACCTATGTAGATTTAATTTGGAAGGAAATGAAATTTTATCTGACGTAATTTGGGTTGAAAAATAAAACTGTAATAAGAATCTTTTAATGAATTACATCGGCTCAAAATATAAACTTTCAGACTTTATAAACACAACTATTCGTTCTGTTGTTGGCAATGATTTATCCGATAAGGTATTCTGTGATATTTTTGCAGGAACAGGTATTGTTGGCAGAAATTTCAAAAAATCAGTAAAGAAAGTAATAGCAAACGATTTTGAGTATTATAGCTACGTATTGAACAGAAATTACATTGGAAATCATAAACCAATACCAAACAAAGAAAAATACATTGATATACTTAACAAAATTGAACCCGTTGAAGGTTTTATTTATAAGAACTATTGCCTCGGTAGTGGAAGCGGTCGTCAATATTTTTCAGACTATAACGGAAAAAAAATTGATGCAGTCAGACAACAAATTGAGAAATGGAAAAATTATAATGAAATTTCCGAAAACTTATATTTTTTCCTATTGGCAAGTCTTTTAGAAAGTGCCGATAAAGTTGCTAATACTGCTTCCGTTTACGGTGCATTTTTAAAGCATTTAAAAAAATCAGCACAAAAAGAATTATATATTGAACCTGCTGATTTTTTTATTAACGATAATGAGCATCAGGTTTTTAATGAAGATAGCAATCAATTAATAAAAAGAATTGAAGGAGACATACTTTATCTAGATCCACCATACAACACAAGACAATACGGAGCTAATTATCATTTGTTGAATACAATTGCTTTATATGATAATTTTGAACCAAAAGGAAAAACAGGTTTAAGAAATTACAAAAAATCTCAATATTGCAGTAAACGCTCTGTAAAAAATGCTTTTGAAGAATTAATCAAAAATGCAAGTTTTAAATATATCTTTTTAAGCTATAATAATGAAGGATTAATGTCTGTGAAAGAGGTAGAAGAAATTATGTCCAAATATGGAAAATATGATTTAGCAACAATAGATTATCAAAGATTTAGAGCTGATAAAGAAGAAAACAGAAACCATAAAGCAAATAAAACAGAAGAATATTTACATATACTAGAAAAAAGATAACCTGCTACAATTCAGCTAATAGGTTTAGCGATTAATCGTTGTTAACCAATATATTGAACTTAATCAATGAAAGTAATAAAATAATCCGGACCATAAAATTCTCCACTACTCCTACACATAACCGTTATCTTCCATTCCCGCGAATAATCGCACAAATCCGGCCATTTAAGCCGGAAGTTGCACATAACGTAGATTCCCACTATTGCCAAAATAACGACGCTCCTTCAATGTTTATGATAGCAGAAGTAGATCTGAAATCGTAAATCAAATGTTTGATATTCATTATTCAAGCGCGATTTATCGCGCGCCAAACGCGCCAGGGATGGGAGCGGTTATGCGGCGAAGGGCAGGCCGAATTTTTTGTGCCGGCGGCGGGGGCTCCCAGAGGAAGAGACCACGGCGCCGGATTTACAAAAACCGGCCTTGCCCAAGCCGCATTTGAGCGGACAGCCCGGTCCCGACATCGCGCAGCGATGTGCGGGAGGCGCCCAAATAATAAATCCGGCATCAGGTTTAGGATAAAAACGCTAATTTTGAAACAAAACTGCGGGATTGGACGAACATCAAGGGCATATTCTCATTTTTGTGTCGCGGCGTAGTCCACGGCTGGACTATATTTTTCACCACCTGTTTGGGCGCATTCTCCGGGTGCCCTTCCGCTTTACCAGCCGTATTGAAGAATTTGTGGCCTACAACGGGCCTAAATTTTCCTACACCACCAAGGCCTTCGGACAGGAATTCCACATATCCGACTCGGGATTTTTATACGAAAAAGGCGTGCGTCCACGCGAAATTTCGAAAGGTTATTGGCGAACCTTGCCCGTGATTTTTCACACCGGTGAACCGGCTACCATTCCCTTCGATTTGTTTGCCGCGGCCTTTTACCTGATTTCGCGCTACGAGGAATATTTACCCTATGAACCCGATGAGCACGGACGATTTCCCTATGCCCGTAGTATTGCCCAAAGTATGGGATTCCTGGATAGGCCCATTGTGGAACAATGGCTGCTGAATTTTGTGCAGGCCTTGCAGGAAAAATTTCCCGGTTTCCGGGTTCCGGAACCGGAATTCCGCTTCGAACCATTGGTGAATGTGGCCGTGTCGCACCTTTACAAACACAAAGGGCCGCTACGCTTTGTGGGTGGCGTGGTGGACAACCTGTTCCGGCTGCACCTACGCAACGCCTGGGCGCGTATCAAATACGCCCACTTCAAACGTAAAGATCCTTACGATACGTTCTACAAATTCATCGCCCTGAAAAAACAGACGGGTATTCCGATGCGCTTTTTCTTTCTGCTGGGCGTTTACTCACATTACGACCACAATATTTCGCCTGCACGCCCTGCACTGAAACGCGTGGTCAAAACCGTGTCCGACTATGCCGACACCGGCCTGCTCGTTTCCTACGAAGCCGCCGGCTACCCGCAGCGCATCAAGCAAGAAAAAAATATCTTGGAAGAATTGGTGCATAAACCCGTGGAAACAGCCCATTATCATTATTACCGCAACCGGCTTCCGCAGGCCTATCAACAACTTTTGGAACAGGAATTCACTCACGACTATACGATGGGCTACGCCCGTATTACGGGTTACCGCGCATCCACGGCCCATCCTTTTCCGTTCTACGATTTACAGGAAGAAACGCCGCGTGAACTAATGATTCATCCGGTGGTGATCAACGATTACCAACTGAATTTCATCTACAAATACTCGCCCGGCGAAGCGCTGAATGCACTCATCGAAACGGGCAACGAAATTCGCCGCTTGGGCGGAGTTTTTCATCCTGTGTTCCACAACGCGATATTGTCGGAACACGAGGACTGGAAGAGCTGGTCGAAAGTATTTACCGAACTGCTTAAACATTTCGGCTAATGAATGGCATAAAACATATCTTTTTCGACCTGGACCATACGCTTTGGGATTTCGAGGCCAATTCCGATGCTGCCTACCGGCGGGTGTTGAAAGAAGCGGGACTGGACGTGGATTTTGACACCTTTGCGCGCGTCTATCATCCTATTAACCAATCCTGCTGGGAAGATTATGCCGCCGGAAAAGTGAGCAAGGAACAAGTCAAATACAACCGGCTACGCAAAACCTTGGAAGCCCTGAACATTCCGGTGGACGAAACCACCGCCCGCCAAATGGCCGAACGCTACTTGGCGTTGTTGGCCCAAGGTAAACGTATGTTCCCGGGCACTTTTGAGATTTTGACCTATCTGCGGCCCAAATACCGCTTGCATCTGCTTACCAACGGCTTTGCCGAAGTGCAACTCCCGAAAATCGAGCGTTCGGGATTGGAAAAATATTTCGACAGCATCACGCTGAGCGAAGAAACCGGACAGCTCAAACCGCATCCGGACGTGTTCCGGCACGCCTTGCAAAAGGCGGGTGCATTCCCACACCAAAGCGTAATGGTAGGCGACAGTTTGCAAAGCGATGTGATGGGTGCGCTCAACCTTGGACTCCGGGCCGTGCTCTTCGACCCTGACGGCCGCCACAACATACCCGAAACCATTGCCCCCACCGTACGGCATTTGACCGAACTGAAAAACCTGTTTTGATGCATCCGCTACGGCTAATATATACATTGCTGACCTATGCCGCCGACGGCTTAACACCGCTCTTGGCTCTGTTGCCCGGCAAAACCGGTGCCTTTTTCCGTGGACGCCGGACTTTTTGGAAAAAGTGGCAAACGATGAACATCCCGCAAGGAGCCGTTTGGATCCACGCCGCATCGGCAGGCGAATACGAACAGGCCTTACCCGTGCTGCAAGCACTACGCAAACAAATGCCACAGGTTCCGGTGGTGGTGAGTTTTTTTTCGCCTTCGGTCTATGAAAACCGGAAACAAAAGGTGCCGGCCGATGCCGTATTTTATCTACCCGTGGACACGCCGCGCAATGCCCGCCGCTTGGTGGAACGACTGCGTCCGCGGGCGGTGCTGATGGTCAAATACGAATTTTGGCCCAATTTGTTGGACGCATTGGGTCGAAACCGGATTCCTTTGTTCCTTGTTTCGGGTATATTCCGGCCCGGGCAAGCGGTGTTGCGCTACGGATTTTTGCGCAGAAGTTTGCGGCATTTTAGCCGCTTTTTGGTGCAAGACCAAGCATCGGCGGAATTGTTGGAAAAATACGGTTTCCGCAATGTGAGCATCACAGGTGACACACGCTTTGACCGCGTGCAGGAAGTGGCTGCCCAACCGGCGGATTTTCCGGTGGTGCGGCATTTCAAGGGCGATGCAAAACTGCTGGTGGCCGGAAGCACTTGGCCCGCCGACGAGGATTTGCTGCTGGATTATTGGCAGCATCACAAACCCGAGGGATGGAAATTGTTCATCGTTCCGCACGAACCCGGGCCGGTGCACGTAAGGCGCCTGATGAACAAATGCGGAAATAAAAGCGCACGGTATTCAAGCTACAAACAGACGGACGACGCAAAGGACATTCTGATTGGCGATGTAAAAGGTTTGCTCAAATACGTTTACCGCACGGGCGATGCGGCTTATGTGGGCGGTGGCTTCGGGCGGGGGATTCACAATATTTTGGAAGCGGCGGTTTACGGATTGCCGGTGGTGTTCGGGCCCAAGTATGGAAAATTCCGCGAAGCACGCGATTTGTTGGACTTAGGCGGAGCTTTTTCCGTGCAAAATGCCGATGAATGGAAGCGGATTTTCGAAAAATTAAAGGACCATGACTTCCGTGCCCAAAGCGGGGCAAAGGGGCGAGAATATGTGGAGCAACAGGCAGGCGCTACGGGGAGGATAATGGATGTATTAATCAGGCACGCTTTTTGAATAAAGATAAATTGATTATTTTTGTTATATGTTACGCAAAGTTTTTATCACATATAATCCCGGTTCCACCATGGCCGAACAAACGGCTTTCCGTATGCAAACATTGGCACATTTGTATGGCTTTGAAGTTTTACTGCCTTACCGGCCGGGAGGAAGTAATCGTATTAGTCAGGAAACCAAACGCCGCATTGACCAATCGCAATTTGTTCTGGCTTTTGATTTGGGGCGTTCACGAAATATTTTCAAGCAGGAAATACAATATGCCCAAAGCATGCAGAAACCCGTCATTTTATTAAAAGACAAAAAACGTTCTTTCCTACCGGTGAGTCAACCATATTTTAAGGAGTTTTTTATCGATTACTACAACACCGAAGATACTTTACACGAAATAGCCCGTTTTATTGACGGCCAGTTTAAAGAAAAGGAGAAAGAGGAAAAGAGGGATCAAGCTTTTGCCACGGCGTTAGTGGGTATTGGTTTGGGGTTATTGGCCTATTGGTTTCTTTCCGCCAAGCAAGAGTAGTTTATGGTTTTACCCGAAGCCATTGTTGATACATCCGTGTTGATTGCAATGCATCATTTGGGAGTTTGGAATTGCTTGAATTTATTATACACAAAAGTTTATGTGCCGCGCGCTGTGGAACGGGAATTTTTGGCTCGAAAAGATATGGACGAGCCAATGCTTAGTAAGCATCACAAGTTCCTTGAACACATTTATTCATTACCTTGGGTGGAAGCTTGTAGCGATTATGATTCGGTGATTGTGGGAATGTATAATATGAAAAAAGGTATACACCTTGGTGAGTCGGAAGCTTTTGCCCAATGGCAGGCCTTGGGAAACATTCCGGAAGTTTTAGTGGATGATAGAAAAGCCAGGAGTTTAGCCCGGATTGAAAAGATTGAACATCATGGCACTATGTATTTGCTTGCATTGCTGGAAATACGTTTGAAATGTATAAGATATTATCAGGCGGCGGAAAAATTACACAAAGAATTGAAATTCAGGATAAATGACAAAACGGTGGAAGAGGTGTATCGTAATGTGAAAAACCGACTTTTGTAAAAATTATTGTTGTCGTAGTCGATTTTTTCAATAATTTTTTTTTAAAAATACTCATAAATACATATAAATCAGTCGATTGAATAATATTGAAATCGGTGTCGTATTATCCGCGCCAGGGATGGGAGCGGTTATGGCCCGCAGGGCAAGGCGCATTTTTTGTGGTGCCGGCGAGGGCTCGCAGCGCAAGAGACCGCGCCGGCGGCTTTACAAAAACCGGCTTTGCCCAAGGGCCATTTGAGCGGACAGCCCGGCGGGCGCCACGTGAGTGCGCTGTGGTGCGAACGAAGGTGAAGCAACACAGCATACACGAACGTGAGCGGCCGGGCGCCCAAAAACAAAAAAAGTAAAGCTACTTTTCGACAATCCGATTTTCGACTTTGAAAACCGAAGCCAAAATCCTATATTTGCGCACAATTTAATTCTACGCAATAAACTTTACGGAATGGCACAGCAAAAAGCAATTATTTCGCAAATTATCGGGCCGGTTATCGACGTTTATTTCGAAGGCGACGAGGTCCAACTTCCCAAGATTTACGATTCGCTCAAAGTAAAACGCCCCGACGGCGCCGAAGTCATCCTCGAAGTGCAACAACACATCGGTGAGGATACGGTGCGAGCCGTGGCTATGGACTCCACCGACGGGCTCCAACGCGGACAGGAAGTGGAAGTGCTGGGCACGCCCATTCAAATGCCCAAGGGTAAGGTGTTCGGGCGCTTGTTTAACGTTATCGGCGACCCCATCGACGGGCTCGAAGCCCTGCCCAAAGAGGGCGAAAACGGAAGCCCCATACACAAGCCGGCGCCCAAATTCGACGAACTTTCCACCGCCACCGAACCGCTCTTTACGGGCATCAAGGTTATCGACCTGATCGAACCTTATGCCAAAGGTGGTAAAATCGGTTTGTTCGGTGGTGCCGGTGTAGGCAAAACGGTGTTGATTCAGGAACTTATCAACAACATCGCCAAAGGGCACGGCGGTTTGTCGGTATTTGCCGGCGTGGGCGAACGCACGCGCGAAGGTAACGACCTGCTGCGCGAAATGCTCGAAGCCAAAATTATCAAATACGGCGACGAATTCCTGGAAGCTATGGAAAAGGGCGATTGGGATTTGTCGAAGGTGGACCGTAAGGAACTCGAAGATTCCAAAGCCACTTTTGTGTTCGGTCAGATGAACGAACCTCCGGGTGCGCGTTTGCGTGTGGCCTTGTCGGGACTGACCATCGCCGAATATTTCCGCGACGGTGCCGGAACAGGTGAGGCCAAAGACGTGTTGCTATTTATCGACAATATTTTCCGCTTTACGCAAGCCGGTTCCGAGGTGTCGGCCCTGCTGGGACGTATGCCTTCGGCCGTGGGTTATCAGCCCACGTTGGCCACCGAAATGGGGCAGTTGCAAGAACGTATTACTTCGGTCAAAAACGGGTCGATTACTTCGGTGCAAGCCGTTTATGTGCCCGCCGACGACCTTACCGACCCCGCTCCGGCCACCACCTTCGCCCACTTGGATGCCACCACGGTGCTTTCGCGTAAAATTGCCGAGCTGGGTATTTACCCGGCCGTGGATCCGCTGGATTCCACTTCGCGTATCCTTACGCCCGAAATTGTGGGTGAAGAACACTATAATACGGCCCAACGCGTGATTGAAATTTTGCAGCGCTATAAGGAATTGCAAGACATTATTGCCATTTTGGGTATGGAAGAACTGAGCGAAGACGACAAATTGGTGGTTCACCGCGCCCGTCGTGTTCAACGCTTCCTGTCGCAACCTTTCCACGTGGCCGAACAGTTTACGGGTATCCCCGGTGTGCTGGTGGACATCAAGGACACCATCAAGGGCTTCAATATGATTTTGGACGGCGAACTGGATCACTTGCCCGAAGCGGCCTTCAACCTCAAAGGAACCATCGAAGACGCCATCGAAGCCGGCGAAAAAATGTTGGCCGAAGCCCAAGCTTAAACCTGCGGATATGAAAGTGGAAATCGTTTCGCCCCAACAAAAACTGCTGGAAACCGAAGCCACTATGGTGGCTGTGCCCGGCGTGAGCGGTGAATTTGAAATGCTGGACAATCACGCGCCCATCATATCGCTTTTGGACAAAGGCGCCGTGCGCATTTACGGACAAAATATCCAAGTGGACGAAGACAATGAAAAATTCTTCCAGCGCACCAAGGATTATATCAAATTGCCCATCCAAAGCGGCACGGTGGAAATGAAAAACAACCGCATAATTATTTTGGTGGAATTATAATAAACACATTACCTGAATAATAATCCCGCTCAATTTTTGGGCGGGATTTTTTTCGGGCTATTCCCCATTAAGGACGGCAATTGTTGCACCACTTAGAAATATAAGCCCCACACAAGCACCGGTAATAACATAGGAAGCCACCATACCCCAAACGGCTTTTTCCACTTCATTGCCGTCTTCGGTTACCAAATAAACAATCAGCACACCTATAACACCCAGCAAACAACCCATAATAAAAGATGTATTTCCCCAGGATTTATCCTCCTTATCATCGGGCAAGACGGATTGTGCGCGATAGGCATTCCATAACCGGGTATCAATATTAAAATTTCCGTCCGTGGCATGTTGTGCCTCTACATAACGGTCCAATTGATTAACTGCTACCAATTGCAGCGAAAGCTTGTGAGCATTGTAGCGGAACAGCTCGGCATTGCGTGCAAATCCCAGCACGGGTAGGATGAGGAACAAAGTCAAAATGAAGCGTTTCATAGCAATGTTTTTTGTAAAAATATGATGTTAATCAACGCAAACAAAAATCGTACCTAAAATAGATGGGAGATGACAACAGATAAAAATATCCCTGAAACCATCATGGCAACCCGAGCACATGCACCGAGCCACCAAATAGATATACAAAAGGAAACGGGGACCCAAAAATTCGGATCCCCGCCCTTAGCTATGAATAAAACCACTTGCCATCCGCCAGCTACGCGGATATTTTAAATACGAACGTCCAATGTCAAGTAAAACTGCCGGCCTGCTTGCGGAAATACGTAGGCGGTGTTGCCCCACATATATCCGTTGGCGGCATATTTCAGTGCAAATATATTCATTATTTTGAATTTGACCAAATATTTCACGGATTTTTTCCGGATTTTGTTTTCGTAAGTCAAGGCAAAGTTTTCCACATGATAGGCCGGAAGAACGGATTCGGGAATGTTGCGGTTGTCCAAATACTG
>JALVVJ010000186.1 GCA_027023475.1 Flavobacteriales bacterium
GGGGGAAGGTGTGTCCAAAAAGAAAAAATCAGGCACAAATCCATTACGATTTTACCATTTTTCGCCCTAAAAAAGATAATATCCTTTTAAACTCCTTTGTGTTTTTTGAACTTGCGGATTTGAGGTAGTCGGATTAGTTTCCAAAAACCACCAAGCCCCTCAATTGATTGTTAATAAATAAAAATAAGTGATAAAATTTATGTTTTTGGCCAAAAACCGTTAATTTCCACGCTTATTTTTCCTATCTTTATAAACCGAAATCACAAGTATTTTTATGACGCTTATCAAAAGTATTTCCGGTATTCGCGGCACCATCGGCGGCAAGCCCGGCAATAACCTTACTCCCTTGGATGCCTTGAAGTTTGCCGCCGCCTTCGGACGCCTGCTTGTCCTACACAGCGCCAAGCCCCACCCCACGGTGGTTTTGGGCCGTGATGCGCGCCCTTCGGGCCCCTTGATTTCCCGGGCCGTGGTGGCAGGGCTAACAGGTATGGGCGTTAATGTCATCGACTTGGGACTTTCCACCACACCTTCGGTGGAAATGGCCGTTGCGGGCTTACAGGCCGACGGCGGCATTATCCTTACGGCCAGCCATAATCCCGTGCAGTGGAACGCCCTGAAACTACTTGACCGGAACGGCGAGTTTATTTCCGCCGACCAAGGCCATAGACTGCTTGAACTGGCCCAAGCCCAAGAGATGAACTTTTCTCCGGTGGACGGGCTGGGAACCTACCGCACCCACCCGGGCGGCTATATCGACGAACACATAAGCGCCATTTTGGCTTTGGACACGGTAAATGTGGATGCCATCCGCAGCCGAGGGTTCCGCGTAAGTATCGATGCGGTCAATTCCACCGGCGGTTTAGCCATGCCCAAACTGTTGGACGCTTTGGGCGTGGAATACCATTGCCTCTATTGCTTGCCCAACGGCCGCTTTCCGCACAACCCCGAACCCTTGGAAAAACACCTTGCCGATTTAATGCACAGCGTGCCCGCCCTGGGCGACGATTTGGGCATTGCCGTTGACCCCGATGTGGACCGGCTGGCTTTGGTGGACGAACAAGGCCGTATGTTCGGCGAAGAATATACGCTGGTGGCCGTGGCCGATTATATTTTGCAAAAAACGCCCGGCCCCACCGTTTCGAACCTTTCTTCCTCACGCGCATTGCGCGACCTGACCCTAAAATACGGGCAATCATACAGCGCTTCGGCCGTGGGCGAAGTCAATGTGGTGGCCCGTATGAAAGAAACCGGCGCCGTAATCGGCGGCGAAGGCAACGGCGGCGTGATATATCCGGCCTTGCACTACGGCCGCGACGCCTTGGTGGGTATCGCCCTGCTGCTTTCCCACTTGGCCGAAAGCGGAAAAACATTAAGCCAACTCAAAAAAAACTACCCGCAATATGCCATGGCCAAGGAAAAAATGCACATCGAAGGCATTGAACCGGACAAGGTTTTGGAAAAATTCGCCCGCATTCACGCCGGCGCCCGTATCGACACCACCGACGGCGTCAAAGCCGATTATCCCGACCATTGGATTCACCTGCGCCGCTCCAATACCGAACCTATCGTGCGCATCTATGTGGAAGCGCCTACGGCCGAACAAGCCCGCAGCATAGCCCTTCAAACCATCGAACAATTACAAAATCCCGATTGATGCAAAGCCCCGAAAGTGATTGTTTGCAACGCTATTTCGCCCCTTTCCGCGAAAACATCACGGGTATCGATGCCCGTATTCCCACGCCCTACGGTGAAAAACCTTTGATCTATACCGATTGGACCGCCAGCGGACGACTCTACACGCCCATTGAAAAACACTTATCGGAACAATTGGGCGCCTATATGGCCAACACCCATACCGAAACCTCCTACACCGGAAAAACCATGACCCGGGCCTACCACCGGGCGCGGGAAATTATACGCCGCCACCTCCATGCCGGCGATGAATATGTACTGCTGCAAGCCGGCTACGGTATGACCGGTGCGGTCAATAAATTGCAGCGTATCCTGGGCCTGCGCGTGCACGAGGCCTACGAAAAACAAATTCGCCAACAACTCAACCCCGCACCTGTGGTTTTCGTTTCGCGTATGGAACATCATTCCAACCACATTTCGTGGATGGAAACCCTGGCCGATGTGGAGCTTATTCCCTTCGACCGTGAAGGTTTTCCCGATGCAGGCGCCTACGAAGAACTTTTGCGTAAATACCGGAACCACCCCCTGTATTTGAGCATCACCGCCTGCTCCAATGTTACCGGGCTCAGCCCCGATTTGAAAACCTTTATCCGGCTTACACACCGCTACGGCGGACGGGCCTTTGTGGATTATGCCTGTTCGGCTCCCTACACCAATATCGACCTTTCGGCTGACGGCGAAATCCAACCCGATGCCGTAATGTTTTCACCGCATAAATTCCTGGGTGGCCCGGGTTCGGGCGGTATTTTGGTGATGAAAAAGGATTTATACCGCCTGCACGTGCCCGACCAACCCGGCGGCGGAACGGTCGTGTGGACCGACCCCTGGGAAGGCGCCGTTTATTTCGACGATATCGAAATGCGCGAAGACGGCGGCACACCCGGTTTCCTGCAAATGATTCGCACGGCCTTGGCCATCCTGCTCAAAGAAGAAATGGATACCGGTAAAATCCAAAAACGTGAGTATGAACTCGTGGAACGATTGATAACCGGACTGGAAAGCATTCCGGGCATACGCGTGCTCGAAGGACGCCATAAGGAACGTTTCGGCGTGGTGTCGTTTGTATCCGAGCGGGTGCCTTATGCCCTGATCAATCGACTGCTCAACGATTTGTTCGGCATTCAAGCCCGCGGCGGATGCTCCTGCGCCGGAACCTATGGGCATTATCTTTTCGGCCTCGACCGCCAAGAATCCGCCCGCTTGAAAAGCGAAATACTTCGTGGAAATACCGACAATAAACCCGGATGGACACGTGTTTCCATTCATCCCACCACTACCAATGACGAAGTGGAAACCGTTTTGGAGGCCGTGGAATATATCCAAAACAAAGGCCTTCAAATAGCGGAAAAAGATTACGTGGCCCGTGACGGAAATTATTTCCACCGCGATTTTGATTACGCCGCCCAAACGCAGCAATTGCTGCAAAAAGTTTTTACCCTATGAACCCCGAACCCGAAATTATCCACCTGGAACACATCTACAAGGATTATCCGCTGGGCAACAGCACCGTTCGTGTGCTCAAAGACATTAACCTGAGCGTGCATCCGGGCGAATATGTGGCCCTGATGGGCCCTTCGGGAAGTGGAAAATCCACCCTGATGAACATCATCGGCGCCTTGGATGTGCCCACTTCGGGCAAATACATCCTCAACGGTCGCGAAGTGGAAAAACTCACCGACGACCAACTGGCCGAAGTGCGCAACAAAGAAATCGGTTTTGTGTTTCAAACCTTCAACCTTTTGCCCCGGCTTTCGGCCTTGGAAAATGTGGCCCTGCCCTTGATTTATGCCGGTGTGCCCAAACGCGAACGGCTCGAACGTGCCCGCCGGATGCTGGCCGATGTGGGCCTGGCCGACCGTATGGATCACAAGCCCAACCAACTTTCGGGCGGGCAACGCCAACGCGTGGCCATAGCGCGGGCGCTAATCAATAATCCTTCCATTCTGCTGGCCGACGAACCCACCGGAAACCTGGATTCCCAATCGTCGGAAGAGGTGATGAAACTTTTCGACCGGCTTCACGAGCAAGGCCACACCATCATATTGGTTACCCACGAGCCCGACATTGCCGCCCACGCCAAACGATTGGTTCGCTTGCTGGACGGAAAGATATTGGAAGACACGGGAATGCCTGCCGTGGAGGCCTGATGCGATTTTTTTATTTTTTGGGCGCCCCGCCGCTCACGTTCGGAGCACCTGCGGTGCATCGGCCGCCGCTTCGCGATGACGGAGCACGCTCCCGCCGGCCGTTCCTCACGTGGCGCCGTCGGGCTGTCCGCTCAAATACGGCTCGGGCAAGGGCGGTTTGCCAAATGCCGGCGACGTGGTCTCTTGCGCTGCGAGCCCCCGCCGCCGGCGCAAAAAGGCATCGCTTCAAGTATGAAATGTGGAAAAAGTTGAAGTTATTTTTGTCGAGAACAAAGCCGGCAGTCCCGAAGGCATAGCCGTAGCTATGGCGAGGGTTGCCAATGCCGTTATCGGCAAAAAGAACAAAACTTGGTTGGATATTTTATGCTTGAAACGATGCCTCCGCCCTTCCCCCGCGCCGCATAACCGCTCCCATCCCTGGCGCATTTTTTTCATCGCAACCATCCACTACCGAAGCATCTTGTTTCCACCCGTTCTCCCAATATTTCCTATCTTTGTGAGTTATGGAAAATCAAGCTATCGAACCCGGAATTTGCACCACCGCACACGCTTGTTCGGTATGCAGTCGTGCCGGCACCTGCGATTGGAACGGCGTCAATAAGCATACCGTATTCGATGTGCTTCGCGATATACTCCCCCCCGATACCGGTAAGCCCTTCGATTTTGTGGAAGTGCGCTTCAAAAACACCCGCAAGGATTTTTATTATACCCGCGGGAACCGCTACTACGTGGGCCAACCCGTAGCCGTTCAAGCCGCATCGGGCTATGATGTTGGTACCGTGTCGGCCGCCGGAGAAACCGCCCGGCTTATCGCTCGCGAAAAAGGGCTCAATCTGAACCCCGACGAACGTATGCATGTGCTTCATCCGGCCAATCAACGTGAAATCGACCGCTGGCACCAAAACCGATCGCGCGAAGAAGAAGTCAAACTGCGTACACGGGAAATCATTCGTGAACTGGGCCTGGTGATGAAACTATCCGATGTGGAATTCCAAGCCGACGGTTCCAAGGCCACTTTCTACTACACCGCCGACGAACGGGTGGATTTTCGCGAACTCATCAAAGTGCTGGCCAAAGAATTTTCCACCCGCATCGAAATGCGCCAAATCGGCTACCG
The DNA here is from genome assembly GCA_027023475.1 of Flavobacteriales bacterium. Classification (GTDB taxonomy): domain Bacteria; phylum Bacteroidota; class Bacteroidia; order Flavobacteriales; family Flavobacteriaceae; genus JAADED01. Next base: position 4,960 of record JALVVJ010000186.1, read on the forward strand.
GCAGGAAGCCGCACGGCTGGGCGCCATCGGTTCCTGCGGGCGCGAACTCTGTTGTAGCACATGGCTTACCGATTTTCGTAGCGTTTCCACACAAGCGGCCAAATATCAACAACTCTCGCTCAATCCGGCCAAACTAACCGGCCAATGCGGCAAGCTCAAATGCTGTCTCAACTTCGAATTGGACGCCTATATGGACGCCCTGACCGGATTTCCCAAACGCGACCAAATCCTGACCACCGAAAAAGGCGATGCCCGCTCGGTCAAAATCGATGTGTTCAAAGGACTGGTTTGGTATGCCTACGCCGATGAAGAAGAAAACGGCAACCTGTGGTATAAACTCAACCTGGAACAGGTAAATGAAATTCTGACCCTGAATCGCGACGGAAAAAAATCACCACCTCTGGAATTCTATGCCGATGAACTCAAATTGGATTTACCGGCAGCAGGAAAAGTTATCGGCTCCGACGAACTCCTGGGCGATGATATTTCCCGTTTTGACAAAAAATCCAAGCGCCGGCGCAAAAAACGGCGAAACAAATCCGGCCAAAAACAAAACCGGCAAGACAACAACCGTCAAGCACAGAGCAATCAACGGAATAAACCCCGTTCGTCCAAATCCAAACATCGCTCCAAGTCCCGCAACAATGAAAACAATCAAAACCCTCGTCGCTCGGGCCGCAGTTAGCTTTGTGCTACTTATGGCGGCATGCCGTCAACCGGCCAGCGAATACACGGCCATCCGTGAATTGTCCGGGAATAAGTGGCCGCGCGACAGCATTTTGCATTTCGAATACAAACCTCCGAAAAACGGGAATAAAGATTTTTTTGTTTTCCTGGCCAATACCGGACATTATCCCTATGCCAACATTTACCTGATTGTGCGAAGCACAAAAAACGGCAAACTTTTTGCCGACACCTTGGAATACGAAATGACCGACGGCCGCGGGCGTTGGCTGGGCGTCAAAGTGGGTAATGATTATGAAAATCTTTTGGTATTCAAATGGAATGTGCCTGTGGACACCGGCGAAACCATACGGTTCGAACTGGAACCGGCCACCCGGAATAACGAACGGCTCGAAGGCGATTCGGTGCTGCCCGGTATTTCCCGGGTGGGCATCGTGGTTAAACCGCATTTGACAAATAGGGCGCAATGATTTATCTTACAACGATTTTTTATTAATAATCTTTTCAAGATTTATGCAAAACAAATCACCGCAAACCGACAAAAGACGTAAGCACAAATTTCGCAAATACACCTGGCGGCTTTGGCTGTTGTTTCTGCTGGGTTGGGCTTTTGTGCTACTGCTTTTTTGGGCCGGCGACCAAGGACTTTTGGGCGAAATGCCCGGCTTCGACCGGTTGGAAAATCCCAAATCCGATTTGGCTTCCGAAATTATTTCGGCCGACGGACAAACCATCGGTAAATTTTTCTATCAAAACCGGACTCCCGTCCATTTCCGGGATTTGCCCCCCGGCCTGGTGAATGCCCTCACATCCACCGAAGACGAACGCTATTACGACCATCCGGGCATCGACCTCAAATCCAGCTTTCGGGCTGTGGCATTCCTGGGTCGTAAAGGTGGTGGAAGCACCATTACCCAGCAATTGGCCAAATTACTTTTCCACCACGAAGGTTCAAAAAATATTATCAAACGGATTGCCCAAAAAATCAAGGAGATGATTATCGCCGCCCGGCTCGAACGCCGCTATACCAAGGACGAAATTATCGCCATGTATATGAACACCTACGATTGGGGACATCAAGGCGTGGGCATCCGTTCGGCATCACGCATCTATTTCGGCAAAGAACCTAAGGACCTCAGCTTGGACGAAGCTGCCACACTTGTGGGCATGCTCAAAAACTCTTCGCTCTATAATCCCATTACCCGGCCCGAATTGGTGCGCAAACGCCGCAATGTGGTGTTTAAGCAAATGTTTCGCAACGGATATTTGACCCAAAAACAAAAAGATTCGCTCCAAGCCCTGCCGCTTTCACTCAACTATTCGCCCGAACTGCACAATACGGGTATTGCCACCTATTTTCGCGAACGTGTACGAAAATTTGTCAGCCGGAAAATCAAAGACTTACGTAAACCCAACGGCGACCCGTACAATATTTATGCCGACGGATTACGCATTTTTACCACCATCGACTCGCGTTTGCAACGCAATGCCGAAAAGGCCGTGGAACGTCACATGAAAAACCTCCAAAAGGAATTTTTCCGCCAGGGCAAAAAGAACAAAACTTTCCCATTTGTCAACCTGACCAAAGCCGAAATCAAACGACTTATGGAACGGGCCATGAAACGCTCCGACCGGTGGCATACCATGAAAAGCTCGGGTATTCCCGAAGACAGTATCCGCCAGTCCTTTTTCGTCAAAACCAAAATGCGCATTTTTTCTTGGAACGGCGACATCGACACGCTGATGACGCCCTACGACAGCATTCGTTACTATAAGTCTTTCCTTCAAGCCGGCCTGATGTCCATGGAACCCTCCACGGGCTTTGTCAAGGCCTGGGTGGGTGGTATTAATTTCCGGCATTTCAAATACGACCACGTGGACCAAGGCGCACGTCAGGTGGGTTCCACCTTCAAACCTTTTATCTATGCCACCGCCATTGCCCAAAAACACCTTTCGCCCTGCGACACTTTTCCCAACACACCCTACACGATAAAAAAGGGCCGTTGGGGACTGCTCAAACCCTGGACGCCTAAAAATGCCGGCGGGCAATACGGCGGATGGCTAACGCTCAAAGAAGCCCTGGCCAACTCGGTTAATGTGATTACCGCCCGCTTGATTGATATGGTGGGACCTCAACCGGTGATAGAATTGGCCCGCAATTTGGGCATCAAGAGCGAAATACCCTATGCACCTTCCATCGCCTTGGGAACAGCCGATATTAAACTCTACGAAATGGTGGGTGCCTTCAACGGGTTTGCCAACAAAGGCCAGTACATCGAGCCGGTGTTTGTAACCCGAATTGAAGACAAGAATGGTCGCGTGCTCTATGAATACAAGCCCAAAACCAACGATGTGCTCAGTCCACAAATGGCCTATGTGGTTACCAACTTACTCGAAGGCGTTACCCGCTATGGGTCGGGTTCGCGCTTGCGTCATACGGGCATGAAAAACAGTCCCGTTTACAAGCGGGTAATTACCGGTTACCCCTACGCCTTCAAAAATCCCATTGCCGGAAAAACCGGAACCACCCAAAATCAATCCGACGGATGGTTTATCGGTTATGTACCCAACCTGGTTACCGGCGTGTGGGTGGGTGCCGAAGACCGCTCGGTGCATTTCCGGAGCATCGCCTACGGCCAAGGCGCTGCCATGGCCTTGCCCATCTGGGCCTTGTATATGAAAGCCAACTATGCCGACCCCGAACTGGGTATTTCCGATAAACCCTTTCCCAAACCCGACGGTGTGGATATTAACCTGAATTGCGATGACCAAGACAAACAAACACAACAGAACAACAACCAATCCTCTCCGCTAAACAACCTGTAAAATGGATTTGCACCAACCCGACAAAAACAAATGGGATGCCGAATCCCTCGAAGTGGAAAAAAAATTACGTCCTCTCAGTTTCGACGATTTTACCGGTCAGGAACAGGTGATCGAAAACCTGAAAATCTTTGTCGAAGCGGCCAACCGGCGCGGAGATGCCTTGGATCACACGCTGTTTCACGGCCCGCCGGGACTGGGTAAAACCACCTTGGCCTATATTTTGGCCAATGAATTGGGCGTGAACATCAAAACCACTTCGGGCCCGGTGCTGGACAAACCCGGCGACCTGGCCGGATTGCTCACCGGTTTGGAACCCCGCGATGTGCTGTTTATCGACGAAATTCACCGGCTATCGCCCGTGGTGGAAGAGTATTTGTATTCGGCCATGGAAGATTACAAAATCGACATCCTGATCGAAACCGGCCCCAATGCACGCAGCGTGCAAATCCACCTGGAACCTTTTACGCTCATTGGCGCCACCACCCGTTCGGGTTTACTTACCGCCCCCATGCGCGCCCGCTTCGGTATCAATGCCCGGCTCAATTACTACGACCGTAAATTACTGACCCGTATTGTTCAACGTAGCGCATCCATCCTTCAAGTTCCCATCCACGACGAAGCCGCCGCCGAAATTGCCGGCCGAAGCCGCGGAACGCCGCGTATCGCCAACGCCCTGTTGCGCCGCGTGCGTGATTTTGCTCAAATCAAAGGCGACGGAACCATTACGCTGGACATTGCCCGCTATGCCTTGGGCGCCCTCAATGTGGACGAACACGGTTTGGACGAAATGGACAATAAAATCCTGCTGACCATCATTGAAAAATTCGGCGGAGGCCCCGTGGGACTCGGCACTTTGGCCACCGCCGTGGGCGAAAACGCCGAAACCATCGAAGAAGTCTATGAACCCTTCCTGATTCAGGAGGGCTTTATACGGCGCACACCCCGCGGACGCGAAGTTACGCCAAGGGCCTACAAACACTTGGGCAAATTTCCGCCCCAAGAACCCGGCGCCCTTTTCTGACCGCTCATGAACAAGGATGCGCTTACGCAAAACTTGAAGCGCAAGGTCTATGAACTGGGCTTTGACGCCGTGGGCATTGCCCGGGCCGGTTTTCTGGACGATTATGCCCCGGTGCTCGAAAATTGGTTGGCCCGTGGGCATCACGGCAAGATGTCCTACATGGAAAACCACTTCGACAAGCGGCTCGACCCACGACTTTTGGTGCCAGGAGCCCGCAGCGTCATCGTGTTACTCCATAATTATTATCCCAAGCAAAAACAACCTGCCGATACCTATCAAATCGCCAAATACGCCTACGGAAAAGATTATCACTTTGTACTCAAAGACAAAATGCGCCAACTGGTCCGGTGGCTCGAAAGCAAAGTCGGGCAAATCGTTTATCGCGTGTTTACCGATTCGGCGCCCGTGCTCGAACGCCAATGGGCCCAACGGGCCGGGCTGGGTTGGATAGGAAAAAATTCGTTGTTGTTACGTCCGGGCAAGGGCTCGTTTTATTTTATCGGCGAAATCATCACCGATGTGGAATTGGCCTATGACCCTCCCGCCACATTTGATCGTTGCGGACGTTGCACGCGCTGCATCGACGCCTGCCCCACGCAGGCCATCCTGCCCGACCGCACCATCGATGCGCGGCGCTGTATTTCCTACCTGACCATTGAATTGAAGGATGAAAAACTGCCCAAAGCATTTAACGGTAAGTGGAACGATTGGATTTTCGGCTGCGACATTTGCCAGGACGTTTGCCCTTGGAACGGCTTTTCGTTGCCACATTCCGAACCGGCTTTCGACCCGCATCCGCAGCTTTTGCAACTGCAACGCCACCACTGGGAAACGCTCAATCGCGATACCTTTAACGAAATTTTCCGCAAATCGGCCGTCAAACGGGCCAAATATGAAGGTTTGATGCGGAATATTGAGGTTCTCCGGAAGCCAAGTGAATAATTTTATACAAAAACGCGCCAGGGATGGGAGCGGTTATGCGGCGCAGTCGGCGAGCATGCTTTTCCGCCTGGCGGAGGCGACCGAAGGAAGCCCCACGCACGGGCGGGCGCGGGCAAGCGCAGGCGCAGCCCGCGCAAAAAGCAGTAAGCCGGCAAGCCGCATTTGAGCGGACAGCCCGGTGGGCGCCACGTGAGCACGCCGCCGGACAAGCCATAGGCGAAGGACGCCGGCTTGTGCGAACGTGTGCGGCCAGGCGCCCGAAAAAATCAATCCTTACGCCTTGCCATAAGCTCCTCGATTTCCTCAACGGTAATCGGAATGTTTTTCATCAGGTTGAGCGGGGCGCCTTCGGGCTGAACCACATAGTCGTCTTCGATGCGGATGCCGAAGCCCTCTTCGGGAATGTAAATGCCCGGCTCCACCGTAAACACCATCCCCGCCCGGATGGGTTCTTCCAAAATGCCGTAGTCGTGGGTGTCGAGCCCTAAATGGTGCGAAGTGCCGTGCATAAAATACTTTTTGTAGGCCGGCCAATCGGGGTTTTGGTTTTTGACTTCTTGGTCGGTGAGCAATCCCAGGGCCAATAGTTCTTCGGTCATAAACTCGCCCACCTTTTTGTGGTATTCGGGAATGGTGATGCCCGGACGCAGCAGGTCGGCCGCCTTGTCTTTGACACGCAGCACGGCGTTGTAAACGGCCTTTTGACGTTCGGTAAACCGGCCGTTGGCCGGAATGGTGCGCGTTAGGTCCGACGACCAATTGCCGTATTCGGCGCCTACGTCGATGAGCACCAGGTCGCCGTCGCGGATGATTTGGTCGTTTTGGATGTAGTGAAGCACATTGGCATTGGCCCCGGCGGCAATAATGGGCGTGTAGGCAAAGCCCTTGGAACCGCGGCGCAGAAATTCGTGGGCAAATTCGGCTTCGATTTCGTATTCGTAAAGTCCGGGACGCATTTTGTCCAACACCCGCCGGAAGCCGGCCTCGGTGATGTTGCAAGCCCGTTGGATTTGTTCGATTTCTTCGGGTTCTTTCACCGAACGCAGGCGTTGGAGGATGGGGTTACTCCGTTCCAATTTATGGCCCGGGAATTTTTGGCGCGCCCATTTGATAAAGCGGTCTTCGCGGGTTTCCACTTCCGTTGCGGCGCGGTAGTGTTCGTTGGTATTGATATACAAGCGTTCGGCCTGGCGCATCAAATCCTTGAACACGCGTTCGAATTCGGTGGTCCAATACACGGTTTCAATGCCCGTTAGCGCCGTGGCGGCTTCTTTGGTCAGTTTTTCGCCTTCCCAGATTTTGATATGCTCGTTGGTTTCGCGCACAAAAAGGATTTCGCGGTTTTTGGGGTCGGGCGCATCGGGGAAAAGGAGCAGAACCGTTTCTTCCTGGTCCACGCCCGTGAGGTAGAAAATATCGCGGTGTTGTTGGAAGGGCAGCGTGCTGTCGGCACTGATGGGATAAATGTCGTTGGAATTGAACACGGCGATGGATGCCGGTTTCATCCGGTCCATAAATTTTTGGCGGTTGCGGCGGTAAAGCGACGCCGGCAGAGGTTGGTATCTCATAACAACGTTTTTTCGGGTTTGTTCAAAGTTAGCAAAATTGGACGGAAGGCAGTTTGCCGGTTACGGTAAAATGACGAACAAACAATTTGGGGTCATCAATGAGAGTATGTATAATTTTTTTTGATGTTTAGGGCGCCCGGCCGCACACGTTCACGCACCGGCGGTTGCTTCAAGCGGCGGAGCGCTTTCGCACCCGCCGGCGTTCACGGCGTTGCAGCAAGTGCAAAATGTCGGAAAAGTTGCAGTTATTTTTGTCGAGAACAAAGCCGGCAATCCGAAGGCATAGCCGTAGCTATGACAAGGATTGTCAATGCCGTAATCGGCAAAAAGAACAAAACTTGGTGTGCATATTTTATGCTTGCTGCAACGCCCAGGCGGCCGTCGCGTGCTCCGCTCTTATCTTGCTTGCATCCGGCGGTTTTTGTATGGCGGCGTGCGTATGCCTCCTCGTCGGAGCTCGGAGACTCCGCCGCCGCACAAAAACTTTCGCCGGTTGCCGCGCAAGGATACCGCTTCGCCCGCTGGCGCGGGATTTTTTATTATTTTTGGGTATAAAAATGGCGCGTTATGAACGGGGTTTATTTACTAGGTTTGAGTTTTTTATTGGCTTTTGTCGGTTTGGCGGACATATTTTACAGGAATTTCAAAAAACAAAAGGTCCCGTTTTATTGGATATTGATCATTTGGTTTGTTCCGCTGATCGGTTTGATGTTATATTTAGCATTAAAACCGTGGGAAAAGTCAAGGGTAACCGCCATCAATTAAAAAAACGGTAGAAGTTAGATGCACCGGTTCTTGTCCGGTTTTACTGGGAATGCACAATAAAAAAATCCGCCTCAAACGAAGCGGATTTTGTTTTGTCAGCGAAAAATACTTGTCCTAGTATTCGCGCGGTCGGGCCTCGTTGACGCGCAAGTTGCGGCCGTCCACTTCGGCTTCGTTGAGTTCGGCGATAGCTTTTTGGGCTTCGTCTTGGTTGGGCATTTCGATAAAACCGAAACCCTTGCTGCGCCCGGTAAACTTATCGGTGATGATTTTCACGGAATCCACTGTTCCGTATTCCTGAAAGATTTCTTTGAGCTCGTCTTCGCTCAAACGGTAAGGGATGTTCCCTACATAGATGTTCATAATACAAAAAATAAAAAGTTAATACCCCGCAAAGGTAGGTAATTAAATCGGAACGGCAAGTTTAGGGCCTGTCCGGTGCAATGTTGCTGTCCGGAAAGAGCTTTTTGATGACGATAAATTTTCTTTTTTCGTCCCTGAATTGCGCCAGGGATGGGAGCGGTTATGCGGTGAAGCGAAAGCCGTATTTTTTGTTCCGGCGGCGGGGGCTCCCGGAGGAAGAGACCACGACGGCGGATTTACAAAAACCGGTTTTTCGCGAGCCGCATTTAAGCGGACAGCCCGGCCCCGCCAAGTGAACGCGCCGCAGCGTGAACGAAGTGAAACGATGCGGCAGGCGTGAACTTGTGCGGGGAGGCGCCCAAAAAAGATTGCCCGTCAAACACAAATACCCGGCTTTGCGGGATTTGGTTTAACTTTGTTTGCAATCGACACATTATGGCTTGGCGCAATTATTTGTGGATCGGCTTGCATGCGGCTCTGGGGGTGGCAGCGGTGTATGTGCCCGTTTTGGCCAAAATTTATGCTTGGAGTTTGATTTTGGGTGTGTTTGTGCTGGTCATTGTTGCCAGGGACTGGAAAACATTGGCATTTGCTGCGGCCTATGTTACCGGTGCAGAAGTGTTTACGCGCATGAGTCACGGATTGTTTTTTTACGAATCGCACAAGTATTTGGCCATGCTGTTGTTTGCGGGCATTGTCGTCCGGACCGGCTTGCGGTGGCGGTCGATTCCCTACCTGATTTACATCCTGCTTATTATTCCTGGCGTGTTATACACTTGGTGGAACGAAGCGCAAGATCCGTCCTACATCCACATCCACTTGCGAAAAGATATTTTGTTTAACATCGCCGGGCCTTTGGCCCTGGGTTTAGGGGGCTTGGCCTTGGTGGGCTTGCGGATGCCATTGACGGATTACCGGAAGTTATTGCTGGCTATGTTGTTGCCCATTGTTACCACCACCGTTTACATTGTGATCAAAACCCCCGATTTGCGGGATATTGTTTTCCGAACCTCGGCCAATTTTGCCACTTCGGGGGGATTCGGGCCCAATCAGGTGGCCACCATTTTGGGACTGGGTATTTTTGGCTCGTTTGTGTTGTTTTTGCTTTCGGAAAATTTATTGGAGAAAAGTATTTATTTGTTTTTGCTGGTTCTAATAACCTATCGTGCTTTCTTGACCTTTTCGCGGGGCGGCACCATTACGGGCATTGCCATGGTGGTTATTTTTCTGGCCGTGGGATGGTGGAGTGATTACCGGTTTTTCAGGAGTAAAAATATCCGCGGATTATTTGTTTCGGCAGCGGTATTGGGTGTGGCGTATTATTTGGCATTGGAAATAACGGGCGGATTGCTTTATAACCGTTATGCAGGCCTAAATACCGCCGGGCAACAGAAAGCCGACATCACTTCGGGGCGCTTGGAATTGTTCCTTATCGAAATCAAGGATTTTATCGAACATCCGCTTTTCGGGGCCGGTGTGGGACGTGCCAAAGTGCAGCGCACGCAGGAATTTGGAGTGCGGATGGCTTCGCACAACGAAGTATCGCGACTTTTGGCCGAACACGGAATGTTCGGTCTGGTGGCGTTGCTATTGCTCTTTTTTGTTCCGATGATGCAAGGAGCGTTGCGCAGGAATAATTTGTTTTTTTATCCGTTCTTTGCATTTTGGTTGCTCACGATTTTCCATTCGGCCATGCGACTGGTGGCACCGGCGGTGCTTTATGCCTTTTCGCTTTTAATCTTGCAGTATGACAAAAATCGTTTACATAGGGAATAACTTGGCGGGGGAAACCCGCTATCGTACTTCACACGAAATGCTTACCGATTTGTTAAGCGAAGCGGGCTTTGAGGTTGTTTCGGTTTCGGACAAAAAAAATAAAATACTCCGGTTGGCCGATATGCTACGCGCCGTGATACGTCATTGGAATGCCAAATATTTTTTGATAGATACATACAGCACAAAAAATTTTTATTATGGCTTGCTTATAAGTCAATTTTTACGTTTAGGTAAAAAAAAATATATTCCTATTCTGCATGGCGGAAACCTGCCTGGACGGCTTAAAAAAAATCCTAGGTTTTCCCGGATGATTTTTGCCCACGCCTACCGGAATGTGGCGCCGTCGGCTTATTTGTTGCGTATTTTCCGCCAAGCGGGGTTCGATGTGGATTTTATTCCCAACACGTTGGATTTGGATAAATATCCGTTCAAGGAACGAAGCCGGTTGGGCCCGGGCCTGCTATGGGTGCGTGCTTTTGCCCGCCATTACAGGCCTTGTAATGCCATCCGGGTTTTGCAGTTGCTCAAAAACACTTACCCCGAAGCCCGGCTGTGTATGGTGGGGCCCGACAAGGACGGGAGCTTGGACGAAGCCAAAGATTTGGCCGAAAAATTGGATGTGGCGAAACAAGTTATTTTTACCGGCGCCTTGGAACAAAGCGAATGGCATCGTCTTTCGGAAGATTATGATATTTTTATCAATACCACTGACGTGGACAACACACCTGTAAGCGTTATCGAAGCTATGGCATTGGGTTTGCCGGTGGCCAGCACTCGGGCCGGCGGTTTGCCCGATTTGATACGGCACGAACAGGATGGATTGCTTGTGCCGCTTAATGATCCGGAAGCAATGACGGATGCCGTTATCCGCTATATCGAAAATCCCGATTGGACCCGGAAAATTGCGCACAACGCCCGGAAAAAAGTGGAGGAATTCGATTGGAAAAAAGTGCAAATGCTATGGAAAAACATTTTGAAATAATCCTTTATTCGCTACTTATTTTATTGGCCTTTTGGGCCGTTGGGCGGTGGTATTACGGCTATGGCTTACGAAAAAGGATTTTGGACATTCCGTCGCAAAGGAGTTCGCACCGGGTTCCCACGGTGCGCGGTGGCGGAATTTTGTTTTTTCTGGGTGTTTTGGCCGGGTATTTGGCTTTTGTTTTCCCGGCATATCCTTGGTTTTTTGCCGGATTCCTGTTGCTGAGTTTTACCGGATGGCTCGATGACCGCAAAAATCTTTCGGCGCGGACGCGGTTTCCCATACAATTTGCAGCGGTATTGATGATTTTGCAGGATGCCGGGCTTTTTGCGGCGGATTTTCATTGGGGTATTAAACTATTGGCCGTAATTGTGGCTTTGGGATTTGTGAATGCCTTCAATTTTATGGACGGCATCAACGGCATCACGGGTTTTTATTCCCTGGTGTTGCTGGCCGGATTGGCCGCCCTTAACCGGGAAGTGCCTTTGTTGGACAACCGGTGGACGGGCATAATTGCGCTTTCGGTTTTGGCTTTCGGGTACTTCAACTTTCGCCGGCATGCATTGATGTTTGCGGGCGATACGGGCACCATGGCGCTGGCCGCTTTTTTTCTTTTCGGCTTGTCAGGATACATGGTCGAATTGCGTTCGCCCGTTCTTCTTCTGTTCGTGTTGCTCTACGGCACCGACAGTGCCATGACCATTATTCGCAGGTTATGGTATGGTGAAAATATTTTCAGAGCCCATCGTTGGCATGTTTACCAGAAAATGGTGGACCGTTGGCATTGGAAACATCTTTGGGTGGCGGCTCTTTATGCTTTGTTTCAATTGGGAATCAATATGATGTTATTGGCTTGCCGGTGCTGGGAAAGGCCCGTTTTTGAACAATGGATAATGTTATTCGGCGCAATGATTATCTTTGTGGTATCATATTTGCTTATTCAACGGCATGAACCCGAAAGACACTGACATATCTTCGCTTTATTTTCCCTTCTGGGCCAAAATCCGGGATTATTTGATGCGTTCGTCGCCGCGATGGGTAATTTTTCTGATTGATTTGTCGTTGATTACGCTGGCTTTTGTGTTTACCTACTGGGTGCGGTTTAACTTTGACATGCACTTTCCATGGAACAAAATGGCCGGTCAAATACCATGGGTGGTTTTGTTGGCCGCCCTTTCTTTTGCCCTTTTTAAACCCTACCGCGGCGTAGTGCGCCATACCGGCGCCGAAGACATTCGCATCATTATCCTTTCCAACGGAACTACCGCTGCTTTGATGCTCATGGCTACCTGGTTTGCGCGTGCTACGAAGTCAATCGAATTTCTCAATTTTCCTTATTCGATCAGTTTTATGTATTTCGTGCTGGCAAGTATTTTTATGATTGCCGCCAGAATTTTCTACAAATCCTATTATTACAAAATCTTGCGTCAAGGTCAAAAGCCCTATAAAGTACTTATTTACGGCACGGATAATAATGCTATTCGTTTGCTGGAATTTTTGCGCAACAATGATAGGTTCAAATTTTTGGTCGAAGGTTTTATCCGTCCGCCCGGCAATGAAATACACCGGCAACGTATCCAAGGCGTGGCAGTATATCCTTGCAAATCCATTTCCGAAGATTGGCTCCTGAAAAAAAATATAGATTTATTGCTGCTGACCACCGACGTTTCTAACCCCTTGCGCACTTTGAAGGAATTGGACGTGTTTGTTTCGGCCGGCGTGGAAATCAAAACCCTGCCACCGGTAGAAAAATGGTTGGAAAACGCCTTGAACATCGACCAATGGCAATCTTTGGACATGGAAGCACTGCTTTCGCGCAAACCCATCCGGTTCGACGACCACGGCATCAGGGAAATGCTAAAAGGGAAAACCGTGTTGGTAACGGGCGGAGCCGGTTCCATCGGCAGCGCTTTGGTACGGCAAATCATTCACCACAATCCCGGCAAACTATTGATATTGGACCAGGCCGAAACCCCGCTTTATACCCTGAAAACCGATTTGCTTGCCGAAGGTTTTGAGCGTTTCGAAACCATCCTGGCCGATATTAACGATACGGATTTTATCCGCCGCATTTTGCAAACCCACCGGCCGCATTACATTTTTCATGCGGCGGCCTACAAACACGTGCCTGTGATCGAAGAAGAGCCCTATTACGGCATTTTGGTCAATGTGTTTGCCACCCGCAACCTGATGCAGGCGGCTATGGATTGCGGTGTGGAAAAATTCATCCAAATTTCCACCGACAAAGCCGTAAATCCCACCAACATCATGGGGGCTACCAAGCGCATAGCCGAACTTATGGCCCGCTGTATGCAGGAACAATCCGGCGGCACGCAGTTTATTGTTACCCGCTTTGGCAATGTGTTGGGTTCCAACGGTTCGGTGATTCACCTGTTCAAAAAACAAATCCAAAACGGCGGCCCCGTTACCGTAACCGACCCCGAAATAACGCGCTACTTTATGACCATCCCCGAAGCGGCCCACCTGGTGCTCAAAGCGGCCGAAGACGGTTCGGGCGGAAAAATTTTTGTATTCGACATGGGCGAACCGGTGCGTATTTTCGACTTGGCTGTTAAAATGATACGGCTGGCCGGAAAACGTTATCCGCAAGATATCGACATAAAATTTATCGGCCTGCGCCCCGGTGAAAAAAAATACGAAGAACTGCTTACCTCGGCCGAAAAAGTGGAACGCACGGCCCACGAAAAGCTTTATATTTCCAAACTCAGCCCACTGGATTGCGATGATTTCCGTAAAAAACTTCACTACTTGGAACAGGCTGACTGGACCGACCGCAAGGCCTTGTTGGATTTGCTAAACAATATTATTCCCGAATACAGGGCTTCGAAGCTTACCAAATCAGGTGTCGGCTAAACTTGACGGAAATTTGGTATTTTTGATAAATCAATATTTTCCATACGTAGCTCGTGTGGATTATTTGCAATAAAAATGAAATACAAAAATATCCGGGAAGAAGAACTGAAAAACAAACTTGGCCTTTTGGCCGATAAAATCAAACCCAAGGTTTACACTTACGGTTTTTTGAAAACATAAACGTTCCCGGACAAATTTATTCAATAAAAAAACCGCCCCCGCGGGCGGTTTTTTTTCCCTATGAAAAGGACAAACACTAATTGTCTTCGGCAAACAGGTTTACCTGAACCGTTTGACCGGCCACTACGGTTACCGTTCCGGCGGTGTAGTCGGTGCCGTCTTGGGCTTCGGCAGTAATTTCGTAAGTGCCGGCGGGTAAACCTTTGATAACGAAATGACCTTGACCGTCGGCAATGGTGGTTACATCGTCGGGTTGGTTATCGCCGTCGGTATCGTAATCGGTTTTGACCGTGGCATAGGCAATCACGCTTTGGTCAATCAATTGAACGGTACCTTCCACATCACCGGTATTGGATAGCGGAACCACGCGAAAATCGGGGTCAAATTCGGCAATGCCCGTAATTTGGGTAACGCTGGTAATAATGTCGTTTACAAAATTACCGGCCAGGTCCAAACTTTCGGCCAAGTCCAAATCGATGAGAATGGATTCGTCGGCATTGGCGGTCAGGTTAAATTCGGGTTTAATTTCGGCCTCGGCCGTGGCATTGGCTCCTGCCGAAAAATCGAATTCCCTTCCGTCGGAAAGTTTTACCGTTACGCCGTTCCAAGTAATACGGGCCTTGTCGTAGGTGCCTGCCGGAATATCCGATGCACTGACTTCGGCCGTAGCTCCGTTGTTCAAATCCACCACATTATAGTTTCCGTTACCTTCGAATACGGTAACATACTCTTCGGTGTCGGCATTGCGTAATTCCACTTTGGTGATGTTTACGTTTACTTCGGCCACAAATTGCGCCGGAAAAGGATCATCGGTCAATTGTACCGAAACATGTCCGTCCTTGTTCTTCTTACAGCTTGTCAGTTGAAACAATCCGATCAACGCAAGCAATACTACTACAATTTTTTTCATGACTAATAAGTTTTGATTTTCAAATAAAAGAACAAAAACCGTGCCACAGGTTAGAACTTGTAACACAAATCACACAGGTTTTCTTAAAATATTTATAAAATTATCAATCCCTTAACGTTGTCGCTTGTTGGCGATTTTGATATAATTTTCCAGGGCTTGGGTCATGGAGCGGTTTTCGGGCGAAGGAACACGGATGTCCACACGCAAGTTGCGGTCGATGGCCGCTTGATAAGTATTTTTCCCGAAAACGGCTATGCGCGTATCGTTTTGTTTGAAATCCGGAAAATTATGAAACAGGGATTCAATGCCCGAAGGGCTGAAAAACACCAAAATATCGTAGTAAACATCGGCCAAATCCGACAAATCGCTAATTACGGTTTTGAAAAACATACCCGATTTCCACTGCACGCCCAATTCGTTGAGCATTTCGGGCACTTGCGGTTTGAGCTTATCCGACGAAGGTAAAAGGAATTTTCCGTCGGGATATTTTTTGATAATATCGCGGAGTCCTTTAATAGTTCCGTCGCCAAAGAAAATACGTCGTTTGCGATATACGATGTATTTGACCAAATATTTGGCTATGGCTTCCGAGGTGCAAAAATACCGGTTGGTATTGGGAATATTGTAGCGCATTTCTTCGGCAATACGAAAATAGTGATCAATGGCCGTGCGCGAAGTAAAGATAACCGAATCGTAGTCCGAAAGATTGATTTTTTGGCGACGCACTTCCTTCACCGTGGCGCCTTCCACATGAATGAACGGACGAAAATCAACCTTGACCTTCAACTTTTTGCTCAGGTTGAAGTAAGGCGATTTTTCACTGGTGGGTTCGGGTTGCGAAACGAGTATGCTTTTGACTTTTTTGATAACGGGCGCCGTTTCTTTGTTTTTCATACCTGTCAGATTAGGTAGGAAACAATCACCGCAATGGGAATAATTTCCATTGTGCAAAGGTACAAAATAATATAGACCCTGCGAATGTTCCATTCCAAATATCCCACTTTCAGTACGTTAATATTAAATTGAAGCCCGAAAAACACAAAGGCCACCGACATTAAAATCCAACTCCAACGGTAAGGAATCCACAAAAATACCAATGCAAAGACCAAAATGCTCAGCCAAAAAACTACGTATTGCGTGTAAAAAAGCCGCATATAACGGAAGGCCTTCCAGCCCGGATGAAATCTGCCGGCAATCCAAAAAAACAGCATTTCGGCCAAATACCACCCTGCAAACAAATAAAGCATTTTGCGAAACGGCCATTGCGGAAAAGCCATTTGACCCGACATAAAATAAATACTCAGCCATAGCAACCAAAGCAAATGCGTCGTGATTTTTCGCGAAAGTACCAACCTGAACCCTTTGGCTTTGTAACGATGATACATCACCGTGGGCCGGCGGATAATTTCATAAAATTCCATAGGATTCAACCATTTGATCCATAAGTAAATCAACCATATCAACATTGCCGCCAGCAGGACGAACAACCGGTAATGCCCTATGAGAATTTCGTGATTCACTTTTATTATTTGCGGGTAAATTTTTCGCGAAGCATCAACAATAAAAACCGGAAGTTTCCCACCAAATATCGTCGCCACATCCGGCGTGGCTCTTGCACAAAGCGATACAACCACTCCAAGCCCGCCTTTTGCATCCACCGCGGCGCCCGTTTGGTCTTTCCGGCCACCACGTCGAAACTGCCGCCCACGCCCATCACAAACGGAATTTTACCCAGCAAGTCCTTGTATTTTTCCAGAAAAATCTCCTTTTTGGGCGAACTGATGGCCACAAATAATATATCGGCACCGCTTTCGGCGATTTGTCGGGCGATTTCCGGTTCTTCGTCGGGACTAAAATATCCGTTCCGGTAGCCGGCAATAATATCCGGCCCGTATTGTTCGCTCCATATTTCCTCGACCCGGCGCACCACTTCCTCGCGGGCACCGAACAAAAATACTTTGTAGCCCTTTTGTGCGGCAAGTTCCACCAGCCGTAGCATCAAATCGATGCCCGCCACCCGCTCTTTGAGCGGCCGGCCCAAAAAACGCGAAGCCCACACCACCGACATACCGTCGGCATTGATCAAATCGGCCGCCAACACCGACCGGCGTAGTTCCTCGTCATCTTGCATGGCCACCACCTTGCCGGCATTGATCACAATATGGTGCAAGGGTTTGCGGTTCCTGATATGTTCATCGATCACCCCAAGGGTTTCGTCCATGCTCAGGTTATCCACCGGAATACCGAATATTTCTACCTTGCGCATGGTCATCACCAAATTTTTACCCTTTGGCCGGGTGCCAAATACATTTTGTCGCCTTGTTTGATGTCAAAGGCGCGGTGAAAATCATCCATATTGCGCAAGGGCTGATAGGCGCGCACCATACCCGGCGAGTGCGGGTCGGTTTTGATTTGATTTATCAGCGCTTGCTTGCGCATTTTGGTGCGCCACACCGTGGCCCAGGAAATAAAGTAGCGCTGTTCGGGTGTAAAGCCGTCGATTTTACCGGGCTTGCCCTTGTCGGCCCAATACATTTGCAGGGCTGTGAAAGCCGCAAACACGCCACCCAAATCGCCAATATTTTCGCCCAGCGTAAACTTTCCGTTGATATGCAGGTCGGGCAGTACTTCGATGGCGCTGTATTGTGCGGCGAGCCGGTCGCCCAGTTTTTGAAAATTGGCAAAATCTTCGGGCTTCCACCACATACGAAAGTTACCTTGCGGGTCGTATTTGGCTCCCTGGTCGTCGAAACCATGCGAAATTTCGTGCCCGATCACCGCTCCGATGCCGCCGAAATTCACCGCCGCATCGGCACGGAAATCAAAGAACGGCGCTTGCAGAATGGCCGCCGGAAAAACAATTTCGTTGTTCGACGGATTGTAGTAGGCATTCACCGTTTGCGGGTTCATGTGCCATTCGCTCCTATCCACCGGTTTGCCCAAACGGCTTATCATATCCCTAAAATGCCATTTCGACACGGCCATGGCGTTGGAAAAATAGGTTCCGCCTTCGGCGGGTGAACGGATTCCCATAGCGGCATAGCTTTTCCATTTGTCGGGATAACCGATCTTGATGAGCAATTTATCCACTTTTTCTTTGGCCTTTGTTTTGGTATCGGCCGACATCCATTCCAGCGCATCGATGCGTTTTTTGTAGGCCCGTTGCAGGTATTGCACCAATTCTTGTGAGGTCTTTTTGGCCTGCGGCGGGAAATAGGTCTCCACATAAATTTGTCCCAAGGCGTCGCCCATGCCGCCATTGACGGCCGACAGGGCGCGTTCGTCCAACGGCCGGCGCTGTGGCGTACCGTAGAGTGTGTGGCCATAGAACGCCCAGTTGGCATCCGAAATTCCGGGCGAAAGCCGGCCCGCCACACTGCGTAAGTAGGTCCAGTGCAGATAGTCGCGAACGGCTTGAAAATCGCCCGCTTGCAGAATTTGTTCAAAAGCCGGCAAATAACGTGGCTGGGTCAATATGAGCGAATCGGTATGCAGGCCCAGCGCTTCCAAATATTTTTCCCAGTCGAACGAAGGTGCTTGCCGGTAAAGATCTTTTACTTTCCTCGGATTGTAGCGGTTTTCGGGCTTGCGGCGTTCTTCTTTGCTCAGCATGGCCCGGGCCAAGGCCGTTTCGATTTTCATTACATTGGCGGCCGCTTCGGCGCCGCGTGCTTTTTCGGGCGTAAAGGCCCACATGCGGCCAATATGCTCCAAATATTTTTCCCGTTTTTCGCGAGCATCGGCATCGTCCGACAGGTAATAATCGCGTTCGGGCAAACCCAAGGCGCCCGAACCCAGATAAAGCACGTTGATGCCGCTTTGTTTCATATGCGGCCCCACATAAACACCCACAAAAGGCGAGCCGAAATAGGGCGCGTTTTCCACCATAAAATCCCGTAGCGATCCGGTCGAGTGCACCCTGTCGATTTTTTTCCAAAATTCGAGGGCCGGCGCAAAACTTTGACGGCTTCGCGTGGCCGTGTCCATAATGCTGGCAAAATAATCCAGAGCTTTCCGTTGGTCGGTGCCGGCGGCATAGGCCCCCGAATCGGACTTACGGCGTATCAGGGCCAACAGGGCCGAGTCGGTTTGTTTGCGCAGTTCGGAAAAAGCCCCCCAGCGGGCGCGGTCGGGCGGAATTTGCGCGGTTTTTTGCCACCGGCCGTTCACAAAGCCATAGAAATCATCCTGCGGCCGCACGGTGGTGTCCATAAATTCGGTGCGAATGGCGTGATAAACAGGTTTTCTGGTAGCGGAAATGTCTTTTTGATGACCCGAACAGGCCATAAAAACAATGGGCATCGCCAAATAAATCGACAGGGCATATTTTTTCATCGAAAGTGAATTTTGTCCAAAGATAAGGGTAATAGCGGATAAATGTATGAAATCGACCTGTTTTTAGGCCGCCGGAGCGTTCCTAAAAAAATATTTTCCGCTTGACTTGCGTTTGGATTTTTCCTTTAAATTTGTCCCGACAAAAGCAACGGATTATGAACTTTCCCGCAGACCTGAAATACTCCAAAGAGCACGAATGGATAAAAGTAGCCGGCGACGGCACCGCCCTGGTGGGTATCACCGATTTTGCCCAAAGCGAACTGGGCGACATCGTGTATGTGGAAGTGGAAACCGTGGGCGAAAAAGTGGATAAAGACGAAGTGTTCGGCACCATCGAAGCGGTCAAAACCGTGTCGGACCTGTTTATGCCCGTGGATGCCGAAGTGCTCGAATTCAACGAAAAACTGGAAGATGCACC
>JALVVJ010000187.1 GCA_027023475.1 Flavobacteriales bacterium
ATCATCCTCCTAACGGGCTGGGCCGCTTTCGGGCAACTGCAAATCCGCAAATCGTCCCTGGCTCCGGTGGGCACCACCGCATCCCAAGGCGGGATGAACATCATCACCGCCGGCGGTGAATTGGCCAACCGCGAAGCCACCGTGGGCGCCACCCACCTGTCCGAGGGCTTTATCGGGCCCGACCTGGCCGCCATTATGGGTGTGGAGGAATACACCACGCTGTCGGGCGTGGAACTCTTTCCCAATCCCATGGACCGGGAACTGCACATCCGCACGTCCGAAAACAAAACCTACGAAGTTTATGTACACGACCTTTCGGGCCGCGAGGTGATGCATTTCCGGTTTACGGGCGATCAAATTTCGGTCAACGTAAGCCGCTTGCAAGCGGGTATGTACCTGGTAACGGTCATCGACCGCGATACCCGGGCCTATACTACCCGCAAAGTGCAGA
Source organism: Flavobacteriales bacterium (assembly GCA_027023475.1). Classification (GTDB taxonomy): domain Bacteria; phylum Bacteroidota; class Bacteroidia; order Flavobacteriales; family Flavobacteriaceae; genus JAADED01. Next base: position 452 of record JALVVJ010000187.1, read on the forward strand.
AAAAATAAGCCATCGGTTGCAAGACCACGCTTTGTTTTCTAAGAAAGCCGCTCCGCAAGGAGCGGTTTTTTTATTTATGATACAAAATATTTTCCTCGAAAAAATTAAAATAAAATATTAAAATTGTTATTTTTAATTAATAAATGGTCAATTAGTACAATTTGAGTACAGTATCATCCCGTCCCACATCCTTGATTAATTATAATATGAGACAGCTTTTCGGCAAGCCGGAAGTAATTTTAGATTGAAATTAATTTCAAAAATTTTTGGGTCATGAAAAAATTATTACTCATCGTGCTTGCTTTGCTTGACGGATTCTTGGCTTACGGCCAAGAAGGATTTAATTACAAAATTCTGATAACGCAAAACAGCACTCCGCTTGCCAATCAATCCATTCTTTTACGATTGACATTAAAAGACGGCGGAACAGCCGTTTATACCGAAACGCAAAATGTAACCACCGATGCCAATGGCATTGCTTCGGTGATAATAGGTACGGGAAACAGCCCTGATTATTTTGAAAATATCGATTGGTCGCACAGCATCACATTGCAAACCGAAGTAAGTACCGACGGCGGCGCCAATTTTACCGATTTCGGCACCACGGCCCTGCAATTTGTGCCCTACGCCAAATATGCCGAAAATACGCCTACGTCGAATCTTTTCCTCGATTTAATGGGAAATCCTGTCACGGAATACAATGAAACCATTACACACAATGGCATGCTTTTTTTAGGTGAGCTCTTTACGCCCGACGGAACCCCACCCCAATCGGAACTGGAAAGCTACCAAAGCAATGATGCTTCGGCAAAAATCAGCGCACTTGCCGGATTTGTAAATGGCACGGGCTCGGGAACGCACTTCGGGCTCTATACCCAAAATCTTGGAAACGGAAGCGGAAGCCAATACGGGGCATATCATTATATGAACACCCAAGGTAATGGTGCCAATTACGGCGTTTCGGTACGCAATGTGGGTAATGGAGACGGCACCCACTACGGATTTTATTCCATTATCGCCGGTAGCGGAAACGGCGACCAATACGGTGTTTATAACATCAATGTAAACACCGGAAGTGGAACACATTATGGTGTTTATAATAACTTTCATGGTTTTGGAATGGGTTCGCAATATGGTGTTTATAACGATATGATTGATGAATCCGCAGATGTAACGGGCGTTAAGAATCAAATAACGGCCAATGGCGATAATTGGGCTATGGGTGTATGGAACGATATTACCGTAAATGGTGCCGCCGCCATCGGTATTGATAATAACATTACCCATAATGGCGGAATGATTTCTTTTGGCACACTGAATAATATTCAAGCCGATAGTAGTGCTATTTGGTTAGTTGCTGCCGATAATGAAATACATGGCAATGGCGACGGCGATCGCTATGCCACCTTCAACAATATTTCGGGTACCGGATACGGTGATAAATACGGAACCTACAACGTGATTGATTCCACATCAGGTGGTACCCATTATGCCGTTTACGGCGAAGCCGAAAAAACGGGAAGCTATGCGGGGTATTTCAAAGGCGATGTGTATGTTTCCAAAAAATTAAAATCCAATGTGGCCGGGGATGCCGACCTAAAACCCTATATCTATGGTTGGATTGGAAGTGATGGTTCAATAGAAACACGGGGGAGTACTTCCGGTTTTACGGCGGTAAGTTCCGGCACCGGAAACTATACCATCACTTTTGACAACGAGATGCCCGACCGTTATTCCTACATTGTCGTCGTTACCCCGACAAATGCCGTTAATCCCGTTTTATTTGGTGTATGGCCGATGGAGGATCATTTCAGCGTGTATTTTTGGAACACGGATGGCAACAGTGTAGATCAATCATTCTATTTTGTAGTCTATAAAAAATAAACCTAATCATAAAACCTTACTGCTATGAAAAAAATCATGCTTTTTATTCTATTGATGCTCAGCTACGCCTTGGCATTTGCCCAAGACGGATTTAACTACAAAATCCTGCTATCGCAGGGAAATACGCCGCTGACCAACCAAGCGGTTGTCCTCCGTTTAACGCTAAAAGACGGAAGCACTACGGTATATCGCGAAACGCATAACCTTACCACCGATGCCAATGGTATTGCTTCGGTGGTTATCGGAACGGGAACACTGCTCAGCGGAAGTTTTTCGGGTATCAACTGGTCGCATGCCATCAGCTTGCAAACCGAAGCCAGCACCGACGGTGGATCCACCTTTACCGACTTCGGTACCACGGCTTTGCAATATGTGCCTTATGCCAAATACGCCGAAAAATCGGCCAATTCCTATGTGTTCCTTAACATGTCGGACCAACCGGCTACGCTTCCTACCGAAGTTATCAAACACCCGGGTATGGTGATTTTGGGTGATGCCTTTTCACCCGCCGGAACGCCGCCTATTTCCGAGACCGAGATTTATAAAACTTTCGACGGCGGAAGTCCTGCCGCCGCCGTGTCGGCTTTCATTAATGGCACGTCCGATCAGTCGCGTTTCGGTATTTATACCCAAACCCTGGGCTCGGGTGCCGGTTCACAGTACGGCAGCTACCATTACCTTAACACACCCGGCGACGGAGCAAACTATGGCGTTTCGGTGCGTAATATTGGTGGAGGAAACGGCAATCATTATGCTTTCTACGGCTTTACGGGCGGCAACGGTCAAGGCAATCAATACGGACTTTATAACATTATGTCCAATGGTGGCGACGGCAATCATTATGGCGTATATAATCAAATGATCGGTACGGGACACGGAATCCACTACGGCATGTTCAATAGTATGACTACGCCAAACAATCAACAAATCGCCATTCGCGACAGCATCGTAAGCAATGGTAATGAGCTTCAATTAGGTATGGACAACTACATCAAAGCCCATTCATCCTGGGGAATCCATAATCAAATCGAACATATCGGTGGCATTGCTGCGGTGGGTGTTTATAATGAGATTGTAGCCGATTCAAGTGCTTGGGTTGTGTGGGGAACCGAAAACAATCTGTCCGGCGATGGCGATGCATTGGCACGCATGGGAACTTATAACTACATAACAGGCGCAGGTGGAGGAGAAAAATACGGAACCTACAACGTGATTGATTCCACCTCGGGTGGAACCCATTATGCCGTATATGGAAAGGCCGAAAAAACGGGAAGCTATGCAGGTTATTTTGTAGGTGATGCCTATGTTTCGCAAAAGCTGAAATCGGAAGTGGCCGGAGATGCCGATTTAAAAGCATATATTTATGGCGAAATCAACTCCGTAGGCGCCAAATTGAACGGAACCGACGGTTATACCGTACAAAAAACTGGAACGGGTGAGTATAAAATTACCTTTGACACACCCATGAACAATTACAGGGATTATCTGGTTGTTAGCACTATCCGTATGGGCGGTATCGGATTTATTTCCGCCGATAAATATGCAGGATATTTCTACATTCGCACCTATGACACATCCGGAACCTTAACCAATCATGCTTTCGATTTTGTTGTTTACAAAAAATAATCACCCATGAAAAAATACCTATTCACCTTCATCTTCCTCCTAGCGGGTTGGGCCGCTTTCGGACAGTTGCAAATCCGCAAATCGTCCCTGGCTCCGGTGGGCACCACCGCATCCCAAGGCGGGATGAACATCATCACCGCCGGCGGTGAATTGGCCAACCGCGAAGCCACCGTGGGCGCCACACACCTGTCCGAGGGCTTTATCGGTCCCGACCTGGCCGCCATTATGGGCGTGGAGGAATACACCACGCTGTCGGGCGTGGAACTCTTTCCTAATCCGATGGACCGGGAATTGCATATCCGCACGGCCGAAAACAAAACCTACGAAGTTTATGTACACGACCTTTCGGGCCGGCAAGTGATGCATTTCCGGTTTACGGGCAATCAAATTTCGGTCAACGTAAACCACTTGCAAGCGGGTATGTATTTGGTAACCGTAATCAACCGCGATTCACATAGATACACCACCGGTAAACTGCAAAAAGAATAAACGGAGTTTTAGGGTTATTGTTTTTCTCATAACGACCCGCCCGCCATATAGGGCGGGTTTTTGTTTGCCGAAAATTGTCGTAACTTTCCCCTAAAATTCAACCCATGAAGCGATTGCTGCTCTTCGTTTTTATTGGCACCTTTGTTTTTTTTTCCTGCCGCAGGCATGATTCACAAAACGAATCCCAATTCCAGAGTACTGTTTTGGAATATAACGTTCACTACGGAAATCATCCGCAGCAAACCATGGATGTTTACATTCCGGCCGGCGTGCGCGACACCATGGGTTTAATCGTTTTGGTGCACGGTGGCAGTTGGTACCAACGCGACAAAAGCGATTTTGCCCCTTGGTTCGATTATGAACGCGGTTTGGCCCGCTATGCCGTTATCAACATCAATTATCGCTTGGATACTCCCACGGCTCCTCCTGTTCCGCAACAAACCGACGATATTGCTTCGGCCATCGATGCACTCAACTCCAAGTATAACTTTCCGGCAAATCGTATTATCCTTTTCGGGCTTAGTTCCGGCAGCCATATTTCTTCGCTTTATGCATACCGCTATGCCAATCCGCAACACATCAAAGGTGTTATCAATTTCGTGGGCCCGGTGGATTTCAACGACCCGCAATACCATACCCCCGGCCATTGGCAATATATTTTTACCGGCATTGAATACATTTTTAATCACCCCTACCAGGGCAACGAAAGCTACTACGCCGGTGTAAGTCCTTACCATTATATCAACGCATCCACACCACCTTCGATTTTATTCTATGGCGGAGCCGACACTTTGGTACCTCCCACCCAAGGCCAGCGACTACACGCCCGCTTGGATTCGGCCGGCGTGGAAAACGAATTTTACCTTTACCCCAATAGCGGCCATATTTTCAACAATGCCGACGGATGGGACGCCGCCCAAAAAGCCCAGAACTTTATTCTTCGCCACTTATAATCCGGGATTTTTTTCCATCACCGCCCAATACCAATCGGCACCAAGCCGGAAATATCCTTCTTCAATAGGCCGGAAAAATTTTTTTAAATCCAAATCCTGGCGCCGGGTCAAATGGCATCCGTCAGCCAAGGGCCGCCAAACAGGGTTGACCCATTCTTGAAATTTGCCGTAAGCCGTTCCCGTGGCATGAATATGTTCCAGCACCAACAATTTTCCGGTATCGGACATAAGTTTATAGTAGCGCTCAATTGCCGCCGGATAATCCCGCACCGAACACAAAACCAACATCGATACCACAAAATCAAAACCTCCGGGTGGACGTAATGCTTCCAAGCCATCGTCTTCTATACCCAAGTTATAGAGCCGGATATTGGGATGCGCAAGCCGCTTTTTCGCCTTACGGAACATGGCCCGCGACGGTTCGATGGCCGTAACTTGCGCCTGCTTTGGATAAAAATCGAAATTTACACCCGTGCCCGCTCCCACTTCAAGCACCTGACCCCGGGTTTGGCTCAAAAGTTTTTGCCGGTATTGCTTCAAATCCTTTTCCAAACGCCGCATAAAAGGGTCGTAGGCAGCGGCCATTACATACTGATACCAGCCCATAACAAGGTTTAATACTTACTAATGATTTTTTCAAATTCAGCCAGGGCTTCTTCCAAGCGTTTCCGAACATTTTCGGGCTCGGTATCATACTGCGGATATTCGGGTTTTTTCTCCGGGAACAATTCCATATAGAGCGTTTGCGACGGAAAGGCAAAGCCCACGCCCAATTTTTCGGCCAAGCGAAGTATGCCCAGGTGCAAAATGTGTCGCCCGTGCATTTCTTCGCCCCAATCATTGGTTTTGAAATACACATTGACCAG
>JALVVJ010000188.1 GCA_027023475.1 Flavobacteriales bacterium
GTCTTTTAGACCAATGACAGCCAGCAGTCTTACCCCTTTTCCCTTCCTTTTTTCGATTAACATTTTTCATCTCCAAGTTTACGTTTCTTTTACGGTTTATTTCATGATGCAAATATAGAATGACATCGCTCTCCTACTGCAAACATTGAAGGCGAACCCGCACAGCGGGTTCGCCGCCTTCCCGAAGAGACCGAAGGGCTCTGAGGGCTGCAAGGAGACCGAAGGGCTCCGCAGCATACGAAGCGAGACCGTCAGGGCTCGCGGAACTTGTCCCGTACATTGCGTAGCAATGTCGGGAGTCGCGAAACAAGACAAGGCGCGGCCCTTGGCGCAGGCCCAAGGAAGCCGCCGGCTTGTGGAGCCGTGGAGCAAGACCCGCAGGGGCTTGCGGAACTGCGGAGGCAGACCGTAGGGCTGCCGGAGCCGCGTAGAAAACCGCCGTGAGGCGGGTTTCGGAGCGCCGAAAACAACAAAATTTGAATTAACTTTGACCCGATGATGCGCATCGATATTCTTTCGGCTGTGCCGCAACTGCTTTCGGGCTTTGTGGACGCTTCTATCGTGGGTATTGCCCGCAAAAAAGGCATAGCGGAAATTTATGTGCACGATTTGCACGACTACGGGCTGGGCAAATACCGCCAAATCGACGATTATCCCTATGGTGGCGGTGCAGGCATGGTGCTGCGTCCCGAACCTGTGGCCCGGTGGATTGAACATTTGCAATCCGAACGGGCTTACGATGAAATTATTTTTATGACACCCGACGCACCCGTGCTGCACCAAAGGGCGGTTAATGCCTTGGCATTGAAGCAGAACTTGCTCATCATTGCCGGCCATTACAAGGGCTTGGACCAACGCATCCGCGACAAATATGTTACCATGGAATGGTCTATCGGCGATTATGTGCTTTCGGGAGGCGAACTGCCGGCGGCCGTGCTTACCGATGCCATTGTCCGGCTGCTGCCCGGCGTGCTGAACGACGAAACTTCGGCCCTGACCGATTCGTTCCAAAACGGACTTTTGGCTCCGCCCGTTTATACCCGGCCGGCGGAATTCGAAGGCATGGAAGTGCCGCCCGTGCTGCGTTCGGGCGATCACCGGGCCATCGAACAATGGCGCGAAGCGCAAAGCCGCGAAAAAACCCGCCGCATCCGTCCCGACCTGCTGGGGGAGTAGTTGTTTCCGGGGTTTTATGGGAAGTTATTTTTTTTGATTTTCGGAGTAATTTAACCACAGAGTTTCACAGCGTCCGGCACAGAGTCGCGCAGAGTTTTCTAAAATTATTTTTGATTTGCTATTGAAAACATTGAAGAGCATCGCCGCTTTGTAATTCGGTGAGATTTTACAAAAAACTTCCCTCTGTGTTACGCTGTGAAATAAACGCTGAGTCCTCTGTGGTTTATATCATTTAATTTAACCACAGCGTAGCACAGAGTTTCACGTAGTTTTTTCGACTGAATACTTGATGCGGGTTTGGTGCCTTGCCGGAGAAATAAATGCATTCGGCGATTTGACGTATTTTTGCTTACTCACATTCCTTGCCGATGAAAAAATACCTCATCGCCGGTCTGGGAAATCCCGGACCCGAATACAAATACACCCGCCACAACGTGGGCTTTCTGGTGGCCGATGATTTAGCCCGGGCATTGGATGTAAATTTCGTTTCGGGCCGGTATGCCCAAGTGGCCAAAGCGCGCTATCGCGGAAAAATTATCGTCATCATCAAGCCACAAACTTATATGAACCTTTCGGGTAAGGCCGTTCGTTACTGGCTCGACAAGGAAAACATTCCGCTTGAAAACCTGATGGTCATCACCGACGACATCAACTTACCCTTCGGGCAAATCCGTATCCGCGCCAAGGGCTCCCACGGCGGACATAACGGTTTGCGTAATATCATCGAAACATTGGGCACAGAACGCTTTGCCCGTTTGCGCATCGGTGTGGGCAAAGATTTTGCCCCGGGCGAACAAGTGGATTATGTGCTGGGGCGTTGGTCGGAAGCGGAGATTAGTAAATTACCGTCTATTTTCGACCACGTATTGGATGCCTTGCGCACTTGGTTGACGGAAGGACTTCAAAAGGCGATGACTTTGTATAACCGCAAGCCCGCCAAGGATGAGTGAGCAAGGATTTTATGGGTTGATACTGCTGATTGTGGTGGCCGGTTTTGTGTGGAAGCAATATCTGCGCCGGCGCAACGCTAAGCATTTCGGCGACCCTTTGCCGCCCGAAACACAAGATATTTATGATGCGGAGCAATACCGCAAAAGCATGGCCTACAAACGCGAAAACTACCGCTTCGGGCTAATGCAGGATGCCGTTTCGTTCGTTTTGCTCCTGTTGATGTTGGTATTTAAAGGTTTCGGACGGCTATATGATACCTTGGGAAATTATTTCCATAACGAATGGGCGCAAATGATGGCCTATTTCGGCATTCTTTACTTGGCATCTTTTTTGATTTCGCTACCTTTTTCGTGGTATGCGGTTTTCAGGATTGAAGAGAAATACGGTTTCAACCGCAGCAGCATGCGTTTGTTTGTGTTGGACAAAATAAAATCTTTGATTTTAACCGTGCTGTTTGGCGCTTCGATACTTAGTGTTATTTGGCAATACTATCACGAATCGGGGAAAAACTTTTGGATATGGGCTTGGTTGTTTGTCAGTGGAATCAGTATTTTGACAAGTATGTTCTATACCGATATTATTGTGCCTTGGTTTAACAAGCTGACGCCTTTGCCCGAAGGTGAATTGCGGGATGCGTTGGAGAATTTGGCACGGAAAACGGGTTTCCGCTTGCGCAACATTTACGTGATGGATGCCGGCAAACGCAGCACCAAGGCCAACGCTTATTTTTCGGGTTTGGGGCCGCGCAAAAAAATCGTTTTGTTCGACACTTTGATCGAACAAATGCAGCCGGACGAAATAGCCGCCGTGATGGCACACGAAATCGGGCACTACAAGCACCGGCATATTTTGCGGCAAATTTTGCTGTCGGTGGTTGTAACCGGATTAATGTTTTACTTGCTGTCGTTAGTAATTGACAATGAAACTTTGGCCCGGGCTTTGGGCGCCAAGGGAGCATCGTTTTCCATCGGGCTGACGGCCTTTGCATTGCTCTACGAGCCCTTTACGGTGCTTACGGGGTGGCTTACCAATACCCTTTCGCGCAGGTTTGAGTTTCAGGCCGATGCCTACGCCGCCCGCTACGGTTACGGGGAGCCGTTGATCGGGGCACTTCGAAAATTGGCGGCACGGAATTTGTCCAACCTTACGCCCGACCGCCTGTATGTGCAATTTCATTATTCGCATCCGCCTTTGGATGCACGTATTCGTATGTTAAAGAAAAAATCTATCTAAAATGTTCAAAAACAAACCTTTGCTTACCTTGGTATTGTTTGTGATGGGTGTTATTGTCTATTACGGATTACTCGTGGTGCCGCCACGACTATCGGGCGGAAACATTATGTTGTTTGTGCTCTATATGGCCGCATCCATCTATCTGTTAATGCGTAAGGACAAAAACAATAAAGACCGGACCAAGAAATGAAGCGTATTTCTTTGTTTTTTCTGTTCACCCTATTGGGGCTTCGTTGGTCGCTGGGCCAAACGGCCGATAGTTCGGCCTACCGTTTCCCGTTGGATTTGCCACCGCTGCTTTCGGCCACGTTCGGCGAACTTCGCCCGGGGCATTTTCATGCGGGATTGGACATTAAAACCAATGGTAAAACAGGATATAAGGTTTATGCCATTGCCGACGGATATATTTACCGCGTCAAGGTGCAACGGGGCGGTTACGGCAAGGCGGTTTACATCAAACATCACGACGGGAAAATATCGGTCTATGCGCATTTGAGTGCCTTTGCCGGTGACTTGGCCGGATATGTCAAACGGAAGCAATACGAAAAACAAAGATTCTTTATCGAGCTACGGCTCAACGAAAACCTGTTTCCGGTAACCAAAGGGCAGGTTATCGGTTTTTCGGGCAATACGGGCGGTTCGTTCGGACCACATTTGCATTTTGAACTTCGTGAAGACGAAGCCCATCCTGTCAATCCCATGCGTTTCGGTTTTCGCGTGCCCGACACCTTGCCGCCGCGCTTGGTGGATTTATGGTTCTATCCTTTGACCGATAGTTCGGTGGTGACGGAAGGGAACAAACCCGTCCAAGGCGTTTTGGAAAAACAACAAGGTCTTGATTACCGTATGCAAGCCATTACGGCCTACGGAGCCGTGGGGCTAGGCATCCGGGCCTACGATCGCCAAAACAATACGTGGAACAAAAACGGACTTTACCGCATCAGCATGTTTGTCAACGGCATCAAAACCTACGAAACCCGAATGGACCGGCTGGACTACGGACGCAACCGCCGCATCAATCTGCTCATCGATTATCCGCGCTATGTGCACGAACATGTGTATGTGCAACGGCTATGGAAACATTCGTTGGCCAATTTGCCCGTATTTACGCAATTGGTAAAGCACGGCATCGTGCAAGTGGAACCGGGAAAAACCTACCGGATTCGTATCGAGTTGGCCGATTTCGAAGGCAACACAAGTAATGTTCACGCCTGGATTATCGGTCGTAAACCCGGTAAGCGCTTTGAAAAACACCCACAAACCTATGACGGCGAAGTGGTCGATGTTTCGTGGACAAAGGGCGCCGATTTGGGCGATGATGCCGTCCGGGTTCACATTCCGCGTCATTGTGTGTATGACAGCACAAAGATTGCTCTTGTGGAAGACTATCGCTCATTCGACATCGGCAGGCCGGATATTCCACTCAACAGGCGTTTCCGGGCGGCATATAGCTTGAAAGATATTCCGCCGGCAAAGAAAAAATATGCCTATTTGGCCCGTTATTCGGAGCGTAAAGGGAGATATTATTTCGCTACTGCGCGGCGCGTTCGTGATAGTCTAATACTGAACACCTACAATTTTGGTCATTACAAAGTGTTTTTCGACAGCATTCCGCCCGTGATTTCGGGCTTGAATATTCGCAACGGCCAATGGATTAGCCGGTGGCATTACTTGCGTTTCCGTGCCTCGGACAAGCAAACGGGCATAAAGTCGGTGGAGGCCTATATTGACGGAAAGTGGATATTGACGGATTGGGATCCCAAAACGGGCAAAGCCATTTACGATTTCAACGATTTAGATTTCGCCGGCAGCAAACACAAGTTGCTCATACGCATCAAAGACCGCGCGGGTAATACGACGGAAAAAACATTGATTTTTTACCGTAAGTTCAAGTGATTTTTAAAAATAATGTTTGCGGAGCGCGACCACAGGGCGCGCGTAGCCGTCCGGGGAGGCCGGCTTTATTAATTTTGAATTATGAATTTTTAATTATGAATTGATTTTCAGTTAATTGGAATAAATTTGAAAGATGAAGGACGGGCTCCCCGGCGAAGCGGAGGGAGACGCCGAAGGTGACTCCCGGAGCCGGCAAGGAGACCGAAGGGCTCCGCAGCGAGCGAAGCAAGACGAGGGGCGCCGGCGCCGCGCGTGAGCGCGGGGCCGGCGGCGCAAAAAACAATGAAATCTATCCAATAAGGCGTGAAAGGAACTTTAAAGCTCTTTGTAACAACGTGCTCAAAACTTTTGCGCCGCCGGTAGCGGAATTTCATTCCGCCGCCGGCGCCCTGACGGCTTGTGGAGCCCGAAGGGAGACCAATGCGAAGCCGTAGGCGGAGCGTTCGGGCTCCCAGAGTCGCGAAGGAGTATCCGAAGCGTCCAGATTGACAGGGTATAAAAAACCATTCGACGGATTACGCAATATTATTCTTCCTGTTCGCAACGGTCTTTGCCCAACGAACAACGAAGCAACAAATGACTAATCCAATAGCGGTATTGAAAAACGGGCTTGATTTTTTCCCATTGCGTGGTCATCAGGTAGTAAAAACCCACGCCCAGGGTGGCCACCCATTTGAGCCCTTCACGTCCCAGCGTGCGCAGCAAAC
>JALVVJ010000189.1 GCA_027023475.1 Flavobacteriales bacterium
TGTCGTCGGTGGTGATGTTTTCGGCTTCGGCCTCGTAGGTCAGTCCGATGCGGTGGCGCAGCACGTCGTGCACCATACTCAGCACATCTTCGGGCACCGTAAATCCGCGGTGGTTCAGGAAAGCGTGTCCCTTGGCAGCCATCAGCAGGTTGATGCTACCGCGCGGCGATGCGCCGTAGGCAATCAAGGGTTTCAGTTCGTCCAAACCGTATTTCTCGGGATATCGTGTGGCAAAAATGATGTCCAGCACGTATTGTTCGATTTTGGGGTCGGTATAGATTTCACGCACCACCCGGCGGGCTTCCAGAACATCGTCTTTGGAGGCCACCTTGCTCACCCGGCCGAAATTTTCTTCCATATTCCGCCGCACAATCAAGCGTTCTTCGTCCTGCTTGGGATAGGTGATGATGGTTTTGAGCATAAAGCGGTCGGTTTGGGCTTCGGGCAGCGGATAGGTTCCTTCCTGCTCAATGGGGTTTTGGGTGGCCAACACCATAAAGGGCTCTTCGAGCCGGAAGGTGTGTTCGCCTATGGTTACCTGACGTTCTTGCATGGCTTCGAGCAGTGCCGATTGCACCTTGGCCGGTGCGCGGTTGATTTCGTCGGCCAGGACAAAGTTGGCAAAGATGGGCCCTTTTTTCACTTCAAACTTATTGGTTTCCACATTGTAAATCAGCGTGCCTATCACGTCGGACGGAAGCAGGTCGGGAGTGAATTGGATGCGGCTAAACGACACATCGATGGCGTCGGCCAGGGTTTTGATGGCCAAGGTTTTGGCCAATCCGGGCACACCTTCGAGCAGGATATGGCCTTTGCCCAGCAGGGCGATAAGCAGCCGGTCGATTATTTGCTCTTGGCCCACAATTACGCGGTTGATTTCCATTTTGAGCAAATCCACAAAGGCGCTTTTTTCCTTGACCTTGTCGTTGATGGCCTTGATGTCGGTTTGTTCGTAGGTCATAACACAGGAATTTTTTATCACGGGAATAACGCAAAAATCGTGCAAATTGGTATAACGGTCTGCCAAACTTGCCGGATTGGAAGGGGGAAGTGCAACAATGGCAGGGGGAAGGTTTTTTTGAACGGCTTTTAATGAAATTCGCGCCAGTGATGGGAGCGGTAATGTCATAAACGAGAAAATTATTGATGTATAATGCTCCAATGGTAGGAGACACCGGCGGAGCGGGGGATTATTTACATTCGGCTCATTTTTCTAAAAGAAATTGGTTCAAAAAGCGGAAATATTGAGCCGTATTTATTATATTTGTAAGCTGAATAATGTTGTGTATGACCATAGAAAAGCAAATCTTGGCTTTTTTGGAACAAAATCCGGGGCGTTCGTCCGGGGAGATTCAATCCGGCATACCCGAGCACAAAAGCATTGCCACCATCAAAAGAGTTTTGTCCAAACTGGTGGCCCGGAAACTCATTACCTCCACCGGAAAAGGTAAAGCCACCCGCTATGCCTTGTCGCCCTACTACAATTTGTTTCGTGAAATCGATCTAAGGGAATATTATGCCAAGGAAATCGACGAACGAAGCATCATCGGGCATTTTAATTTTTCGTTGCTCACGGATGTGTTGCCCCGGGTAAAACTTTTTACGGATGACGAACTGAACCGTTTGAATGCGTTGCAACAAACATTTGAAAAAAACATTTCGGAATTGAGCGAATGGGAAATAAAAAAAGAATTTGAACGGCTTGCCATAGATTTGAGTTGGAAATCATCGCAAATCGAAGGAAATACCTATTCGTTGCTCGAAACCGAACGGCTTTTAAAAGAAAAAATAACGGCGGAAGGCAAAACCAGGGATGAAGCCATCATGCTTTTGAACCACAAAGAGGCCATAGATTTTATTACTGAAAACCCGGATTATTTGTTTCCGCTTTCGGTGGCCAAAATCGAAGATATTCACAGCATTTTGACAAAAGACCTGCCCATTGGCCGGAACATACGCCAACGCAGGGTGGGCATTTCGGGCACCAATTATCGCCCGCTTGATATTGAGTTTCAAATCCGGGAGGCCCTGTCACTGACTTGCGATTTGATCAACCAAAAAGAAAATGTTTTCGAGCAGGCGCTACTGGCCCTGGTGCTGATTTCCTACATTCAGCCTTTTGTGGACGGAAACAAACGCACGGCCCGGATTGTGAGCAATGCCCTGTTGATTCATCATCGTTATTGTCCCCTCTCGTTCCGGACGGTGGACAGTGTGGAATACAAAAAAGCCATGCTTTTGTTCTACGAACAAAACAACATCACGGCCTTTAAAAAAATTTTTATCGACCAATTTGAATTTGCCGTAAACACCTATTTTTAGGCCTTATTCCGATAAACCTTCCTGAATGGCTTTTTTGGCTTGCCGGCGCTCTATTTTGTGGAGCAGCCGTTTTTGGCGTTTCATGCCCTTGTTGTTGCTTACGTCCATACCGCTCAGCGGGCGTTTTCCCCACCAATCTTTACCGGCGTTTCCTTTTTGGGCGGCATTTTTCCCGTGGGCCATTGATGGTGGTTTTAGTGGTTAGCTTGGCAGAAGTATGGTTACAACATGTTACGAATATATGAAAACAATATGATTTTTTGGCACGGAATTTTGGGCATACTTTCTTGTTTATGTATTTGTGTTTAAATTTGTAATATGAAGGCAATTGAAAAAAATATTGATACAATCAGGAAGTTATGTGCCAAGCATAAGGTAAACCGGCTTTATGTTTTCGGGTCGATTATGGATGATTCGTTCAACAGGGAAAGCGATATTGATTTGCTGGTAAGTTTTCAAAATATTCCGTTGGAAAATTATGCCGATAATTATTTTGAATTGAAGTTCGAATTGGAAAAAATTTTAGGACGCCCCGTGGATTTACTGGAAGAGCAAGCCATCAAAAATCCCATTTTCCGGCGAACAATAGACCAAACAAAAATGCTTGTTTATGAAGGATAAAATAAAAGTTTGGGGTCAATGTATAAAAATTCGGGGTCAACAAACTTGTAATTTTCATTCATAGGCCTTGGCTTTGGCCAGGCGAATAAGCTCTTGTTTGCTGATTTTTCCGGCGGAATAATCACGGATGATCCGGATGCTCCGGCGGGTGGGCCGGAAACCTTCGTACATATTGCTGCCTATGGCATAGGCCGATTTTTCCAGGATTTGGCCATCGGGAAATTAAACATCCAGAATACGGCATTTTTTCCGGTCTATTTTCAGGGATTTAAACATAAGGAGTTTGGCTTGCTAACACTACAAAGATAAACATTTCCGTAGAATGCTGTGCGGCCATTTCCTCACCGATGGGGAAGGTCCGGGCGGTATGTAAAACCGTGGCGGGCAAATCGGTGGGTTATATTGGTCAATAATAAAAAAATTTTATTCTCGTCACTGCTAGCAACGTATTTATAAATATCATTCGCTTTTTTCGTAATAAATCAAAGTCAATTCTTTCACTTTTTTAAAAGTGGCATCGGATGTGATTAAAGGAAGATCCAAATATAAAGCCGTGGCAATAATGATGCTGTCCGGTAATTTGGTTTTATAGGTTCGCCTGATTCTCAGGGTTTCTCGTTTGACATAGCCGTTCAATGCTATCACTTTACATTGAGCGATAAAATCTTTGATTATGGTTTCTTCTTTTTCGGTCAAATCGGCAAATGACAATAATTCCAATTCGGTAATGACCGAGATATACAGTTGTTTGTTATCTAGAAATGTAGCCAGCGTTTCATCACCCGCGAGCAAGTAGAGAATAATATTTGTATCCAAAAAAAGATTATTCCCATTCATCTCTGAGTTCTCTTTGGATTTTCAAGGCATCTTTTTTCAAGG
Source organism: Flavobacteriales bacterium (assembly GCA_027023475.1). Taxonomy (GTDB): domain Bacteria; phylum Bacteroidota; class Bacteroidia; order Flavobacteriales; family Flavobacteriaceae; genus JAADED01. Next base: position 3,823 of record JALVVJ010000189.1, read on the forward strand.
TGATTTTGCCTACAAACCGGCGAACATCCACGCCTTTATGTTTGGACTTTTCGGCCATATTTTTCAAGAGCAACCGGATGCTCTTTTTTGTGGCGCCTTTTTTTAAAACCAAAACCATGAGCCGTATTTTTATAACAAAGATAACGGATTTGATGCAAATAATATGCCCTTAGCGTCCAATAAAAAGTTGACAATCATCTGTAACCGGTAAACTTCTCCGCCAGCGGGTCAATGCTCAACCACCTGGAAATGACCGGGTCATAGTAGCGGGCGCCATAGTAATAGTAACCGGTTTCGGGATCGAGTTCTTTGCCGTTGAACTTATAGCGCGTGGCGTAATCCCCGCCGGCATGCCGGGCGGCCATTTCCTCGCCGAAGGGGAAAGTCCGGGTGGTATGTGAATCCGTAGCGGGCAAGGTGGTAGGTTTTTACGGGATTAAGATAGGGAAAATCCGGGGATTTGTTTGGGGTGGTTGAAAGTAAGGCGCAGGCGGTGGTAGGAGTGACTGGCGGGGAGAATGCTAAGGAAGTGGGAAACGAAAACTACATATCTATCCTTACGACTTTGAACTCAATAAAGTCTCCATTTTTAATATCTTGTGGTATTGATTCTTTTTCGTCTAATTCTATTATCAATTCTCCTAATTTTACCATTCCTTTTTCTTTATCTATTAATTTCCCATTAATTTTGTATCCAAAATAACTATCTAATAATTTTTCAACATAATATTTTTTTTTATCAGATTTATTTATATCATAACAAGCAAATCCCATTAACGGTAATTCTATTTCACCTTCAAACGGATGTGAAAAAACAAGGATGTCTATATTGCCATCAGATAAAATTACATAAGCTTCCTGTGATAAATAATCTATCTTAATTTTTTTCATGCAAATCATTGTGGAAAAATTTATTCAGGTACTACTAAATTATGAACTTTCTTTTTTAACTTTTTAGCGTTCCTTATGTGGAACGTTGTTATTTTCTTTCCATCTCTTGTTAACCCGACAAAAAAATATTTGGCATCATCACCCTTTCCTCCAATATATTTTATATATGCATTCAATTCAGAAACATATATTCCGTCCTTAATTACCATATTAGCATCTTTTATATATTGTTCCTTCGTATATTTCTTTAATTTTAATACTTTTAAAAATTCATCACGATGCGATGTAAAGTGCTCAATCAAAAGAGCTTCACTTCGAAATTTTAGACCTTTTTGCGCTTTTCTTATTAATAAAAATTTTTTAAAAAAAGAGCTTAATTTTACAAAGCCTAGCTCCATATATTCAATAGCCCAAAACCTCAGTTCTATTGGATTTGCTTTTTCCCTATTACCGGTTAAAATTTCAATAAATGCTTGGGACTCTTTCAAAGACAGATTTACTTTTCCCTTCCTATAAAACTCACTAAACCCTAAAAAAGTTTTTGTCTTTTGTGCGGCTTTAACAGCACTCCAATCCTTGTCATCAACCAAAACAATATTTTGGTCAAAACCATCATCAACGTAAATATGTTCACCGGTTTTTTTATTGAAATAATGAGTTTTCCCATCCGGATCCACCAACATCACGGGGTTGTTGGCGGTGTAGTTGTAGGGCGAGAGTCCGGGATACTTCTCCGCCAGCGGGTCCACACTCAACCACCTGGAAACCACCGGGTCATAGTAGCGGGCGCCGTAGTAATAGTAGCCCGTTTGGGGGTCGAGTTCTTTGCCATTGAACTTATAGCGCATAGCGTAATCCCCGCCGGCATGCTGGGCGGCCATTTCCTCGCCGAAGGGGAGGTTGAGGAACAGCTGGTAGGGCTTTCCGTAAATATCGGTCAGCAAGGTGGCCGTGCCCAGGTGGTCGGGGTGGTAGAAATACACCTGCGCCGCAGGGCGTTGGGCGTTGGGGCGGGCTTTGGGTTTGGTGGTGGTTTTGGCCCAAACCAAGTTGAGGCCGGCCTTGCGGGCAAAGTGCAAGGCGTCCTTACGCTGCCGCTTGCTCAAAGGCCGCGAAGC
>JALVVJ010000190.1 GCA_027023475.1 Flavobacteriales bacterium
TAGTAAACCACACGTTTGATACCGGATTGAAAAATCAGTTTACTGCATTCGCGGCACGGCGAAACGGTAACGTAGAGCGTAGCGCCTTGGCCGCTTTGGGTGGACCGGGCCAATTTGGTGATGGCATTGGCTTCGGCATGGAGCACATACCATTTGGTTTTGCCCGTATCATCTTCGCAGACATTTTCCATGCCCGAAGGGGTTCCGTTATAGCCGTCGGAAATGATCATTCCGTCCTTGACAATCAGGGCGCCCACTTGCTTGCGCTTGCAATAGGAAAGTTTGCTCCATTCGCGGGCCATGCGCAAGTAGGTGATGTCGTAGCGGTGTTGTTTGTCCTTTTTCATCGGGTAAACAAACTTATATTCTTGCTTGTAACAAAGATAAGCTATATCCGATGATTAGCCACGAAAGTATCCGTATTTGTTCGGCATGCGAAGTTTTGAAAAATTTTCGCCACAAGCCCAAAATGAGTAAAATCAGAACAACCACCGTAAATTGAGCGGTTTCGATACCTGCGGCAAAGTAGAGCAAGGGCAAGGTTTTACTGTCGTATCCTTGGGCCATCATCAAAAAGGCGCGGGCGAATCCCAAGCCGTGCACCAAACCGAACAAAAAGGCAAAAAGGATATGAAGTCCGTGCAAGTGTTTATGGTCTTTGACCCAAAGATTACTCAATGCCGTAAGGATGATGGTCAGGGCAATGGCTTGCTCCACCAGGTTTTCGGGCACCCGTAGCCATCCGTAGACCATCAGAAATAGTGAAAGGGTGTGGGTGATGGTAAACACCGTGATCATGGCCAAAACCTTTTTCCATTCGCGCCACGTAAAAACTACCGTAAGGGCCAACAAAAACAATTGGTGGTCGGTGGCGTCCCACGACCAGATGTGGCGGAGTCCGAGCCGAAAAAAGAGCGCAAAGGTGTTCATGGATGTTTGTGTTTGCGGCGTCCCGAAGATTTATCCAAAAACATCAACAGGGCCGGCAGCAGGAGCAGGTTGGAAAACATAGCCATGAGCAAGGTAAACGAAACCAGGCCGCCCAGGGCTTTGGTGCTGCCGTAGTCGGAAATCATAAACACAAGGAAACCGAAAAACAGCACCACCGAAGTATAAAACATACTGATACCCGTTTCGCGCAGGGCCGTAATCACCGCTTTGCGAACACGATAATGATGTTTTTTGAGTTCTTCGCGATATTTGGTCAAATAATGAATGGTGTCGTCCACCGAAATACCCAGTGTTATACCGAAAATAAGAATGGTGGAAGGTTTGAGCGGAATACCGGCATAACCCATAAGTCCGGCGGTCAGAAGTAAAGGAAGCAGGTTGGGAATCATGGACAAAACAAGCATCCTTTTCGACCGGAACATGCGGTAAACCACTATGGAAATCAAAAAAATGGAAAGCAGCAAAGAATACACCAGGTTGTGGAGCAAATAATCGGTTCCTTCCATAAACAAAAGGGCATCGCCGGTCATAAACACGCCGAATTTATCCGAAGGGAAAATTTGATGTTGGTGGATGTTGAGATATTTTTGAATATCGCGCATTTCGTCGGTTTCGATATCCTTCATAAAGGTGGTAATGCGCGCATAACGTCCGGTGCTATCCACATAGGTGCGAAGCAAACTGCTCCGGCCCATGGAGTTTTTCAGATAGGGAAGCATAAAATTGATTTCATGCTTCGAAGGAAGGTTGTAGTATTTGGGATTGCCGCGGTAGAACGCTTGCTTGGCATATTTGACCACCGATACCACCGAAACGGGTTTGGATAGTTGCGGAAGCAATTGGATGTTTTCTTCGAATTTGTCCAAGCGTTTGATTACCGGAAGCCGTAAAACACCTTTGCGATGACGGGTATCCACCATAAAATCCACCGGAAGAATACCGCCGAAGTTATCCTCGAAAAACTTAATGTCGCGGAAAAAGGTTTTGTTTTTCGGAATATCGGCCAGAATGCGTCCCGAAATACGGATTTTTTCAACGCCGATTAAGCTAACGATAATCAACAAAATGGCTGTTCCGAAAATAGCCACTCGTTTATGTCGCACCGTGCGTATGAGCCAGTCGATAAAGCGGTTTAGCCAATGCTTGCCCAAATGCCTGAGGTGTTTTTCGCGTGGCACGCGCAAAAAGCTGTAAATAATGGGAATAAGCAGAATGGACAAAACAAACAGCGACATAATGCCGAACGAAGCCACCCAACCGAATTCCTGCAACATGGGATTGTGCACCACCGCGTAGGTAATAAAACCGAACATGGTGGTGAGGTTGGTCATCAAAATGGCGTTTCCGGTTTTGTTGATTACACGTTGCAACGAACGGGCTTGGTTGCCGTGGGCGATAATTTCCTGCTGGTATTTGTTGATCAGAAAAATGGTATTCGGAATGCCGATAACGATAATCAGCGTGGGAATAATGGCCGTGAGAATGGTGATTTTGAAACCCAAAAGCCCCATCAAACCCATGGTCCAGGTTACGGCCAATGTTACAATGGTAAATGCAATAAGCAAGGGCGGAAACGAACGGAAGAAAAACCAAAGAATAAACCCCGTTACCAAAAGCGTAAGAATAATGTAAAGCGGTATTTCGTCGCGTAGGTTTTTTCCGTTGAGCGTCCGCACGTAGAGCATGCCCGAAATGTGAGGTTTCAGGCCGGTGTGCTTGGAAAAGGTTTGAATGGTGGGGACAAATTTTTTGATGATAAAATCGGCGCGTGTTTTGGAATTGATCAATTCAGGTTCCAGGTAAACAAAGGTGATCACCGCACCGGTTTGCGGATTATAGATTTTGTGGTGATAGAAAGGCAAGCTGTCCTGTAATTTTTTCCACAACGCATCGGTTTGGGTTTGGTCGAAGGGTTTACCGGGATATTGCGAACGGATGATGAATTTTTTTTGTTGCCTGTCCAAAATTAATCGGGGCAGGTTGCCTACCGAAACGGTTTTTTGGATTTGGGGCATGCTGTCCAAGTGGCGGGCAAGGTCGATCCATGCGTTCAGGTATTCGGCTTTATGCAAGGCGCTGTCGCGGATGCCTATCAAAATCAAATTATCCTGTTTGGGAAACACCGAAGTGAATTTCCGGTAGTTTTGCATGGAAGGATGGTCGTCGGGCAGGATGCTTTGTTGTTTGTAGGTCAGTTCCAAACGGAACAAATAGGTGGTAAAAAAGGCCGTGATAAGCACGATGCCCGCCAGAAACCAAAATTTCTTACGGATAATAACACCGGCTATTTTGCTCCAAGCATCCATAATCAGTAAAAACAAAACGTTGCTTTGCAACGTTTCGGGGAGGAATTGGTGCGGGTGGAGGGACTCGAACCCACACGGTTTGCACCACCAGATCCTAAGTCTGGCGCGTCTACCAATTCCGCCACACCCGCATTTGCGGTGCAAATATAGTAAAGAAGCCCGAAAGCCGGCCGAAAACAAAAAAACCGCCCGAAAGGGCGGTTGAAAACTATGGACAAAAAGGGTTATTCGGGCATTTGGAACACACTTTCGTCAATGTCGGTGGGATTGATTTTGATTTCCAACACTTGAATATCCTGCAAGGTGGCACCACCGTTCCCTTTAACTTCCATTTTGGTGGGGAATAAAATGCCGTTGTATTCCTTATAATCCTTGAAGTAGGTAATCATATCGCTATCGGTTTGTTCATTATGAACCTTTTCGGCGACCAACAAATGGGTTTTGGGATCAAAATAAAATACGGGTTTTTTTTCACTTATTTTCATTTCGACGGCTTCGTAGGTTTTTCCGTCCAATTCCACTTTACCCAAATATTTACGGTCGTATTTTTGGTATTCGTCAAGTCCGTTGAAAAAGGATTGGCTTTCGGATGCTATTTGATCCAATTTTTCTTTCTCCAACTCGCTATACGACATGTCTTGGTTCATTTTGTAACCCTTGCCGTCTTTGAAAGCATAGGCAACCATTTCCATGCCCATCATATTCATTTTGACAAATCCACGCCCTTTTTTAGATAGCAGGGTTTCCATTTGCATATCCATACCATTTACTTTCATGGATACTTTTTTGTAAACTTCCTGCACTTGGGCCAGTTTTTCCCGGCCGCCGACGGCACGGATAAATTTTTCGATCACTTTGTCGGCTTTGGGATCGGCTTTTTGTGCCGAAAGCGAACCTACGGTCAGAGTCAAGGTAAGGAAAACAATTAAGATTTTTTTCATTGTAAAAACATTTTTGAAATTAAACATCGGGTTAAAGTTAATGATTTTTTATCAACGGATGCGAATATCGTGCCAAAAAACGCGGTAGGTTTCCCGCGTGCTCCGGTTGGTAATCACGTATTGGCGGGGCACCATTATTCCATGAGCGCCGGCCGGCCGAAAATCCATAAAATCGATACGAAAGCCGGGGTTGCCCGGGCTTGACATTTCAACCCGGAGCAAGTAATGATGTTGTTTGCCGATACAAAACCGGAAGCGGCGCACGTCCATTTTACTCACATAGCAATGCGAAGGAACCCCGTTCACACGATCGCTTCCGGCATCGTAGAAGTTTTGGGTATGCGCCAAGGTGTATTCCCAAGCGGGGAACAGCACGGCATAGGTAAACAACCGTAAATAGGTCTTTTGGTCGTCGGTGAGTTTGGCGGGAACTTCGACTTTTCCGCCGCTAATACGCAGTATATCCTTGCGCGTTCCCGCGCCTGTGATAATGCGCAGGTCGGAGCCGCGGCGGATACGGAGCGTCAAGGGGAGCGTAACATCCTTGTATTTCATCACGCCGTTGGCTTTTAGTTCCACCGGTTGCGTTGCCCGGCCGTAAACGGCGTGGTGATACAGCGTGTCCAAACGGTGCCGCTGTGCGGAGGTAAGGGCGGTGAGCTTGCGTTCCGGTGCGGGTTTTTCCTGCGCCGGTGCCGGATGAGTGCTTCGGCACGAAACAAGCACACTTATGCCCGACAATAAGCCGGCAATCCAAATCCACACAAACCTTTTTATCATTCCGGCAATTTGTTAAAGCATCTGACGAATCACTTCGTCAAATTCGGCTTTGGACTTTCCGCTGCGCACCAAATCCAAGGCGGTTTGATATATCAAATCGGCTTTGTCCACAGGGAAGCCCAGGCCGATAATGGCTCGACGCAAAATTTTCAGTTCGTTTTCGTCGGCTTTTTGGTCGGCAAACACCAAACGTGTCAGTTGATAGAGCTGGTCGATGCGTTCGTCTAACGAAAAGGGTGTATCGAGGGAGTATTTTTGATAGTTTTTTCGCAGGAATTTAAGTCCTTCGGGGTCGTTGAGGCCGTATTTCAGGGCAACGGATTGGATTATTTCCCATTCGCGTTCGTCCAATTGCCCGTCGGCATAAGAAAGTTTGATCAAGGTGGCCAACAAGGTGATATGTTGGCGGTATTCGGCACTGCCCAAAGCATCCAAAATGGTCATAGGAACGATGTTTTATGCAAAAATACGTTTTTATCCGTGAAAATGCGAACAAACGGGAAGCGCTGATATTTATTTCAGGGCGCCCGGCCGCACACGTTCGCACAAGCCGTATCCTTTCGCATTCGCTCATGCTGCGGCGTGCTCACGGCGTTGCAGCAAGTGTAAAATGCCGGAAAAGTTGCAGTTATTTTTGTCGAGAACAAAGCCGGCCTTCCGCAGCGGGCTCCGCCCGCCGGCGGCGGCCCGAACATAAGCGCCGGGGCCTCCTAAAAATATCTTGTTGATTTCCTGCTAATTAACAATGAGTTGATTCGTTTTTATCACACTGCAAATAGACTGCAATGTGCGCCTTTACCTTTGTGCCGGAACTCAAAAAATGAAAAAATGAGACAAAGACTAAACCGTAGCATCGTTGATTACCTTGCGGGCTTGTCGGCGGGCCCGATGCAAGCGCACGGAAGGATGATTGTTTTGCCGCTCACGGGCGGGAAGCTTTGGGAAACACCGGAAATCATAGGGCTGGACATGGCTTTTGCCCGGCAATGTGTGGAATTCCGCGAAGTAACCGACAGCGGACGGGTGCCCGAACTGCTGGCCATTAACCGCTGCAATAAAAAGGTGTTGATACTCGAAGGCCAGGAACTTACGGGCGCCAAACAAAACCGGACACTCAATACCAGCATCCTGTTGCCGGAAAATTCGAAAACCGTCATACCGGTCAGCTGCACCGAACAAGGACGTTGGAACTACACGAAAAAAGATTTTAACATAACCGACAAATTAGTTTCCAATAAGATGCGGAAAGTCTTGTCGGTAACCGTGCACCGCAGTCTACTGATGGACAAATCGCACCGTTCCGACCAGTCCAAGGTGTGGAAAAATATCGATGGTTATATGCATGCCTTTAAGCGCGAAAACCGCACACGTTCCTACGACCGCCTGTTTTCGGACCTCAAAAGCGAAGTGGAAAAATATACCGAACATTTTCCGCCTGTGGAAAATCAAACCGGCATGGCCGTGTTTGTGGACGGGATGCTGGAAGGTGTGGACGTGATAGCCCACACGGAAATATATGGCGAAAACCACGAAAAAATCCTGAAAAGTTATATCGTGGATGTGCTCCGGTTGCAAATGAACGAAGGCCGGGAAAGTGGCGATGATTTTAAAATCCGCGTCGATTTTTCGACCAAGCAAAAGGAAGCCGAAGCAGTGTTGGAAAAATTTTTCGAATCGGCGGAGCGTAGTTTCGAATCGGTGCACAAATCGCCCGGTTTGGGCTACGAACACCGGCTCAGCGGCGGACAGACGGACGGCCATTTTCTGGTGTACAAAGAAAAACCTTTGACCGGTCATTTGTTTCCGCGCACCGACAAAGAACGCAAACACGGATGGACACAGCGTCCGATTGACTTTTTCTAATTGAACCTTAACCACAAAAATTGATATGCTATGAAAACAGCTATTGCTTTTTTGATTTACTTAACAATGGTTCTGGGAGCATATTCCCAGGATCCGGCAATCAAATCCATTTATGATTTTCAAATCTTGGAAAAAACGGCAACAGTAACCAATGAGCAAATTGTCGATTTTAATCAAGATGATTTTAATATTAAAAACGGTTTAATCCGTGTGGTAATCGATACGTCAAACAGTATTAAAACAAGAATAATTGTAATAAAAGAGAGTGATAAAGAACCGAAACTTTTGGTTTTTGAAAAATACATTTATCCTGATATCAAAGGGGCCAAAGAATTTAACCAAGGCAATGAAAATTTGAATGAAGGCAATTATGTGATGTTAGCTTTTGATCCCGAAACACATGAACGTTATCTGATAATAATTTTTGACAGAGGTTTTACACAGTTATGGAAATTTCAAATCATTCAATCTAATAAGCAATTTGCCTACATCACCACCCATGCCAAAGACGTAACACGTCAAGTATTGAGCCAACAAAAAACAGGATCCCAATAACCCTTAAAAACCATAAAGCCATGTTCGACTTTTTCAAAAAACTGTTCGGAACCAACAACCGGAAAACGGGACAACCGCAATACAAAGCGGACAACATTATTGAAACCATTGAAATGAAAAGCGTGGACGACATGCTGGTGCTCCTCAAAAAGGACCACTACAACGACGGATATGTTACGGCCCTGAAAGTGCCCGACAAGAAAATGGGTGAAATCAGCTTGGCCGCCATCAAAGCAAAGTATTTAAGCTACATCCAGCAAATCGAAAACCACTATGTGGAAGAGCGCAAGAAAACCGAAAAAATCAAAACACTGAACGAAGGCAACGGCATGCACGATTTGACGAAGGAAAACGACAAAACCCTCGAAACCATCGACAACGAAATGAGCGTGCTGGCACAAATCCGTGAGGATGTTTTGAACGAAACCGAAAACGGCTACTTCCAATTGGTCATCCAAACCTTTTGGCGGGGATTTTACACGGGCGTATATGATGTGATGCAAGGGAAAATCATTTCGGGCACGGTGGACGCCTTGCGGGCAAACCAAGGTTTAATCGAAACGGATAAACAAATGCCGAAACAATAACATATTTAAATCCCAAAAAACTTATTGGAAATGCAAGAAAACAAAAAGAACATCGTGGAACAAACCACCTACCGAAAAAACACACCCATCATCCGTTTGGGATGTTTCCAGACGGGCATGAACTGCCACATCCTGCGCCAATGTAGCGAAGCATCGTACAAACAATTGAAACGTTATATGGCATCGCTGGCCATTATTATGGGCCTGTGGAGTTTTATCGGCTACAAGTTTGCACAGGTGTATTTGAAGTTGGATAGCACCAAAGCCCTGCTGTTTGCCTTGGTGGCCATGTTGCTGGTATGGGCCATTGAACGGACGATTATCTTGGGCCGGAAAAGTTTAGGCATCGGACTCGTTCGTCTTTTGCTTGGGTTGATTATGGCCTCGATTGGTGCCATCATTATCGACCAAATTATGTTCCAGGACGATATCGAAAAAGAAAAAATCCTGCAAATGCAGGAAGAAGTAAACCGGGTGGTGCCGCAAAAAACGGGGGAATTGCGCAATCAAATCGCCCAATTGGATTCATTGATCAATCGAAAAGAACAAGAACGCATCAAGCTGTCGCAATACCTGGAACGTCATCCCACCATCAGCATGCCCACGGTGCATGTGGTACGGGATTCCGCCGGAAAGGTTATCCGTCGTGAAATTACGACCCAACGCCGTGAAAACCCCAAGTTTGCCGCCTACCAACGGCTCGAAGAAGAAATCAACCGCCTGCGCGACGATAAAAAACATAAGGAAGAATTGCTGCTGGACGTAAGAGATACCGTGGAGCGGGATTTGGCTTCTAAAAAAGGTCTTTTGGACGATTTGCAATTGCAAATAAAATTGATGAAGAAAAACAGAGTGGCCTCCGGCGTTTGGGGACTCTTTTTCGCCTTTTTCCTGATTTTGGAATTATTGGTGGTGATGATCAAAATCCTGGAAAAAGAAACCGACTACGACCGGATGGTGGTCTTTGCCGAAGAAATCAACAAGAAAAAATTGGAATAATCTCAAAAAACCTAATGCCATGAAAAAAATTTTGCCGGTTATCTTGACCTTAATTCCTTTCGTATTCTATGCACAGGAGAAAATTGCCGTTTTCAGCATAGATAGAATTTATTCATCAAAATATGATGTATTAGAAGATGTAAACGATCACAAGTTAATTGTCTATGAAGATTCGAATGCTAATATCATTTATATTAAATTGGTTGTAAATGGAATAGAAAAAAAAGACCGGTTTATCGTTTTCGGTTATGACAAAGATGAAACGAGTTTTACCTTTAAGGTAAGGGATGATATTGATGGAACCATAGCAATAATTGTTTTTGAGAAAATCTTTGATGATCGGTATAAGATTTATTTGGTAAAAAGCGAAAAGAATTTTCTGATTTTATTTGGTAAAAAAGAATTTTTAAATTTATAAGCCGATAAAATTCATTTTTAAGCAAAAAAGCCATGCCCAAAAACAAAAACGCACTTTTGAGGTATTATTACCTGGACAAACTACTGAAAGAAGGCGAACATTATTCTTTCGAGGAGATTTTGGACCGCTTAAATGATTTTCTGGATGAGCGGGGATTCGAACCCGTCAGCGAACGCACGCTACGCGACGATTTCAAGTATTTGCGTGATCAACTTAATGTGCCTTTGAAATACGAACGTAGTAAAGATTATTACCACTACGACAAACCCGGATACAGTCTGTTCCATAATGAACTGTCCGAAGAGGCGGTGGAGGCCATCTACAAGGCCACGGATATTTTGGAACCTTTCCGGCATTTGCCGGTTACGAATCATCTTTTTAAAATCTTGAAATCGGCCACGCGTTTCGACGAAAAAGAACTCACCTATATTGTTTTCCCTTTCTTGATGCTTGACCATAATCCGCATTACCAAGGCCTGGAATGGATGGATGATTTGTACCTGGCCATGGAAAACAATCAAAAAGTGTTTATCGATTACGATTCATTCGACGGCGATTGGGATTTCGATTCCGTGGTGCGACCCTATTTTTTGAAGGAGTACAACAACCGTTGGTTTTTGATAGGCAAGGTGGAAAAGGCGGAGGAGCCGTTTTGGACCATTCCGCTGGATCGCATTCATTCGATCAAAATCCTGGATGAAAGTTTTGACCCCTATGAAAAGGAAACGATTGTACAAATGTTTGACGAAGTGATAGGCGCCACCTACATAAAAGAAGAACCGCTGACAAAAATCGTCTTGCTTGTCCGCAAACCCGGTGCCGATTATGTGCGCACCAAACCTTTGCACCCGTCGCAAAAAATCGAAAAAGTTTTAGACGAAGGTATAATATTATCGATTCGCGTGCGAAAAAATTACGAACTTTTGCAAGCGATTTTGCAATATGTTCCCAATATCAAGATAATTGAACCCATTGATTTGCATTGGGAATTAATAAAAATGCTGGAAGAGGGATTAAAGTTTATGAAAAATGAATGATTTGAGCCGGTTTATTACGTAAATTTTTATATATTTGAAACTTATAATTTAAATTAGAAACAATGGTTGAAACCGTAGTTAAATTACCTTATCAAAAATTTTATTTCAAACAACCGCTAAAAATCTACGAAAGCCGGCTTTTGCGTTCGGCGGTGTTGAAACGGATAGAACCCTACGATGTGCTTTATCATAATCACCTTGATGATGGTGTGCGCATGGGTTATCCGTTGATTCAATACAAAAGCATTAACGGCAAAGCGGCCATTCTTTATTTGGGCGATGGCATTGAAAGCATACATGCCTTGTTTAGCCAACGTCCGGGCAAGGTACGGGTGCGCGACCGGGTAATCAACCTGGAAATCGAGCGGATGGAAAGCAAGCTCTACCGGCTGTATGTAACCAATGAACCCTTACGCTATAAAATATTCAATTGGATTCCGTTGCAAAACGAAAACTATCTTGCCTACCGGCGCTTGCGTTCGGATGCGGCGCGAACCGAGTTTCTGGGCCGGATGCTTACGGGAAACATTTTGTCCTTTGCCAAAGGCGTGGAGTGGTATGTGGAGCGCCCTTTGGAATTGTCGCTGTTCCGCCCGTCGGAAATGCGATGGATTACCTACAAAAACGTCAAAATGATGGCCTTCGATGCCGATTTTGCGGTCAATGCCATACTGCCGGCCCACATCGGGCTGGGCAAAGGGGCGGCGCATAATTATGGAGTGGTGTTCGGGGGGAAACCTTTCAATAAATAATGATAAAAACAATCAAGAATATGACAAACGATACATTACGCAACAAAATCTACCTAGCCGCACTGCTACACGATATCGGGAAGTTTTGGCAGCGGGCTAGTGCGACCTTAGGAAAAGATGGGGATCATTTAAGTGAACATTCAAGAGAATTGTTAGATATAATTACTCCAAAAGTAAACAAATACCGAAGGGGTTATTTTCATGTACTATGGACTAATGAATTTTTGGAAAAATACAAAAACCATTTTCCCGAAGATTTAAGAGAAAGAGAATTTTTTAATTTGGCTGTTTTTCATCATAAACCGGCGGATAAACATCAAGCTTTAATAGCATTGGCCGATAAATGGAGTTCGGGTAGCGACCGTTTGCAGGAGGAAAATATGGAAGGAGCCCAAGAAAATTTCAAGGAAACTCCTTTGCGAAACATTTTTGATATTATCAATACAACGGGCATTGTTCCCGACATTGGAATGGCCCAAAACAAAGAATCATATTATTACGAATTGTCGGCCTTGGATATGGAACATTCCAAATTCCCCCAAAAAAGTGTGCAAGTAAACAAAGAAAAATATGCAGCACAATGGGAAAAATTTATTGAGGATTTTAAATCCCTGCCCACAAATATTCCACATCAAAAATTTATTGAAAGCTTGTATCATATTTTGAAGAAACATACTTCCAATATTCCTTCTGCAACTAACGAAGTGCCTGTCATCACCCCGCTTTTTGAACACCTGAAAACCACGGCGGCATTTGCTTCTTGTTTATTTGACTATTGGCAAGAAAATCCTGATGCCCTTGATTTTGAAACCATTAACGGAAAAGAAATTGCAAATGTAGATGAAAAACATTTCCCGGTAATGCTTTTGGCCGGTGATATTTCGGGAATACAATCATTTATTTATAACATCCATAGTACAAAGGCATCCAAAAGTTTAAAAGGCCGTTCGTTTTATTTGCGCTTGCTCACCGATACGATTATCAGGAAAATATTATTCCATAAAGATATCGACCTGAACTGGGCCAACGTATTGTATGCCTCGGGAGGCAAGTTTTATTTGCTACTTCCTAATATTGAGCGTGTTAAAAAGGCGCTACAAAATATTTTTACGGAAATCGAAGCGGAATTATTTGAAAAACACAATATGCGCTTGGCTTTTTTGCACGAATCTTTGTTATTTAGGATTGAAACATCCCATAATGGTGGAAAATGGAAAACCGAATTTTATATTGAAGGTCGGGATATTCCGGTAGGTATAGGTGAACTTTGGAACCTGGTGGGCAAAAAATTACAATTCAAAAAAGAGCAAAAATTCCGTGCCTTTTTGGAAGAGGGAACCAAATGGAAACAACTTTTTGAACCTTTCGGAAAAGGCGGAGATGTATTGACTGATGCTGTAACGGGTGAGGAATTAGCCAAAAATGATGCCTATCTATTGGAGGAAGATGATTTAATTAAATATGAGGAAGAAAAACATCAAGGAGAACCGGTTGTCAGCCAATATGTGCACGAACAAATACAATTGGGCAAAGATTTGAAGGATGCGGATTATGTAATAGTAAGTAATGAAGATATTTCAGAGAATCTACCTAAACCAAAAAAACATAAAAAACAAATAACTAAAATACGCATAGCCGGCATTTATTACTGTTTGTATGACGAAGAAGATTTGGCCCCCATAAAAGAAAAGGGAATTAACGCACAATTGATACGCCTCAATGACACGGACTTTTTAAGCAAGTTAAACGAACATTTTCAATCTTTCGGATTTTGGTTTTATGGTGGAAACAAACAAGCCGAGGTTCCAAATTATAAACGCGAAAAAACCTTTTCCGAACTTACTTATCTCGTAGATAATTTTACTGAAACTCCCGATGGGAATTATGGTCAAGTGCCGCATAGCTATTTGGCAATTCTGCGTATGGACGTGGATAATTTGGGAAAAATTTTCCTGAAAGGCCTTAGCAACACCACCGGCACCTTTGCCGTTCAGTCCACACTTTCGCATACGTTGGATTGGTTCTTTTCGGGATATTTGAATACACTCCGAAATGATGAAAAATATAAAGACCACGTCAATATCGTTTATTCGGGCGGTGATGATTTGTTCATTGTAGGCCGGTGGGATAAAGTTTTTGAGTTGGCAGTCGAAATCAGAAAAAAATTCCATAAACTTACCGGTGAACGCGAAGATTTGGGTATTTCCGGCGGTTTGGTGATGGTTCGGCCTAAATTCCCCGTTTCCAAAGCCGCCCAATTGGCCGAAGACTATGAAAGCAAAGCCAAAAAAGGTAAAAAAGATGCATTAACCGTTTTGGATGAAGTCCTGCCTTGGAACGAGCTTTTCGATTGGGAACCCGAACTAAAAAAATGGGAAAAACTTTTTGTCCGGGATGAAACATTAAGTGCCAGTATTTTGCATCGTATCCAATCGGTGTACGACCTCATCCTTTGGCAAAAAGAACGGAAGGCCGAAAATCCCAATTTCAGGGAAACCAAAGCATACATTTGGCAAACCCTGTATTTTATGGCACGCCAACGCGAAAAATATTACGATAAAAAAACAGGTAGAGCCAAAGCCAGTAAAGAAGAAGCTCTGGAATTTGTGGATGAACTCACCAAAAAACTCCTTAACGAAACGGCCTTCCGCAAATATGCCATCATTGCCCGCCTGACCGAACTAAAACGGCGGGATAAGAAAAAAGTGGAAAATAAAGTAGAAACTATAAAAACTTAACAACTATGAACAAGAAAAACATTTCGCTGTATTTATGGGAGGAATTTAAAAAATTACATCCTCCAAGAAACCCCAATGATTCAAATGATTTTGAGTCTTGGATTAAAAATGGATTAAACGACAATGCCATTCAGTGGGCCAGAGATTTCGCCAAACATTTGACTAACAAAAATTATGACAGAAAAACTGCGGACAAATTTCAACGCAATGAAGAATTAGAAAAAAAAGAGCGAGAGGAGATATTAAATCTTGAATTTAAAGATTATCATACTTTAAAATACGATAATAGAAAAGAACAATACTTCCCTCGTCAAACGTTATCAACCTCCAAACTCCGAAAATTTTTCGGTGCCGTAAAAAAAATTCAAGTAGCAGGAAAGTTTGAGGAAGACGAATACAGGGCTTTCAAACTATTAATGCCCAAATTGGCTTATGATGTTGGCCGTGAAAAAAATAAACAGCACAAAATCGTTGATTTTTATTTTGCTATTAAAGAAATGAGTGATCAAGTTGAGAACCCTGCTACTGCACAAAACAAGGAAGAACCACAAAAACAATTTAAAAATTTTGTGGAACTACTAGAAAGTATCGTAGCATATTTTAAAGCATACGAAAATCACATTATGCTTGAAGAAGAAAAATAGGAACAAAACTAAAAAATACAATATTATGAGCACCCAAAAAGAAGGAAAAACCAAAATCATCCAAAAAGTCAAACTTACCTACAAAATGACCCTCCTCACCGGTTTGCACATCGGTGGTAGTAAAGATTTGGTCGAAATCGGCGGTATTGACCTGCCTGTGGTACGAAGTCCGTTAAAAGGTAATCAACCTTACATTCCGGGAAGTTCGTTGAAAGGCAAATTACGGGCATTGTTGGAATACAGCGCGGGAGCAACGGATGTTGGGAAAAGCGCTAACATACTCATAAATAAACTTTTCGGGATAACAGAAAAGAAAAATGGAGATAAAATAGAAGTTGAAGCCCAACGTACTCGCCTTATTGTACGGGATGCTTATCTAACGGATGAATCCGCTAAAAAATTGGACAGCACCGAACTTCCTATGCCTTATACCGAAGTAAAATTCGAAAATACCATCAACCGTATCACGGGAACAGCCGAACATCCGCGACAAATTGAACGTATTCCGGCGAATGCGGAATTTGATGTGGAGTTTATCTTGACGCTTTTTGAACTACAAAAAGAAAACGGTGATATCGTAAAAGATAACAAACAAGATTACTTAGATCTCCTCAAAAAAGGGATAAAACTACTAGAAGCGGATTATCTGGGCGGTAGCGGAACCCGTGGTTATGGGCAAGTTGAATTTAAAGAGATAAAAGAAGAAACCTTATGGCCCGACGATAAAAAATCAAAAGAAACATCCGAACAAAAGCAAGATTAAACCCATGAGACGTTTTACCGTTTATCGCCTCCACTTTGAGGAACCTTTACATATCAGTTCGGCCAGGGAGGATTATAGCGACAGTGCGCGCTTTGTGCATTCCGACACCTTTTATGCGGCCTTGACTCAAACCTGGCACTTGCTACACCCGGATACGCCTTGGGAACCGGATTTTCGCATCAGTTCGTTATTTCCGTTTTTGAAAACAAAGGACAAAATCCATTATTATTTCCCCAAACCCAAATGGCCTGTAATTTTGGAAAACGACCGGGATGTGGACATCAAAAAAATGAAGAAAATCCGTTGGTTGGAGAAGGATGCATTCGAAGCTTTGCTGAAAGGCGAAAATATCTTCCTCCGTGAATGGCCTCCTTCGCCTTTGACGCCTTCGCATTCGGCCTTTTTTCCTTTTGCCGGCGAAACAGGCCAAATGACCATTTATAAGTCGTCGTTATTAACGCGTGTACAGGTGCCACGCGATTTGAGCAAGGATTCCGAGCCCTTTCCGTTCGAAAAAATCTATTTTACCAAGCAGGCCGGATTATTCTTTTTGCTGGAAGGCGACACCAAGGACTTGGAACAATTGCTTGACTTGATGAGCAAAACCGGATTGGGCACCGATCGCACTTACGGTTACGGGTTTTTCAAATACGAAAAAGACGAAATTTCCTTGGACATCCCGGCCGATGGTGAGTATCAAACAAACCTTTCGTTGTTTTTGCCCCAAACCGGAACCTTTGATTTTGGTCGCGTAAAATATTACGGACTTTTGAAGCGTGGCGGACATATCAGTTCGTTTCCCTATTACAGTTTGCGCAAAAAGAATGTGTACATGTTCGAAGAAGGTTCGGTGTTTGACAATAATCTAAATACCGAAGGGAATACGGTGGATTTACGCCCCGGCAACCTAGTGGACCATCCGGTTTACCGGAATGGTCATGCCATTTTTGTACCCATGAAAGCACTACAATAAACCGAATGGATATGGAAAATGCATATAAAATCAAAATACTGACACCCACCCATATCGGCTCCGAAAACGAACCGCTCAAAGAAGGTTTTGATTACTTTACCGAAAAAGGCAAAACACATTTTATCAATTGGACCGAGATTTTTAAGGATGATCGATTGAGTTACGAGGTTGAGAAGGAAATCATATCAGGATTTTTATCGGATTCCTTGAAAAGCGAACTCATCCAAAGCAAACTTACCACCGTTAAACAGAACTTATCCTTGAAAGGTGACGTCCGCGAACATATTACCAACCGGTTTACCGGCAATCCCATCATACCGGGCTCTTCCATTAAGGGCGCCATCCGGTCGGTGTTGTTAAATTGGTTGATGGAAAAAACCGGAGAAAAACAAAATGCAAAAGAGAAATTTATAAATAAAAAACAAGAATCTTCGCTTCAAAAAAAGTTTTTTGGTGTTTCATCCGATGGAAGCGACTTTATGCGCTTCTTTCAAGTTTCGGATGTGGAGTTTGAAACGGAGCCGGATTATATAGCAAGTAAAGTGCTTAGTTTGGTTAGTTTGAATAAGGGCTTTATTAGCAAATGGAAACATAAACGTACTAATAAAGATAATAAAGATGAAAAATTCAAAAAAGAGGGTTTTACCACCAACTATCAAATCATCCCGTTAAACAGCACATCGGAACAGTTAAAAATAAAGTGGAATGAGAAACAATTTTCCAATTTTATCAAGGACGATAAAGGTAAATTTTTAGAAAAATTAAAATTGGAAATCGTAAGGAAAGAAAAAGAACTTGAAAAAATTAAAACCAGTTATTCCCCCGATCGTAGAAAAATCAATGAAATTAATAGAGAAATAAATGACTTGAAAAGTCTGTACAAAGCTTACCAATCCATTAAAGAATTCTCCATATCCAAATTATTCCAAATCATCAACGATTACACCATTGCTTTTGCCGATAAGGAAATAAAATTTCATACCACATATAATCAAGCGGAACATTCGGATAAATTAATTTCAGCATGGCAAAACATCAAAAAGTTAGCACAACAAGCACAAGAGGCAGGAAATAATTATGCCATTTTGCGCCTGGGTCAAGGTTCCGGTTTTCACAGTATTACCGGTGATTGGCAATTTGATACTCATATAATTACAGGAATAAAAGAAAAAGACAAGAAAGGGAAAATAATTAATAGAGGAGTAATCAACAATAAGGAAGCAGCCAAAACCCGCAAATGGGCTTTCCGGATGAACGGTAACAATCCCGAATTTTTCCCCATGGGCTTTATTGCCATTGGCCATGTCCCCGAGGATTTAATGTTTGACAGTCAAATATCTGATAAAAAGTCTCAACCTACCAATGATCCCAAACCACAACCCGAATCACAAAAACCCTATGAACCAACTTGGAAAAGTTTAAAAAACCTA
The DNA here is from genome assembly GCA_027023475.1 of Flavobacteriales bacterium. Classification (GTDB taxonomy): domain Bacteria; phylum Bacteroidota; class Bacteroidia; order Flavobacteriales; family Flavobacteriaceae; genus JAADED01. Next base: position 17,738 of record JALVVJ010000190.1, read on the forward strand.
AAACGTGGCGATATCATTGATGCAGTTGTTGAGGATTTCGAATCTCCTTTTCTCCTTTGCAAAGTATATGTTGAAGAGGTAAAGGACAAAATTTTTAAAGTAAGATTTCCCGCAGGAAAAGAGAAAGAAAGCATTCTTCAACTAAAAATAAATAATATTGAAGGAAGAGGTGAAAATAAAAGGTTACCAGAAATTTTGACTTTATATAAAGTTATCCACCATGCCCCGTAAAGTCCTTATCACTTTTTTGGGTACAGGCCGTTTAAACAAGGAAGGTACCAATACCCGGGATTATGCCAAAGTAACATATTTATTCAATGGCAAAAAATTCAAATCATCCTTTGTTTCGCTCATACTGGCCCGGGAACTGAAAGCCGGTAAAATCATTATCATCGGTACTTTGAAATCCATGTGGGAGGAACTGTATTTGAGAATATTGGACGAAGGAAAAATTAATGAAGATTTTTATCTTGAACTGACCGAACTGCACAAAACATTCAAGGATATAAACGATGATGTTTACCGGATCATTTCCCGTTTGGAAAAAGATATAGCGGAAAAGGCCGGACTTAACATTAAAATTCTCTTATTAAAAAATGGCATCAATCAACATGAAATAGATTTCAATATTGATGCAACGATTGATTTTCTTCAAAATCAACTTTTAGATATTGAAGAATGGAATGTATATGTGGATATTACCCATGGTTTCAGGTCCATGGCTTTTATCATCAACCAAGTGATATTTTATTTTTCCCAAGTCTTTGACGATCAAATAAAATTCCGCAGAATATATTATGGAATGATGGAAGTGATCAAAGATTTGGGATATGCGCCTATTGTAAGTTTATCCCGATTAATCGACCTGAACCAATGGGCCCAGGCAAGCTATGCGTTTAAAAATTACGGAAATGCGTATTTGTTGTCCGATTTATTGACAAACAAAAAAGATAATCCGGCCAAAAAGGTATTAAAAGAATTTTCAAATACGCTAAACCTTAGCTTGATTTTTCACGTTAAAAATCAATTGAAAGCTTTGGATAAATTGATAAAACAGGAATATCATTCTTCCTTAGCAAGCTTAATTATTCCGAGGGTGATTCAAGATTTTGCATCGTTTTTCGGGTCAAGCAGCGAGTCTTTAAAAGATTCGGCCTTTCAAATAAAATTGGCCCGTTGGCATTTTAACCGCAAAAATTTCGGGTTATCGGTTATTGTTTTGTATGAAGCGGCAATAACTTGGATTTGTGAAAACGAAAATTTAGTACCAACGGCAAGAAACGACAGGGAAAGGGCGAAAAGTTTATTGAGTGATAAAAATTATCATGATTTGCGAAATATTTTGAGCAAATATAAAATCGATAATATTCGTAATGGCGTAGCCCACCAATTACCGAAGCAAATCCCCGTATCCACGGCCATCAAAAACTTGGAATCGGCACTAAATGAACTTGAAAAAATTATTTTGGTATGAAAAATAAAGTTTTAGTTAGTATTATCAGTGATCAAACCTTGCCCGTGGTTCAAATGATTAAAGAATTCCCGGGAATTCAAGAACATATTTTTTTATCTTCCGAAAAAGTGAAAGACAAAGAACAGTGGATAATAAAATCTACTAAAATCAACCCCGAAAAAGTACGTTCAATTTTAATAAATCCGTATGACCCACAAGAAGTTACTATTAAACTAAACGATAATCGTAATGTGTTTGAAGAATATGAAGATGTAATACTAAACATCACAGGAGGAACTAAATTAACCACACTGGCCGCCTATGATTTTTTTAAAGACCTTGGTGCAACCATTTATTATGTAACAGGATATAAAGATGTATATTGGAAACTTTTCCCTAATAAAGGTCAACGTAAACTTTCATTAAAAACCAAAGTAAGCCTTGAAGAATATTTAATTGCATATGGATTTCCAATTGATAAAAAAAGCCAACCTAAATTTGATTTTGAAACTGCAAAAAGTGTATTTAATTATTTTATTAAAAATGGGATCAAGAACAATAGCAAACCTTTGGATATTCTACGGAATAGTCGTAAAAAGAAAAATCTTAACATTGATACATTAAAAAAAGAAGAGCAAGATATTTTAATCAAATTCAATAAGGACCTGCCCATAAAAATAATAAACAATGAAAATAATATTCCCAAAAAGCTTATCAAATATTTATCCGGCGAATGGTTTGAGGAATTACTCTATTATAAAATCAAGGAAGACCTTACCCTTTCAGATGACGAAATCGGTTTAGGCGTTATTCTAAAAAACATTGATAAAAATGTTGTTTCTAATGAATTTGATGTTATTTTTACCTATAATAATAAGTTATTTATTATTGAGGCCAAAACATCGGTTTTCATTCAAACAGATAACAAAAAACGCTCTTTGTTGAAGGATTTTATCTACAAGTCAGAAGCGCTTAAAAACAAATTTGGATTGTTCGCAAACAGTTTTATTATCACATTGGACTCTAAGGAAGAAATTAATAATGCAAACCTGGAACGCGCTGATTTATATCGTATCAAATTACTAACAATCGAAGATTTGTATCAAAATAATAAGCTGGTAGATTTTAGAACAATTATCCAATAATTTGGCTATGCTCCTCAACATCTCCAACCATCCCTTTGAGCGATGGTCCGACAAACAAAAACAAACAGCCATTGGCAAGTTTGGCCAAATAAAAGATATTCCTTTCCCAAATATTGACCCCGATTGGGATACCCGGGAAGTGGAAAGTCGGGCCAAGGCATTTTTTCATCAAATCATTGAACAATACCCTGCCGGCTTTTTCGTCCACCTGATGGGCGAACTCACCTTTACTTTTGCTCTTGTCGGCTTATTCCAGCAAGCCGGTATAACTTGTTATGCCAGCACCTCACATCGCATAGTTGAAGAACGCGGCGACGAGAAAATCGTAAAATTCCGGTTTGTCCGTTTCAGAGCATATCCAATATTAACCAAAATCACCCGATGATGAACCCCACCCCCCAACAACAGCAAGCCCTGGAAAAAATCCGGGAGTTTTTGGACAGTCCGTCCAAGGATGTTTTTATCCTCAATGGCTTTGCCGGAACCGGTAAAACCACTTTAATACGGGAAATCGCCAAAATCCTGCAAGAGAAAAAAGAAGCCGTCAAAATTGCCGCCACCACCGGGCGGGCTGCCAAAATTTTGCGCGATAAATTGGCCCAAGACCAAAGCATCGAATATTACACTTTTGACCTGAAACTCTCCCTGCTTTTAGAGCATTTCACTCCGGAAAAAAAATCTTCAAATGTTGCCCCCATTTCCACCGTCCACGGCTTCCTTTACAAACCCGACAGGTTGGACGTTGACCAAGAAACGCTTCGACAATTAAGCATATTTGACCAACCCGTCGAAGACAATAGTTCCTACAAACTTATCTTCAAATTGGTCAAAGACGAATTCCCCGGCGTGTTTATCATCGATGAAGCTTCCATGATATCGGACACCTTCAACACCACCAGTCATGCGCATTTCGGATCAGGATACCTTTTAAAAGACCTTTTCGATTCACATCTTCTCTACAAGTTTATTTTTGTCGGCGACCCCGAACAATTACCTCCCGTAGGGCAGGAATTCTCTCCCGCTCTTTCCGAAGAATACCTTCAAAAAAAATACAACAAAAAGGTTGATACTTTCACGCTGACCGACATTGTCCGCACCAATGACCCGGACAATGAAATACTCAAAGTGGCCGCTTATATCCGCCTCCAATCACGCAATCATCAAGCAGATCAACAAGTGCAATTCTATCTTTCCGGTGCGCAAAACATCTTTATGTATCATCCCGATTGGAAATTAACCCAAACTTATGCCGGCATCCTGAAAGATGCTTGGAACCGGGAAAAAGAAAAAGGTCTGTTCGATGCCCTGAACCGCCATATTTTAATTTCTCCTACCAACAAACGGGTTCAACAACTCAACAATGATGTCCGCCAACAAATTTTTGGTTGGAATACCGGCCTCTTAAACATTGGTGAAATTCTTTTGGTTACTCAAAACAATCACCTGCATGGCCTTTACAACGGCGATTTGGTGCAAATAATAAACATTTATCCCTCTGTAAAGAGAATCCAAAACCTGACCCTGCGACTTATCCGTGTCAAAAACCTGGCCGATGAATCCGAAAAAGATCTATTTATTTTTTTGGATATCTTCAATAACCACTCCAACAATCTTACCCAAGAACAGCAAAAACAACTCATGAGGGATTTTATTATCCGCTACAAAAAAACAGTTAAAGAAGATCCCAAATTAACCGATAATCAGTCCACTTTTTACCGGCTTTTGGGCTCAGACCCCTATGTAAACGCCCTTCGGGCCGTCTATGGCTACGCCCTCACCTGCCACAAAGCCCAAGGCGGCGAGTGGAATGATGTTTTTATCGATTTGATACCCTGGATTGCAAGCGGAAAATTCTACATGAATCCCTTCAAATGGACCTACACGGCGCTCACCCGCACCAAAGAGAGAGTTCATCTGGGCAATCAGTATTTCGTCCTCAATTTCGACCAGGTGCGCGATATTGCCGAGGCCTTCATTCAATCTCATAAACCCTAGAAACCGTATTAAAGGAACAAGAAAATAACCAAATAAGCATAAAATGCGCCTCATCGTCGAAACGCCGGGCACACGGCTTTCGTTTGACCGCGGCGTGCTTGTCATCGAAAACCGGCAGGAAAACAAAATCACCGAATTCCCTTTCCTGCATATCACTTCCCTCCACCT
>JALVVJ010000191.1 GCA_027023475.1 Flavobacteriales bacterium
TTCCGGGTTTATTCGGGTAAACTGAACGCCGGTTCCACGGTGCTCAATACCCGTTCGGGCAAAAAGGAACGTATTTCGCGCATCTATCAGATGCACGCCAACAAGCAGAATCCCATTGATCAAATTGGAGCCGGAGACATCGGTGCCGGCGTGGGATTCAAAGACATTAAAACCGGCGATACGTTGTGCGACGAAAAGCATCCTATTGTTTTGGAATCCATGGATTTCCCGGATCCGGTGATCGGTATTGCCGTGGAGCCCAAAACCCAAGCCGATATGGACAAATTGGGCTTGGCCCTTTCCAAACTGGCCGAGGAAGACCCTACATTCCAAGTGAAAACCGATGAAAGTACGGGGCAAACCATTATTTCGGGCATGGGAGAGTTGCATCTGGAAATTATTGTAGATCGGTTGAAGCGGGAATTTAAGGTGGATGTGAATGTGGGTCAGCCGCGCGTGGAATATAAGGAAGCCCTTACCACAGCTGTTGATCATCGCGAAGTGTATAAAAAACAAACCGGTGGACGCGGTAAATTTGCCGATATCATCTTTACCCTGGAACCTGCCGAGGAAGGAAAAACCGGATTGGAGTTTATCGACCAAATCAAGGGAGGGAACATACCCCGGGAATTTATTCCATCGGTGGAGAAAGGTTTCAAGGAGGCGATGAAATCCGGCCCTTTGGCAGGATTCGAAGTGGAAGGTATGAAAGTAACCCTGAAAGATGGTTCGTTCCACCCGGTGGACTCGGATTCGCTTTCGTTCGAATTGGCGGCCAAATTGGGCTTCAAGCAAGCTGCCCGTAAAGCCAATCCCATTCTGCTGGAACCGATTATGAAACTGGAAGTGGTTACACCCGAAGAAAATATGGGTGATATCATTGGCGACTTGAACCGCCGCCGCGGTCAGGTGCTGAGCATGGACGACCGTTCGGGAGCCAAGGTCATCAAAGCGCATGTGCCGTTGGCCGAAATGTTCGGCTACGTAACGGTGCTAAGGACCTTGTCGTCGGGACGTGCCACGTCGTCTATGGAATTTTCGCACTATGCACCGGCTCCCGACAATATAGCCGAAGAGGTTGTAAAAAAAGAAAACGAATAAATTCAAATAGATCATGGCGCAAAAAATCCGTATCAAAATCAAGTCATACGATCATAACCTGGTGGACAAGGCGGCCCAAAAAATCGTTAAGACCGTCAAGGACAGCGGAGCCGTGGTAAACGGTCCCATTCCTTTGCCCACCCGGAAGCGTATTTTTACGGTGTTGCGTTCGCCGCACGTAAACAAAAAGTCGCGCGAACAATTCCAATTGAATACGCACAAACGCTTGCTGGACATTTACGGTTCGACCACCAAGACCATCAACGAGTTGATGAAATTGGAATTGCCCAGCGGTGTGGATGTGGAAATCAAAATCTAATTTGTATAAAACTCAACCGAAATGCCAGGATTAATAGGGAGAAAAATCGGGATGACCAGCATCTTTGACGAAAACGGGAAGAATATTCCCGTGACGGTGATTGAGGTCGGTCCCAATTATGTTACCCAAGTCAGAACCAAGGAAAAAGACGGGTACGAAGCTTTGCAACTTGGTTTCGATGACAAGAAAGAAAAGCGTACCACCAAACCGCTCAAAGGACATTTTGCCAAGGCGGGGGTTACGCCCAAACGAAAGTTAGTCGAATTCCAAGGATTTGAAAAAGAATATCAACCGGGTGATGAAATCCGCGTTGAAGATGTTTTCGCCGAAGGCGAATATGTGGACATTACGGGAACATCCAAAGGGAAAGGTTTCCAAGGTGTTGTAAAACGTCACGGTTTCGGCGGTGTGGGACAGGCCACGCACGGTCAGCATAACCGTCTTCGTGCGCCGGGTTCCATCGGTGCTTCGGCCGACCCTTCGCGCGTGTTTAAGGGCATGCGCATGGCCGGGCAGATGGGAAACAAACGGGTAACGGTGCAGAATCTGCAAGTGATGAAAATCATTCCGGAAAAGAATTTGTTGATTGTCAAGGGCAATGTTCCCGGGCATAAGAAATCCTATGTAATAATCAAGAAGTGATGAAACTGAAAGTTTACAACATACAAGGCGAAGATACCGGACGAACCGTGGAATTGGCCGATGAGATTTTCGGCATTGAGCCCAATGAACACGCCATTTATTTGGATGTAAAACAATATTTGGCCAACCGTCGTCAAGGTACGCATAAGGCCAAAGAACGCGGGGAAGTTGCCGGTAGTACACGCAAAATCAAGCGTCAGAAGGGAACGGGTACGGCCCGCGCCGGTAGCATCAAAAACCCTTTGTTCCGCGGCGGTGGACGTATTTTCGGTCCGCGTCCGCGCAGCTACCGTTTCAAACTGAACAAAAAGCTAAAACGCTTGGCCCGAAAATCGGCCCTGAGTTATATGGCCAAGGCGGGAAAAATCAAAGTGGTGGAAGACTTCGATATGGAAGCACCCAAGACCAAGGAGTTCGTTCAAATCCTGCAAAATTTGCAAGTGGGCAACGAAAAATCCTTGTTCGTGTTGGATGAATTGAAAAATAACGTATATTTGTCATCGCGCAATTTGCCGACGGTTAAGCTTGTAAGAGGTTCGGATTTAAACACTTACACGATTTTAAATACCGAAAATATCATTCTCAGCGAGCCGGCGGTCGCGCAAATTGAAGCGATACTGAAAAAATAAACGAACGATGGGGATTATTAAAGAACCGATATTGACCGAAAAGGTGGTGAACCAGACCGATAAGTTTAACCGCTACGGCTTTATTGTGGATTTGCATGCCAACAAAATCCAAATTAAAAAAGCCGTCGAAGAGATGTATGGAGTGGAAGTGGTTAAGGTCAACACCATGATTTATCCGGCCAAAACCAAACTGAAATACACCAAACGGGGTATTCAGGAAAGCAAACGCGGGGCCTTTAAGAAAGCCATCGTGGAGTTGAAAGAAGGACAAAGTATAGACTTTTTTAATCAATAAGCCGAGGACCCATGGGAGTACGTAAACTCAAACCGACCACGCCCGGACAGCGCTTTCGCATTGTCAACGATTTTTCGGCTATCACTACCGATAAGCCCGAAAAATCTTTGTTGGCACCCAAGAAAAGCACCGGTGGCCGCAATAATAAAGGCCGGATGACTTCACGCTATCGTGGTGGAGGTCACAAGCGCCGTTACCGTATCATTGATTTCAAACGGGATAAATTCAATATTCCCGCCACGGTCAAAACCATCGAATACGACCCTAACCGGTCGGCGTTCATTGCATTGGTGGTTTATGCCGACGGCGAAAAACGTTATATTATCGCTCCTTCGGAAATCAAGCCCGGAGACAAAATCATTAGCGGTGAAAAAGTACCTGCCGAAGTGGGTAACGCCATGCCCATGAAAAACATTCCGCTGGGTACCATTATTCACAATATCGAAATGCAACCCGGGAAAGGTGCCGCATTGGCACGTAGCGCCGGAACCTTCGCCCAATTGATGGCCAAGGAAGGTAAATATGTGGTCATCAAATTACCTTCGGGTGAAACACGTCTGGTATTGGGTGCCGGAATGGCCACCATCGGTGTGGTATCGAATAGCGACCACCAATTGGAACAATCCGGTAAAGCCGGCCGTTCGCGCTGGTTGGGACGTCGTCCGCGCACACGTGGTGTGGCAATGAACCCCGTGGATCACCCGATGGGTGGTGGTGAAGGACGTGCGTCGGGTGGACACCCGCGTTCGCGCAAAGGCCTTCCTGCCAAAGGGTATAAGACCCGTGATAAGAAAAAGCACAGTAACAAGTATATTTTGGAACGTAGAAAGAAATAAACTATGGCGAGATCGTTAAAAAAAGGACCGTACGTTCATTATAAACTGGAACGCAAGATCCGGAAAAATATCGAATCGGGTAAGAAGGAAGTGATCAAAACTTGGTCGCGCGCTTCGATGATTACACCCGATTTCATCGGACAAACCATTGCGGTGTATAACGGGCGGCAATTTATTCCCGTGTATATCACCGAAAATATGGTGGAACATAAATTGGGAGAATTCGCGCCTACGCGTACGTTCCGCGGTCATGCCGGCGCCAAAAACAAAGGAAAAAAACGCTAAGCCATGGGACGAAGAAAGTATGAAATGGCCCAACGCTTGAAGGCCGAAAAAAAATCTCGCGTGATAGCCAAGCTGAAAAATCACCGGATTTCGGCCCGCAAAACCCGTTTGGTGGCCGATTTGATTCGCGGAAAAGAAGTAAACAAGGCCTTGGCCATCTTGCGTTTTACGCGTAAAGCCAGTGCGCCGTATATCGAAAAATTGTTGGTTAGTGCCATTAACAATTGGGAACAAAAAAATCCGGATCGTTCCTTGGACGATGTGGAATTGTTTGTCAAAGAAATCAAGGTGGACGAAGCGGGTATGCTCAAACGTATTCAGCCCGCACCGCAAGGCCGTGCGCACCGTATCCGTAAGCGTATGAGCCATATCACCATCGAATTGGGCGAAAAAGAATTGGAATCGGAAAATAATTAATTGATATGGGACAAAAGACAAATCCGATAGGCAACCGCTTGGGTATCATCAAAGGATGGGACTCTATGTGGTATGGCGGAAATAATTATGCCGACAAAATCGAGGAAGATTATAAAATCCGCGAGTTTATCAAAAAAGAAGTGCGCAAACTGGCCAAAACCAATATTATTTCGCATATCTACATCGACCGGTCGTCTAAATTAATTACCGTAACCATTACCACCGAACGCCCGGGAATTATCATCGGTAAGGGTGGTAAAGAAGTCGATGAATTGAAAAATAAATTGCAAAAATTTACGGGCAAGGACGTACAAGTGAACATTTACGAAATTCGCCGTCCGGAATTGGATGCCACGTTGGTGGCCCAAAACATTGCCCGTCAGATCGAAAACCGTATTTCTTACCGCAGGGCTATTAAGAATGCCATTGCTTCGACCATGCGGATGAAAGCCGAAGGTATCAAGGTGCAAATTTCCGGCCGGTTGAATGGGGCCGAAATGGCACGAACCGAAACCTATAAGGACGGACGCATTCCGCTTTCCACCTTCCGTGCCGACATCGATTACGCCCTGCGCGAAGCGCATACCACCTACGGACGCATCGGCGTGAAGGTGTGGATTATGAAAGGAGAGGTTTATGGCAAACGCGATTTGAATCCGCTTGTAGGATTCAATCAATCCGAGAAAAAACGCGGACGAGGCAAACGTCGTCGATAAATAAATACGAGAAGTTATGTTACAACCGAAGAAATACAAATACCGCAAACAGCAAAAAGGCCGCATGAAAGGCAATTCGCAACGGGGGCACCGTTTGGCGTTCGGTATGTACGGTATCAAATCCTTGGAGAGTTCCTGGATTACCGCCCGCCAAATCGAAGCGGCCCGTGTTGCGGCCACGCGTTATATGAAACGTGAAGGTCAGCTGTGGATTAAAATATTTCCCGATAAACCCATCACCAAAAAGCCCTTGGAAGTGCGTATGGGTAAAGGTAAAGGGAATGTGGAATTTTGGGCTGCCGTGGTTAAGCCGGGCCGTGTACTTTTTGAAGTGGACGGCGTACCCGAAGATGTAGCCCGTGAAGCACTCCGTTTGGCCGCGCAAAAATTGCCGGTGAAAACGAAATTTATTGTTGCTCCCGAAATTGCTAAAAAGTAAGCAAGATGAAAATGGAAGAAATACGCCGTATGGATGACGCCGATTTGTTGGAACAAATCCGGGATATGAAGAAAAAATACGAGCAGTTGCGCATATTGCACAAAGTGCAACCGCTTGAAGACCCGCTGGAAATCCGCCGGATGCGTCGAACCATTGCCCGTTTGTTAACCGAAAAAAATGCACGGGGTTTAAAATAAGATTAGTCCATGGAACAGAAAAGAAATTTACGTAAAGAACGTGTAGGGATCGTAACCTCCAATAAAATGGATAAATCGGTAGTGGTTACCGAAGTAAAAAAGGTAAAGCATCCCAAATATCATAAATTCGTCCTGCGCCGTAAAAAATATATGGCCCACGACGAAAAGAATGATGCCAACATAGGGGACAAGGTCCGCATTATGGAAACCCGTCCTTTGAGCAAGAACAAACGGTGGAGAATTGTTGAAATAATCGAAAGAGCCAAGTAAGATGATACAGCAAGAATCTCGTGTGAAAGTAGCCGACAATACCGGAGCCAAAGAGGCCTTGGTTATTCGTGTGTTGGGTGGTACGCGCAAGCGTTATGCATCCATCGGCGACAAGGTGGTGGTTACCGTTAAGCAAGCGACACCTAACGGAAGTGTCAAAAAGGGACAAATTTCTACCGGCGTGGTAGTGCGCACCCGTAAAGAAGTGCGTCGTCCCGACGGTTCCTACATCCGTTTCGACGACAACGCCGTTGTGTTGCTCAATCCGCAGAACGAAATGCGTGGAACGCGTGTGTTCGGGCCCGTAGCCCGTGAGTTGCGCGACAAGCAGTATACCAAAATCATCTCCCTGGCTTCGGAAGTATTGTAAAAAACGCAAGAGGAATGAAAAAGTTTAAAATAAAATCCGGTGATACGGTGCGCGTGATGTCCGGCAAGGACCGCGGAAAAACCGGAACGGTGATCAAGGTGATTCGCGACAAAGATCGCGTACTGGTCGAAGGCGTTAACATTGTTACCAAACGTGTAAAACCTACGGCCGAAAATCCCCAGGGAGGTTTGGTGGAAAAAGAAGCGCCCATCCATATTTCCAACGTGATGTTGGTGGATCCCAAAAAAGGTGTACCTACGCGTGTAGGATATAAAATCAAAGACGGAAAGAAAGTAAGATATTCCAAAAAAACCGGTGAAGAAATCTAAGCCATGAACTACGAACCCAGACTGAAAAAAGAATACCGGGAACACATCATCGAAGCGTTGATGCAAGAGTTCGGTTACAAGAATAAAATGCAAGTTCCGCGATTGGAAAAAATTGTTATCAGCCGCGGAGTGGGTAAAGCCACCCAAGACAAGAAATTGGTTGATCATGCCGTGGAAGAATTGACTGCCATTGCCGGACAAAAAGCCGTTCCCACCATTTCCAAAAAAGACGTGGCATCCTTTAAATTGCGTCGCGGAATGCCCATTGGTGCCAAGGTTACTTTGCGCCGGGATCGTATGTATGAATTCCTGGATCGATTGATTACTGTGGCATTGCCGCGTGTACGTGACTTTCAGGGTATCAAACGCGATGCTTTCGACGGCCGCGGAAATTATAATCTTGGGATCACCGAGCAAATCATTTTCCCGGAAATCGATTTTGACAAAATCCACAGCATTGCCGGTATGGACATTACGTTCGTTACTTCGGCAAAAACGGATAAAGAAGCTTTTGCTTTGTTGGACAAATTAGGATTACCTTTCAAAAAGAATAAATAAAATTATGGCCAAAGAATCCATGAAGGCCCGTGAACGTAAGCGGGCAAAGTTGATAGCCAAATACGCCGAAAAACGCCGGGCGCTCAAAGAAGCCGGTGATTGGGAGGGCTTGCAAAAACTTCCCAAGAACGCTTCGCCCATCCGTTATCACAACCGTTGTAGTATAACGGGACGTCCGCGCGGTTATATGCGATTGTTCGGAATTTCACGTGTAACTTTCCGCGAGATGGCCAACCAAGGCCTGATTCCGGGAGTAAAAAAAGCCAGCTGGTAAAAAGATACGATTATGCATACAGATCCGATAGCAGATTATTTGACGCGTATCCGGAACGCCCAAGCGGCCGGACACCGGGTGGTGCGCATCCCGGCTTCGAAAATCAAAGAAGCCATTACCGAAATACTCTATGACCAAGGGTACATTCGCAAATACAAAACCGAAACCGATGAAAACGGACACAAGGTGATCAAAATCGCCTTGAAATATGACGAACACGGCGAACCGGTGATCAAAGGACTCAAACGGGTGAGTACACCGGGTTTGCGTAAATATGCCGGAGTGGATAAATTACCCAAAGTGATGAACGGTTTGGGTATTGCCATCGTATCCACATCCAAGGGCATTATGACCGACAAAAAAGCCCGCCGGGAAAATGTGGGCGGAGAAATTATCGCATTTGTTTACTAACAGAAAACGAACAAGATGTCACGAATAGGATTCAAACCGGTTGATATTCCCGCCAATGTGCAAGTGCAATTGGACGGCGATGTGCTGAAAGTCAAAGGCCCTTTGGGCGAATTGGAACAAGTGATTAAAGACGTGGAGTTGGATATTCAGGAAAATGTTATCCACGTTAAGCGGCTTTCGGAATCCAAACATCATCGCGCCATGCACGGTTTGTACCGTTCTTTGATTTTCAATATGGTCAAGGGCGTTTCCGAGGGCTGGGAAATCAGCTTGGAATTGGTGGGCGTGGGTTACCGGGCTTCCAATCAAGGCCAAATATTGGATTTGGCGCTTGGATTTTCGCATAACATATTGTTTGCCCTCCCGCCGGAAGTAAAAGTGGAAACCTTTTCCGAGAAAGGGAAAAATCCCATCATCAAGCTCAAATCACATGATAAGCAATTGGTGGGGCAGGTAGCGGCCAAAATCCGGTCGTTGCGTAAGCCCGAACCCTATAAAGGTAAAGGCGTACGCTATGTAGGCGAAGAAATCAGACGTAAAGCGGGTAAAACCGCCTAATCATAAAGGATAAGGAGTTATGGGATTAACACAATTGGAGAAAAAGGAACGAATTCGCCGGCGTGTGCGCAAAAAAATCAGCGGCACGGCCGAGCGCCCGCGTTTGTCGGTGTTTCGAAGCAACAAAGAGATTTATGCCCAATTGATCGATGACGAAACAGGGCATACCTTGGTGGCCGCATCGTCACGCGATAAGGATATCGCCGGCAAGGAAGGCACCAAAACGCAAAAAGCCGAAATGGTGGGAGAAAAAATCGCCAAATTGGCTATGGAAAAAGGTATCGAAAAAGTGGTATTCGATCGCGGAACGCATATTTATCATGGTCGCATCAAGGCCTTGGCCGAAGGCGCACGTAAAGGAGGTTTAAAATTTTAGATTATGCTGAATAAATATAAAAGTATAACACGAATAAATCCTGCCGGTTTGGAATTGCAAGACCGGTTGGTGGCCGTCAACCGCGTTACCAAGGTTACCAAAGGTGGCCGTACTTTCAGTTTTTCGGCCATTGTGGTTGTGGGCGACGGTAATGGAGTTGTGGGCTTCGGTGTGGGTAAGTCCAAAGAAGTTCCCGATGCTATCCAAAAGGCCGTAGAAAATGCCAAGAAAAATTTGGTCAAAGTCCCGGTTTTAAAAGGAACCGTGCCTCACGAACAATACGGTAAATACGGTGGTGCCCGGGTACTCATCAAACCGGCTTCCGAAGGTACCGGGGTTATTGCCGGAGGTGCGATCCGTGCCGTTTTGGAATCGGCCGGCGTGCATAACGTGCTGACCAAATCCTTGGGTTCGTCCAACCCGCACAACGTGGTAAAAGCTACCATGGATGCGCTGCTCAAAATGCGGGATCCCTATACGGTTGCCCGTCAACGCGGAATATCGGTAGAAAAAGTGTTTAACGGTTAAGATTCAGGGCATGAAAAAAGTAGTTGTAACCAAAATTCGTAGCACGATCAAGCGTCCCAAGGACCAAAAATTGACCATGGAAGCCCTTGGGTTGCGTAAAATCGGTCAGTCGCGTGAATTTACATTGACCCCTCAAATCCAGGGGATGATCAATAAAGTACGACATTTGATTAAGGTTGAAGAAAAATAATCAGGAAAACGATGAGCAAATTATTATCGCAACTGAAACCTGCCAAAGGTTCGAAGCATAAAGAAAAACGTATCGGACGGGGCGAAGGATCCAAAAAAGGAGGCACTTCGGGTCGCGGACATAAAGGGGCCAAATCGCGTTCGGGTTATTCGCGTACACCCGGATTCGAAGGCGGACAAATGCCGCTTTACCGCCGTGTGCCCAAATTCGGATTCCGTAATCCCAATCGTGTGGAATATGTTCCGCTTAACCTGCGTACCGTTCAGGAATGGGTGGACAGCGGCCGCATCACCGATACGGTGGATATGGATATGCTGTACGAAATGAAGTTTATTTCCAAAACCGACAAGGTAAAACTGTTGGCCAAAGGCGAACTCAAAAGCCCTGTAACCATCAAGGTGAACAAGGCATCCAAAAAAGCCATGGAAGCGGTGGAGAAAGCCGGCGGTAAGGTGGAACTTGTTTAAACATTGACCGATGAACAAATTTTTGGAAAGTCTGAAATCCGTAAAATGGTTGAGCCCGTTGGTGGCAATTTGGGAAATCAAAGAATTGCGCCAAAAAATCCTGTTTACTATCGGGCTGATTATTGTGTATCGTTTCGGAGCGCAAGTAACTCTGCCGGGGATTGATCCTATGAAGTTGGAAAGTTTGGCCAAACAAGCTACGGGAAATCCTTTGCTTGACTTGTTGAACCAATTTACGGGTGGCGCTTTTTCCAAAGCATCGGTGTTTGCCTTGGGGGTTATGCCCTATATTTCGGCATCCATTATCGTTCAGTTGATGGGAATTGCCGTTCCATACATTCAGAAATTACAAAAGCAGGGCGAAAGCGGCCGAAAAAAGATTACGCAAATTACGCGTTATTTGACCATTGCGGTAACCTTGGTACAAGGCCCCGGTTATTTGTTTAACTTGCATCGTATTTTGCCGCGCGAGGCCTTCCTGTTGCCCGATTCGCTGTTTGTTCCGGCTTCGTTGGTCATTCTTTCCACGGGAACCATTTTTGCCATGTGGCTGGGTGAACGTATTACCGACAAAGGAATCGGCAACGGTATTTCCATATTGATTATGGTGGGTATTATGGCACGTATGCCGCGGGCTTTGATGCAGGAATTTACCAATAGAGTTACGCAACAACAAGGCGGTTTGATGTTACTTTTGTTTGAAGTGGTGGTATGGTTGGGCGTTATTGCTTTGAGTATTTATTTAGTCCGTGCCTACCGTCCCGTACCGGTACAATATGCGCGGCGAACCGTTGGCGGTGGTTTTGAGAAAAACATTTTTGGCGCGCGTCAGTATATTCCTTTGAAATTGAATGCCGCCGGAGTAATGCCTATCATTTTTGCCCAAGCCATTATGTTTATTCCGCCACTGCTGGTATCCTTTTCGGATTCGGCTTGGGCCAAGAATATGCAAACCATATTTGGCAATATGTTCGGGCTATGGTATAATGTGGTATTCGGATTGATGATTGTTCTGTTTACCTATTTCTACACAGCCATCACTGTTCAAACCAATCAAATTGCCGAAGACCTTAAACGAAACGGCGGCTTTATTCCCGGCATCAAGCCCGGAACGCAAACCGCCGAATATTTGGATGATATTTTGTCCAAAATCACTTTGCCGGGATCCATATTCCTGGCCATTATCGCCATTTTACCCATTTTTGCATATCACCTTTTCCGCATGCAACAGGGGTGGGCGATGTTCTACGGTGGCACATCCTTGCTGATTATGGTGGGGGTGGCCATTGACACCATTCAACAAATCGAAGCGTATTTGTTGAACAGGCAGTACGATCAATTGATGAAATCCGGACGTCGAAGAAGATTGTAAGCAAGATGGCAAAGAAGAAAGCAATCAAGGTTGACGGAAAGATCATCGAGGCATTGTCCAATGCGATGTTCCGGGTGGAATTGGAAAACGGGCACGTTATCACGGCTCACATTTCCGGGAAAATGCGGATGCACTACATCCGTTTGCTGCCCGGCGATCGTGTGGCGGTGGAACTCAGCCCGTACGACTTGACCAAAGGTCGCATAACCTATCGTTATTAATCAAAAAAAAGAGGATAAACCGATGAAAGTAAGAGCATCCGTAAAAAAACGAAGTCCGGAAGACAAAATCGTCCGTCGCAAAGGACGGATTTATGTAATCAATAAGAAAAATCCCAAACACAAACAAAGACAAGGATAACTATGGCACGTATTGCAGGAGTTGACTTACCCAAGAACAAACGGGGCGAAATTGCCCTGACCTACATTTTCGGTGTAGGGCGTAGCCGGTCGCGTGAAATTTTGACCAAGGCCGGTGTGGACTTTGACAAAAAGGTAAAAGACTGGGACGACCACGATATTGCGGAAATCCGCAAAGCCATTGCCGATTACAAAATCGAAGGGGCTTTGCGTTCCGAAATTCAGATGAACATCAAGCGTTTGATGGACATCGGAAGTTATCGCGGTATTCGTCACCGTTTGGGCTTGCCTTTGCGCGGTCAGAAAACCAAAAACAATTCGCGTACGCGTAAGGGTAAACGAAAAACCGTAGCCAACAAGAAAAAAGCAACCAAATAATCTGTAAAAGTCAGCGAGCGTTATGGCAAAATCCAGTGTAAAAAAACGTAAAGTAAAAGTTGATCCGGTGGGTCAGGCACACATCCAATCCACCTTCAACAATATTATCATTACCTTGACCAATAATAAAGGCGAAGTGATTGCCTGGTCGTCGGCCGGTAAAATGGGCTTTAAAGGTTCCAAGAAAAACACGCCCTATGCCGCCCAGGTAGCCGCCGAAGATGCCGCCAAGGCGGCCTACGATGCCGGTTTGCGCCGTGTGCGTGTTTTTGTCAAAGGCCCCGGCAACGGCCGCGAATCGGCTATTCGTACCATTCATAACAATGGCATCGAGGTATTTGAAATCGTGGACGTAACACCGATTCCGCACAACGGTTGCCGTCCGCCCAAACGACGAAGGGTTTAATCCGTATTTTATTAAAACAGCAAAAGCATTATGGCACGATACAGAGGACCAAAAACCAAAATTGCACGACGATTCGGCGAACCGATTTTCGGACCCGATAAATATTTCGAACGCCGGAAATATCCGCCCGGACAACACGGCTTGATGCGTAAACGCCGTAAGCGTTCGCAATATGCCATTCAGTTGAACGAAAAAATGAAGGCCAAATTCATCTACGGCATTCTGGAAAAACAATTCAAAAACTTGTTCAAAAAAGCCGCTGCCGCGGGTGGAAATACCGGGGAAGTATTGCTCCAACTCTTGGAGTCGCGTTTGGACAATGTGGTTTACCGTATGGGTATTGCTCCTTCGCGACGTGCGGCCCGTCAATTGGTTTCGCACCGGCATATTACGGTCAACGGTGAGGTGGTGAATATTCCGTCCTACACTTTGCGTCCGGGTGATGTGGTGGGCGTGCGCGAAAAATCCAAATCGCTTCAAGTGATTCAAGAAAGCTTGGCCGATAAGCGCAATGCCTACGAATGGCTCACCTGGGACAGCGAAAAAATGGAAGGCGTGTTTACCAACCGTCCCGAACGCGAACAAATTCCCGAAAATATCGAGGAACACCTGATTGTGGAATTGTATTCCAAATAATCCTTAAATTAAAAATTGAACAATGGCTGAATTAATCAAAGATTTTCAAAGGCCTGATAAAGTTACCCAGCTTGAAGCCAAAGGCAACAAAGGTTCTTTTGAATTCAAACCCTTGGAGCCGGGCTACGGGCTTACCATCGGAAATGCTTTGCGACGGGTATTGTTGTCGTCCTTGGAGGGCTTTGCCATTACTTCGGTGCGCATTATGGGTGTTGATCACGAGTTCAGTACCATTCCGGGCGTTATCGAAGATGTTACGCGCATTCTTTTGAATCTGAAACAAATTCGTTTCAAACAAAAAAACGAAGGTATCGACGAAGAAAATGTGCGCATCAAACTGGAAGGCAAAGAAGAATTCAAGGCCGGCGATTTGCAGGATGCTATTCAGCATTTTGAAATACTCAATCCCGATTTGCACTTGTTTAGCACCGACGGCAAGGTCAAGGTGGATTTGCATTTGACCATCGAAAAAGGGCGCGGTTATGTTACCGTTGAAGAAAATAAACGCAAAGATGTTCCGTTGGGCACCATTTTTATGGATTCGATTCATACGCCCATCAAGCACGTAAAATATTCGGTGGAAAACTACCGTGTGGGTCAAAAAACCGATTACGAACGATTGATCATCGAAGTGGAAACCGATGGTTCCATCTCGCCGCGTGCCGCGCTGACCGAATCGGCCAAGATTTTGATCCAACACTTCGTGTTGTTTTCCGATGAAAAAATCAGTGTGGACGAATCGCAACCCGTAGATTTCAACGATGAGGGTGATGAAAATTATGTGCATATGCGCAAATTGTTCAACACCAAAATCGAAGACCTTAAATTGGGCATTCGCACCGTAAATTGCTTGGCAGCCGCCGACATCAAAACCCTGGGCGATTTGGTGCAATACAACAAAAGCGATTTGTTGAAGCTACGCAATTTCGGTCAGAAATCCCTCAAAGACCTGGAAAAGGTGATCGAAGAACGCGGTTTGACTTTTGGAATGGATTTATCGAAATACAAGAAATAAGAAGCGAGCATTATGAGACACAATAAGAAATTCAATCACTTGGGACGGAAGGCCGGACATCGCAAGGCGATGTTACGCAATATGGCCGCTTCCCTGATTATGCACAAGCGTATTCATACCACTGTGGCCAAAGCCAAGGCCTTGCGTATGTTTCTGGAACCCTTGGTAACCCGATCCAAAGAGGATACCATGCACAACCGTCGTATGGTTTTTCGCGCATTGGGTAATAAATATGCCGTAACCGAATTGTTCCGTAACATTTCGCAAAAAGTGGCCGATCGCCCGGGCGGTTATTTGCGCATTATTAAATTGGGTAACCGGTTGGGCGACAATGCCGAAATGGCTCTGATAGAGTTTGTGGACTACAACACTACCTACAATACCGAAAAACCGGCCAAGAAGACGCGTCGCCGCCGCCGTAAGAAAAAAACGGGTGCTGAGGATTCAAAAGCCGAAGTAGCAACCAAACAAGAAGAACAAGCCGGAACGGTCAGTGATGAAGGCGAAGCAAAAGCCGAAGCGGAACAAACACCCGAGGCCAAAGAAGATCCCAAGGAAGAACCCAAAGACGGGGACCAAGGCGACGGGGACCAAGGCGAAGAATAATTATTATTGAAAAAAAACCGAATGAAAAAAACTGCCTTTCCACAGGTGGTTTTTTTCTTTTTTGCATTAGATTAGCCGCAAAGACCAAATGTTATGGGAAAGATTAAAAAGATTCATGCCCGTCAGATTTTCGATTCGCGCGGCAATCCTACGGTGGAAGCCGAAGTCTTAACCGACCTTGGCGGATTTGGACGTGCCGCCGTGCCTTCCGGTGCGTCCACCGGTAGCAAGGAAGCCCTGGAATTGCGCGATGGAGGTGCCGAATGTCAAGGAAAATCCGTGCACAAGGCCGTGGAAAACGTTCAGCAGTTTATTGCTCCGGCCTTGAAAGATGCCAATGTGTTCGACCAATTGCTCATCGACAGGGTGATGTTGGACTTGGACGGCACCGAGAACAAGTCCAAATTGGGTGCCAATGCCATTTTGGCCGTTTCCATGGCCGTGGCCAAAGCCGCCGCCGACGAATTGGGCTTACCATTGTTTGCATATTTGGGCGGGCCCTTTGCGCACACTTTGCCCGTGCCCATGATGAACATTATCAACGGAGGAGCTCATTCCGATGCGCCCATCGCCTTTCAGGAATTTATGATTATTCCGGCCGGTGCTGAAAGTTTTAAAAATGCTATGCAAATGTCCACCGAGGTTTTCCACGGGCTGAAAAAACTTTTGCACGAGCGCGGATTGAGCACCGCCGTGGGCGACGAAGGCGGGTTTGCGCCCGATTTTTCCGGCATTGAAGATGCGTTGGACACTATTTTGAAGGCCATCGAAACCCAGGGCTATAAGCCGGGCGAAGATTTCTATTTAGCTTTGGATGCCGCTGCCTCGGAATTTTATCGCAACGGAGTTTACGATTATACGATTTTCGAAGGTGAAGGCGGCATGAAACTGACGCCCGAAGCCCAGGCGGCCTATTTGGAAAGTCTGGTGGAAAAATATCCCATCATTTCCATCGAAGACGGTATGGCCGAGGATGACTGGGAAGGATGGAAATTGCTGACCGATAAATTGGGTAAGAAAATCCAATTGGTGGGTGATGATATTTTTGTTACCAACCCGGTTATTTTGCGCCAGGGGATTGCCGAAGGCATTGCCAATGCCATTTTGATCAAATTGAACCAAATCGGGACGGTGTCCGAAACCATCGAGGCCATCCAAACGGCCCACCGGGCGGGATACAAGGCCGTCATTTCTCACCGTTCGGGCGAAACCGAGGACACAACCATTGCCGATTTGGCCGTGGCCATGAATACGGGCCAAATCAAAACGGGTTCGCTTTCGCGCACCGACCGCATGGCCAAATACAACCAACTTTTGCGCATCGAGGAATTTTTGGATCCCGTGGGATATTATCCCGGAATTGAAACATTCCGGTTTTTGCGATAAAGCATTTGCACAACGCCACTGGCCGCCGGAAGGCGGCTTTTTTTATTTGAAAAAATTTAATACTTTTGGAAGAATAAAATACATTATAAAAACTTATACTTATGGACTTAATGGAATTATTACAAGGTCAGGTGGGCCAAACGCTCTTGGAAGGGATGAGTTCCCGCACTGGACAAGACCCTAGCACCACACAATCCGCTTTGCAAGCGGCTATTCCCATGCTGATGGGTGCGTTGAAAAAAAACGCATCCGATCCCGAGAAAGCTTCCGGCTTGATGGATGCCTTGATGAACCGGCACAACGGCGGACTGTTGGACCAAATTACCGATATTTTCGGTGGTGGTTCGGTGAACGAAGATGTGGTGGAAGACGGCGACAAAATTTTGGGCCACGTATTGGGTGAAAAGAAAGAAGTGGTTGCCGCCGCGTTGAGCAAGCAAACCAATATGGACACTTCGTCGGCTATGGATATTCTTAAAATGGCCGCTCCGGTGGTAATGAACATGATCGGCAAAAAAGCAACCCAGCATCAAGTGTCCGACCATTCGGGTCTGGCAGGAATTATCGGCGATATGTTGGGTAGTCATGACGAGGCCGCACAACACGGCAGTTTGATCGAACGTCTTTTGGATGCCGATAACGACGGCAGCATTGTGGACGACCTGTTTAATTTGGGCCGTAAGTTTTTCGGGCGGTAATTACCGGCATATATGATTATTAATCCGTCCTTTTGGGCGGATTTTTCTATTTTTATATTACATGAAAAATCAAATAATTATGCATGAAATTTTTATTGCTTTATTGATTGGCATCGTGGCCGGGATTATCGATATTATTCCTATGATAATTCAAAAAATGAACAAAGCGGCCAATCTTTCGGCTTTTACGCATTGGGTGGTGTTGGGGTTGATTATTCCCTTTGTTTCCTGGGATATTGCGCCTTGGTTGAAAGGGTTGATCGTTGCCGAACTTTCGGCTGTTCCCGTATTGTTTATGGTGGGCGCCGAGGATAAAAAGGCCATTTTGCCCATTGTGGCGATGTCCGCATTGTTGGGAGCGGCTGTGGGTGTAGCCGGTAAATTTTTCATCGGCTAATTTGAAGATTGGAGAATAATGGCTTAGTGTGGAATATTAAAATTCCAGTTCCGAATTAAACAAATAATGGGTACTGCGGCCGCCTTTTTCCGCCTTGACCAATATATTGCGAGCCAAAAGTTCCTTGATGTCCCTTAGGGCGGTGTCGGGTGAACATTTGTTGATTTTGGCCCATTTGGAAGTGGTCAAATGGCCGCGGAAGTTGTCATCCAGGAGCATTTCGATGATTTTCCGTTGTCTGGGGTTGGTGATGTCCCGGCCATAAGTTTGCCAGAACCGTTGCTTGCGAATGGCCTGGTCGATTTGACGGTCGGATGCAAGGATGGCGGCTTTCAAGGTGTCTAAGAACCACTCTAACCAACCGGTAATATCCAAATTGCCCTTTTGGGTTTGTTCCAGGATGTCGTAGTATTGTTTACGCCTGTGTAATATTTGGCCCGACATGCTGTAATATTTTCCCGAGGCCGAATCGGTGCGGGCCAAAAGCATTTCGGTAATGGCCCTGGCCAAACGCCCGTTTCCGTCTTCGAACGGGTGGATGCTTACGAACCACAAATGGGCTATGGCGGCATACAAGGGGCCGCCGGAGGCGCCCTCGCCGTTGATCCAGGCAAAAAACAATTCCATTTGCCGGGGGACAGAGCTTGCAGGAGGCGCCTCATAGTGTACGGTTTCGCGACCGATACGTCCCGAAACGATTTGCATGGGGCCCTTACGGCCGGTACGCCATTGGCCCGTTACGATATGGTGCGGGGACAGGTGCGGGTCGAATAATTTACGGTGCCAGTCAAACAAACGCTTCCGTGTCAAAGGTTTGGACGCCGATTTTACGGCATCCCACAAAATGTCCACGGCAGCTTCTTCGAGCCGGTTTGGTTTACGGGGCTTAGCGGCCGGATTCATTTTTCGTATAACCGACGAACGAACTTGCTCGGGATCTAATTTTTGATTTTCGATTCCAAAGTTGGACAGCACTTCTTCGGCCAAGGTTTGTCCTTCCCGGATTTGACGCGACGCCTTGTCCAGGCCGGAAATTTTTCCGTTTAGTTTTCCTTGCAGGTAAACACTTTCTTGCACCAACCGGTCAATATGCCGGCGGTCCCAATAAAATTGTGGCCAATCCGGATGTTGATAAAAATATTTCATTTAATCTCCGCAATTCTTGCGGCAAATATACAAATTTTTCTCCGCAAAATATGCGGTGAATATACCGGTTTTTCTCCGCAATCCCTGCGGGGAGATATATGGCATTTCCTTTCGGTATAAAGAAAATACAAAATATCATTTGATTTTGTTTATTGCTGTTAATATGTATTAGATGTTTAGTAACATTTCAATCAAAGCTAACAATGATTAGAACCTATGTTCACAAAACTTTGCATATTAAAAATTTTTTTCTAACTTTGAGATGAAAATATGCTCCTTATGGGTTCCGGCAGGGTGGCAGCCAAGCGCATCCGGCTTACGGAATAAAGCGGAAACACGTTAAAGTTTCCGGCATATTTTCCACAAGGGCTTGACCACCGGTTCAGGGCGCATTAGCGATGCATGTTTTCCGCCGGGAATAAGCCGAAAAGCCGGCGTAAAACAAACCGGAGTAGGCAAAACAATTAAAATTTTTTGCCTTATGAAACGTTTAAATTCACACACACACACACACACAAGCGCGTTAGAACCTTAAAATTCAGTGCTGTTTTGATTGTAGCGCTGGGAATTTTTTTGGGGTCGTTTTATTCGTGTAAGAAATCGGAGTTTGAACCACAGAACTCATCTCCCACCAATGCAACAGTTAGTGAGCAATCACTAAACATTGATGAATCCCTTTATGTTATGAGTCATCAATTGGAAAGCAAACCCGATGCATTGTTAAGAAACGCCATGTTGGAGATGACAGATCTGATGAAAAACATGGATGAAGATGGTTACAAGGAACTTTTTGCACTATTACACGGAAAATATTACCTTGAAGGATATGTGGGTTTAAAAGATTTACTTTACCCCAATATGAGCCCGTTGTATGCCAAGGCGGAAGTAAATCCCGAATTGAAAGGAAAATTCCGGGATGCATTTTATCGATTATTCGATGCGAATCGTTATCCCAACTTAAATGCTATTTTGCAGCGTCATCAGGTTGCGCGAAGGAGTAATACGCAGCCGGATTTTATGAATAGTGCAGATGTATATTTTTATATGCCTTATCCCGAAGACGACAATGGAAATCCGTTTACCGATAGCGATAACCCGACTTATGTACCAGCGGTAACCGAAGCGAACGAAGGATATGGTTGGAAGGAGGATAATAATGGCGAATGGCAAAGAGTGGTAACCAATGACGATTATGGGTCGAGCCATGCTACAATTATTGTGGAACCCAATACCCCTCAAAATCTTTCTGCTGCCGAAGCCGGAGGGGCAATTGGTGGAGATCCCACGAATGATATTGATCATGCGCTTTTAGACAGTTTACGCAGGCGACAATGTAGGAATTTAGAAAACGGCACATTAAGGCGTAGTGTATTTCTTGGCCATTTACAAGTGAGAAAACAATTTGATAAATGGCTGTCATTAACGGGAAATGGTGGAGGCAGTGAGATGTACTTTGGAAGTGTTTGGACAAGATCGCATATTATGCAAGACCCTAATAATCCACGAGATGTTGATGTATATCAATTTGACACTAGTTTCCTCATTTATTTACCCAGAAAAGAAATAAATCAAATGAGAAAAGATTTCCGAAACAACGGATGTTATCATTTAACTAAATTCAGGTGGGTTGGCGCCGTATGGTTACCTGACTGGAAATGTAAACAAGAGGAAGTCTTGTTTGCAATATGGGAGGATGATAATACCGTTGAAAAAATCACACATGAAGCTACATTAGGGCTTTCCACTGATAGTACATCTACTTATAATTTTACAGCGAGTGTTAGCATCCAAAATAACTCAAAAGATCCAATTATTAGGGATTTAAAAATTTCAAACACAGCTTTTGTTAATCTAAATGCAATTGACCAAGGATGCGGTTGCCTTAATGGTCAAGGGGTTTTCAACAATATTTGTTGGCCCATTTGGGATGGAGGAACTGATGTTGCATATACAATGCCGGTTCGTTATCTTTCCAATTGAATTTAATGAATTTAGTAACTACCTGGCATGGAATTCCATGCCAGGTTTTAATAAATAGACAGTATGAAACGAAAATATGGATTTTTATTGATGTTAATTTTAATCCCTTTGTTTACATTTGGCCAAACAAAGGTCTTTGATAATCTTGCCTTGGAATTCTCATTAGGCAAACAATATTGTTTTAAATGTGGCGTATCAGATATTCCTAGGCATATAGTGCTACCTCGTAATACTTTTATTTTTCCAACTAGACCTATTGGAAATTATTGGAACATTAAACTACAAATAAAAAACCCATGGGGTTATGTAGTTTTTTTGTTCCAGAAAACCAGTAATTATTCGTATTATACCGAGCAAATAGCCGATAATGTTTATATTACCCATTTTCCCTTTTATTCCCGGTATGAATATTATGGTTTATTGTATAAAGTCAAACTATTTTCGGATAGGTTCAGGGTGTGGGTCGGGCCGGTATATATGGCCTTTTACCAAGAGATGATGGGGCGGACAATGAATCCCTTTGTGCTGGAATGGGAAATATGGGAACGAAGTCCGCACAGTGCCGGAATGGAAGATTTGGGTATGAATTTGGGTATGTCCTACCGCTTGATGAAGTTTCGTGGTTGGGACTTGCTGGCCGAGGCCGGGTATTTTTACAATATTTCATCTACTCTGTCCGAGACCCTTAGTTTGGGATTGAGTGCTCATCTGAGGTTCGAAAAAGCAAAGCCATGAAAAGAATAATTTTATACTTTCTGATTTTGGGGTCGATGGCCCTTGTCAGGGCACAAAACCATCGGATTTATTTGAATTATACATACCAAAGCGGAGACCTGGAAATGACCGGGTTTTATCCGTCCGTAGAATATCTTTATACGGGCTTTAAGTACAAAGTGGGTTTATCCTGGCAATATTTTAAAAATTATTATACCGTATACGATGTGGTAAATCCTTATACCGGCATACGTCTTGTGCGCAGGCACGAATATTTCAGGATGGCTTGGAAGCCACGGGTTTTGTTCCCGTTGATAGGAAACAAGCGGGTGGAATTTTCGATGATGATAGGTCCGTATTTTGAGTACTTACGTACAGTTATTTACAATTATTCCGGATATCATATTGACCCGACAACTCACGAATTTGTCGATCATCCCGGGTATCCCATACCGCATATAGGTTTTTTCTTGGGAGTTTATGCCGGATTCAGGTTGGATTTTACGGTCAAAAAGTGGGCAGGGAAAATTTTCATCGAATACGATGCCGATAAACCGGATATGCCGGTATTGATTATGGGTATTGGGGTGGGAAGGAAGTTTTAATGTTATTTGTCAATGATTATAGATTCGAAAAACCCCCGCATCCCCGCGGGGGTTTTCTTTATCCGTAAAAAAATCCTCAGGGAGACCGCAGGGCTCCCTGAGACGCGGAGGAAAACAAGCGTGGCACGCGTATTGGCTATTGGAAGCGTAGGTTTCCGAAGTTGCCGAGAAGACCGCAGGGCTTCGAGGCCCGCGCAGGCAGACCGCAGGGCTGCCGCAGCGCCGGAGGGAGACAAGGCGTGGATTTAGGTGTGGGCCTTGTGGAAGCCGATGGCTCCCGGAGGGCGAAGGGAGACGCCGCTGGCGGCTCCCGAAGCCGCGGAACAAGACAAGGCGCGGCCCTTGGCAATGGCCCACGGAAGCCGCCGGCTTGTGGAGCGCCAAACAAAAAAACCGGGCACAAGGCCCGGTAAATAATTTTGTTTCGTCGCAACGGCTTAACGCAAGTGAATGGTGCGTGTTTGTCCGTTGGGTAAAGTCAGGGTGGCTTCGTCGTCGCAAGTTCCGTTGCCGAAGTCCAGCACAAAAGTACGGCCGTTTTTGACGATTTGCATGGTGCCGCTTACATACCAACGGCAGTCGAATTC
>JALVVJ010000192.1 GCA_027023475.1 Flavobacteriales bacterium
TGTGCATACATTGCCCGGCGCCTTCCACCCATCCCACGTTCGTATAAACCTGCAATACCGGCGGAAGTAACCAGGGAAACCAATGAAATCCGAATCAAATCATAGTGAAAAGAAAGACCCAACTCGGTGGTGCGGAAATAGGCATCGGGTACGTCGGTTATAAAAAGCGTTGCCTCTTCGCCCCATTGAAGGTAGGGATGTATTCGGCACCGGCCATTGCGCGAGATACTTTTTTCCCATCCCAGTCCATACACATAGCCCATTCCCGTATAACGACCGGAATAGAGTGGTGAAAACCCAAAATGAACACGAAGACGTTTGGCAGAAAAGCCGGATTGCTGAGCTTGTAGAAGGGGGAAAACCGCCAGAAATAGCAGGAAGAACAAAGCATTTTTCATATGTAGTTTCTCGCAAAAACCATACCGAAATACCGCGCCAGGGATGGGAGCGGTTATGCGGCGCAGGGGATGCCGTGTTTTTTGTGCTTGCGAGCAGGCTCCGAGGAACCGAGGAGACATCGCAGCAAGCTATACAAAAACAGGCAGACCCAAGCCGCATTTGAGCGGACAGCCCGGTCCCGCTTCGTGAACACGTCGCAGGACAAACAACGTGCCGGCCTGCGGCTGTGTGAACGAGTGCGGGAGGCGCCCGAAAAAAATGTTTAAATTTGAACAATAACTAAAAAATTACCATGATGAGTATAGGAATTTTTTTGACCATTGTATTTGTGCTCTTGTTGCTTTCGGGCTTTAAAATCGACCGCGAATACCAACGCGGCGTGATTTTCCGGCTGGGACGTTTTCATGCCGTCAAAGGGCCGGGATTGTATTGGATCATTCCCTTTGTGGACCAACGACGACAAATCGATTTGCGCACCATCACTTTGGACATCGAAAGCCAGGAAACCGTAACCAAAGACAGCGTTACCGTGCGCATCAATGCGGTGCTTTATTTCCACATCGAACATCCCGAAAAGGCCGTTATCCAAGTGCGCGACTACATGCAAGCCACCTATCAGGCGGCCCTGACGGCTTTGCGAAACGTTATCGGACAACACAATTTGGACGAAATCCTGAAAGACCGTGAGAGCATCAATGCCACCATCAAGGAAATTGTGGACCAAATCACCAATGATTGGGGTCTGGTGGTGGAATACATCGAAATGAAAGACGTGGAAATACCCGAGTCCATGCAACGGGCGATGGCCAAGGAAGCCGAAGCCATTCGCGAAAAACGTTCGCGCATCATCAAGGCCGAGGGTGAATTGGAAGCCGCCCAAAAGTTGCAAGAAGCCGCCGGATTGATAGCCCAAAATCCCGCTTCGCTCGAACTGCGGCGTATGCAAATGATCACCGAAGTGGGCGCCGAACACAATACCACCACCATCATCCTGATGCCTTCGGACTTTGTGGATATGGCACAAAGCATAAGCCAAGGGTTTCGTATCAAATTGGACCGGGGCGGTGAAACGGACGGTGCAAAGAAATAAACCTTTTTCAAAAAGTTTGCCGGTGAATGCTTATCCTCCTGTCGGTCTAACATTTAGTTAATCACTTTTTTTGAGTTGAAATGAATAAGATGTTTTTCTTGTTCGTAATATTACTTGCAGTCATTATCTTGGCGGCCTACCTGTGGCCCGTAAAGCCGAAAAATTTTTTTAAGCTATATCCCAAACGGGACAAACCGGCCCGGACATTGAAAGAATTTTTGTCGCGTCCGGTTAAACATGTGGATGTGGAAGGTGTTCGGTGGACATATTACAGCGGTGGTTCAGGGGACACGAGCATTCTTTTTGCCCACGGCATGGGTGGGGCTTACCAGCTTTGGTGGCAACAAATCATGTATTTCGAACCGCACTACCGGGTGATAAGCTACACCTTGCCCGAGCCGGTGGACAATCTGGACGATACGGCAAAGGGTATTGAGGCCATTTTGCAAAAGGAAAAAGTGGATAAATTCATTGTGGTGGGCACATCCATGGGCGGATACATTGCCCAATACCTTACTCATATTTGGCCCGGCCGGATACTCAAAGCCGTTTATTCCAATACTTTTCCGCCTAACAAATTGATTGAGCAGAAAAATGCCCGTTTGGCCAAAATTTTACCTTGGGTTCCTCCCATACTCATTGCCAAATCGGGCGAAAAACAACTCCGCGAAAAACTTGTGCCCGCAGCACACAACGATAGCTTGCTGGCGGCTTTTTTGCCCACCTTTCCGTTTAGCAAAAAACAATTTTTGAACCGCTACAAAGTGCTGACCGACAAATTTTTCCCGCAACCGGATCGATATGTTTACAAAAGGATTCCCAAATTGATTATCGAATCGGCCAATGATCCGTTGGTGGAAAAACCATTGCGCGAAGCCCTGAAAAAATTATACACCGGTGCACAGGTGGTAAATATGGGTAACGAAGGGCATTTCCCGTATATCACAGCCACTAAACGATTTAACGGGATATTAGCAACTTTTTTCAGGGCGCCTAATCCGTATGTCGAAGCGGAGAAAACCGTTTACACATATTTCCAAGCCCGCACTTCGGCCGACACGTCGGCTTTACGGCGGTTATTTGCCGGCGGGGCCCGGTTGTGGTTTCATACGGACAATGATGTTCGCTATATGGAGTTGGAAGATTACTTGCAACATGTGGCAGGCGAAGGCATCCGTGAGCCCTACATCCGGATCATCGATGGACAAATCGACGGCACATTGGGGAATTTTGTAGCCGAATTCCGATACGGTGATGCCGCTTATTGCGATTTTTTGCAATTGGTGAAAGCAGGTTCGCAATGGCGGATTGTCAGCAAAGCTTTTGAAAAAATAAATTGAAGGAACCATGTTTGAACGATGTAGTAAAATCATTGACCGTTGGGCTCGTCCCGGGTGGCTTTGGGCCGGTTTGGCGGTTATCATTTTTTTTAATGCCGTGTTGTTTCCGGTTTTTCCAAAATGGATGGGACTTAGCAATATGCCGATGGTCTTGGACCTTCGTTTGCATTATTCGGTATCGGGCGTAAGCAAGTTGTTCGAAACTTTGGGTCCCAAGGGTTTGCACATTTACCGCCTGGGCGAGTTATTGATTGACATTCCTTACATGTTTTTCTATTCATTTTACTACGCAGTGGTGCTACGCTATTTTTTGAAGCGGAAGCACTATCAATGGCCCGGTTGGATTGTTTGTTTACCCTTTGGTATCGGTATTTTCGATTTTCTGGAAAATATGGGCATCATTTATCTTATCCATTCCTATCCGCGCCTTGACGGAGTTTCGGTTGGTTTGGTGTCGGCAATGACCACTGCCAAATGGTTGATGGCGGCAATTACGTTTCTGGCATTACTTGTGATATGGCTAAAACCTTCGGAGATCGAAAAAAATAATAAACCCGGCTGGGCATAGACACATCACCAATCAACCCATTTCCGTATCTTTGGAAAAAATAGGTTTCGATGAGCGAATTCGAAAAGATCACCGAAAAGGAATCGCACTATCACGATTTGGAAAAAAAGAGCATTCGCGAGTTGCTTACCGCTATTAACAACGAGGACAAAACCGTGCCTTTTGCGGTGGAAAAAGCCATTCCGCAAGTCGAAGCTCTAACGCGTGTGGTGGTGGACCGATTGCGTAAAGGCGGGCGTTTGTTTTATATCGGCGCAGGCACAAGCGGGCGTTTGGGCGTGGTGGATGCATCGGAATTGCCGCCCACGTTCGGCGTGGAAGACGATTTGGCCATCGCCCTGATTGCCGGGGGCGACACAGCCATTCGCAAAGCCGTGGAAGAAGCCGAAGATTCCTATGACCAAGGTTGGGAAGACTTGAAAAAACATAACATTTCGCCGCGCGATGTGCTGATAGGCATTGCCGCATCGGGTACCACGCCCTATGTGGTGGGCGCTGTGCGCCGGGCCCGTGAACACGGTATAGCCACGGGGGCCATCACCATGAATCCGGGTAGCCCGCTGGCATTGGCCGCCGAATATCCGGTGGTGGTGGTCGTGGGACCCGAATTTGTTACCGGCAGTTCGCGCATGAAAGCCGGTACCGCCCAAAAACTGGTGCTTAATATGATATCCACCACCGCCATGATTCAATTGGGCCGCGTGAAGGATAACAAAATGGTGGATATGCAACTGACCAACCAAAAGCTGGTAGACCGCGGCACGCGTATGATTATGGAAGAAACGGGCCTGCCCTACGAAAAAGCGCGTGCCGAATTGCTCCGTTGGGGTAGCGTACGACGGGCCTTGAAAGAATATTTTAAAAATCATCCGCAATGAAATCGCGTATTTTATCGTTGCTCATTATCCTTATCATCTTATTGCCTGCCTATCGCTGCCGAAAGGGAAATAATAATGACCTTACTTCCCGGCAAAAACAGGTTAATAACATAATACAAAACATCCGGAAAAAATGGGCTCCCGACGCGCGTGATCATGTTTTTGAAATTTCGTTCTCCTACAATAAAAACAATAGCATTCTTTTGCATGGCGCCACCGACCGTCCCGAGGCATTGACAGCCCTGCGCGATAGTTTGGAAGCGCTTGGTGTTCCGGTGATCGACTCTGTGCTTGTCCTTCCTGTGAATAGCTTTCGCAACCTGGTGGGCGTGGTGCGGCTTTCGGTGGCCAATTTACGTACTCGGCCCGAACATTCCGCCGAGCTTGCTTCGCAAATGCTCATGGGCATGCCGGTTCGTATTTTGGAAAAACGAAACGGATTTTTCCGCATTCGCACAACCGAGGGCTATTTGGGTTGGACCGATTCGGACGCATTGATAATGATGTACCGTCCGGCTTTTGAAAAATGGGCCCGGGCACCCAAAGTGATCATGGACGAAAACTACGGAAAAATTTATGCCGACACCTTGCCCGATGCACCGCAAATTTCGGATGTGGTTAAAAACGATGTTTTGATATTACTCGGCCAGCATACCTATTTCCTGCAAGTTCAATTGCCCGACGGACGCCGTGGTTTTGTTCCGTCCAATGATTTTGTTTTACTCAATGAATGGGAAAAACTGAACAAGGATTTTGCCGCCCTTTCCGACATCACCACCGAAGCACTACACAACTATCCGGGCATTCCTTATCTGTGGGGCGGAACATCGGTCAAGGCCTTGGATTGCAGTGGATTTACCAAAAACCTGTATCAGAGTTTCGGCTACCTGCTCCCGCGCGACGCTTCGCAGCAGGCCCGCGCCGTTCGGCCTGTTCCGCTCACCGAACGCTTGGATTCACTCCAACCGGCCGATTTGCTCTTTTTCGGCACGCATCGTCCCGACGGTTCACCCAAAATCACGCACGTGGCTCTGTATTTGGGTGCCGGACGTATTATTCACGCCACGGGTGAAGTAAAAGTGGAAAGTTTGTTTCCCGAAGATTCGCTCTACAATGATGCGCGGCGCAAAACCTTGCTTTCGGCCGGACGTGTGCACAGGGTGTATAAACGCCGGATTTACCCTTACTATACGCGTCCTGCCTTGGAAATATTTTTCCCTGCCCAACGTTAAAATGCTATGCGGCGGCTTTTGCATATTGTGTTTCTGTTTTTTCCCGCCCTGCTCCTAGCACAAGCCACGGGCCGGGTAATGGGCACAGTGCGCACCGAAACCGGTAGGCCCTTGCCCAATGTGCAAATTCAGGCCGGACGCTACGGAACGGTCAGCGATGCCAAGGGGCAATACACGCTAACTTTGCCCCAGGGGCAATATGCGCTCACCTTCTCCTATTTGGGCCGCGAGACCAAAACGCTCTCCGTGAATGTAGTAGCGGGTAGGGTGGTACGGCAAAATATTGTCCTGGCATTGTCGGCCGAAAACATTCGTCCGGTGGAAATCACCGGCCGCACACGGCAAGAACGCGAAGGTGCCGTACAATTGCAATTACGGGACATCCAAGTGGCACCCACACCCACGCCTTCGCTCAAAGGCATTTTGATCAGTTTGCCTTCGGTGTCGCAACTGGACGAAATGAGTTCGCAATATTTGGTTCGTGGTGGGAATTATGATGAAAATGCCGTGTATATCAACGGCATCGAAGTTTTTCGCCCGTTCCTGATTCGTAGCGGCCGCCAAGAAGGACTGTCAACCACCGACCCGGCTTTGGTTCGTTCGCTCTACTTCTATGCCGGTGGTTTCCCGGTGGAATTAGGCGACCGGCTGTCGTCGGTATTGGACATCCGTTACGTGGAACCACGGAAAAAACAAACCAAAATCCAAGCCGGCTTCACGGGCATAAATTTAGCATTACTGCGCCCGGGCAAGCGTATAAATTTCATTGGAAGCATCCGCTATCTGAACAACACACTCTTGGTCAGAAAAACCGAAGGCGATGCCGAATTTCAACCCGCCTTTGCCGATGTACAAACCTTGCTGCGCTGGTATCCGGACAAGCGTTGGATGCACCAATGGTTTACGCGCATCGGTGTAAATCGCTTCCGTTTTGTTCCGTTTACCAAGGTTACCAATTTCGGCACTTTTACCGACGCCCGTTCCTTGGTGATTCGCTATCAGGGTAACGAGAAAGATGCTTTCGACAATCAATTTACCGCCGTCAAAAGTACGTATTCGTCAGGACAAAACGACCGGATTAGCTTTACGGGCAGTTTTTATCATAGTGCCGAGCGCGAACATTTCGATTTGCTGGCATCCTATTTTTTGGGCGAACCCAACACCGATTTGTCGGGCGACCACTATGGCGACCCAATGAACCTGCAATCTTTGGGCGAAGAATTGGACCATGCCCGCAACCTTTTGGATGCCGTTATTGCGCAAAGCGAGGTCCGGTGGTCGCACAAAGGAAAGTCCATCGAGCGCAGTGTGGGCATCATGTACCGCTACGATAATGTGCGCGACCGCATTCGCGAATACCAAATGATCGATTCGGCCGGATTTGTCATCCTTCCGCCGCAGTCGGAATTTCATCCCGACGAACCCTACACGTCCGACACCCTGCCCATCTTGCCCTTCCAAAACGCCCGGGCCGATTATTTGACAATGCGGCATCAGTGGGGCGCTTTTGCCTCCTGGCGAAAACGGATTACCTCGGGCCCATGGCGGGTTGATGCACGTTGGGGGCTGCGTGTTCAAGCCGGCATTGTCAGCGAACGCTTTACTCACGCAACGGGCCGCTACTTGGCTTGGAGTCCGCGTGTGGGCGCTTATGTGCGCAACAAGCACTGGCCCGGACATGCATTCCGCATAGGAACGGGGATTTATATGCAACCGCCGTCCTACCGCGAATATCGCGACCGGCAGGCCCGCTTTCGTGCCGGCATACTGCCGCAGAAGGCCTTCAATATTTCGGTGGGACACGAATGGAATTTTGATTGGGCCGACAAGCCCTTCAAGCTCACCTCCGAGGTTTATTACCGTTACCTTTGGGACATCAATCCCTACACCATCCAAAACCTGCGTATTCGCTACTACGGGAAGAACAACGCCACGGGCTATGCCTACGGCATAGAAACGCGGCTATTCGGCAAGTTGCTGCCAGGCACCGATTCATGGCTGAGTTTGGCCCTGATGCGCACCGAACAAAACATTGACGGCCGTGGCTACATCCCGCGGCCCACCGACCAACGTTTCAAAATGGCCTTGTTTTTCCGCGACTATGTGCCCGGGATGCCTTATTTCAAAATGTATTTGAACAACGTATTTTTCACCGGCCTTCCTACGGGCGCACCGCTCTATGCCGATCCTTACCGCTTCCAATTCCGCACGCGCAACTATTGGCGCACCGACATCGGCTTATTCTACGTGCTCAGCGACCGGCCGCATAAGCCGGACTGGTTGGCCCGTTTTTCGGATTTTTCGGTGGGTTTGGAAATCATCAATATGTTCGACCGGCGCAATTCGGTGTCCAACCTGTGGGTGCGCGAGATTTACACCAAACGGATGTTCGGCGTGCCCAACTACCTGACGGGAAGGATTTTTAATTTGAAAGTGCGTATGAATTTTTAGGGGGCCCGGCTGCCCGCGCCCCGACGGCTTGTGGAGATCCGGAGCGCCCGGAGGGCGCGGAGGGTTCAAAAAATAACCTCGCAAGTTTAGTAGCTTGGCACTGTGTCGAAAAAATTATTTTGCACTAACTTAGTCCGCATGAAAATCCTTGCTTTGGACTACGGCCGCAAGCGTTCGGGCCTGGCCGAAACCGACGACCTTCAAATGATTGCTTCGCCGCTTATTACGGTGGAAACAATCCGGTTGTGGGATTTTTTGGAAAAATATTTGGCATCCAATGCAGTTGAAACTCTGGTGGTGGGTGAACCTTTGCGCGAAGACGGCACCCACAACCATTTGGAAAATGATATACAAAACTTTATAGGCCGTTTCAGGAAAAAATACCCGCATATTGCCGTGGCGCGTCAGGATGAGCGTTATACGTCCAAAATGGCTTTCGATGCTATGATTGCCGGTGGTTTGGGCCGTAAAAAACGCCGCAACAAGGCCACGGTGGACAAGGTGTCGGCCGCATTGATTTTAAGGGATTATTTGGCGGGGCGAAGCCGTTGAGATGCCGGAATTTTTTAATCGGGGACATTCATTTGGCTTTCCAGCAATTCGTCCACTTTGCGGATGTGCTTGTATAATATCTCATCGTGCTCCAAAAACGGAACCGCTTTGCGAAAAGGTTCCAAAAAAGCCCGGGTGGCGGGTGAAGGCGAATGTTTACGGAAGTGGAGGGCCTGCATGGCGGTGAGCAGTTCCACGGCCAGCACCGTTTGCGTGTTGCGCAGGATGCGCCGGGTTTTGAGTACCGAGTTGGCGCCCATGCTCACGTGGTCTTCTTGGCCGTTACTGGATTCGATGGAGTCGGTGCTGTTGGGTGCGGCCAATTGTTTGTTTTGGTTGACCAATGACGCGGCCATGTATTGGGGAATCATCAGGCCGGAATTGAGGCCGGGCTTGGGTGTGAGGTAGGCCGGCAGTTCGCGTTTGCCCGAGATGAGCCGGTAGGTGCGGCGTTCGGAAATATTGGCCAATTCCGACACAGCAATGGCCAGCATGTCGGACGCCATGGCCAAGGGTTCGCCGTGGAAGTTGCCGCCCGAAAGGATGCGGTCATTTTCCATGTCGATAACGGGATTATCGGTAACGGCATTGATTTCCACTTCAAAAGTGCGGGCCACATAATCGATGGCATCTTTGACGGCGCCGTGTACCTGGGGCACGCAGCGGAACGAATAGGGGTCTTGCACATGTTTTTTGGACCGGTGAATGATGGCGCTGCCGGCAAGTTGGGCCCTGATACGCCGGGCGGTTTCGGACTGTCCGGGATAGGGGCGGATGTTTTGCACCACCTCGTCGAAGGGTTCGATACGTCCGTCGTAGGCCTCCAAGGAAACGGCGGCAATACGGTCGGCCAGCAGGTCGAGTTTTTGTGCTTTCCAAAGGTTCATTAACCCGAGGGCGGTCATAAACTGGGTGCCGTTGAGCAGGGCCAAACCTTCTTTGGCTTCCAAACGGACGGGTTCCCAATGCATGGTTTCAAGCACTTCGGCCGCCGGACGGATTTGCCCTTGGAAATGCACTTCGCCTTCGCCGATGAGCGGAAGGGCCAAATGGGCCAGCGGCGCCAAATCGCCCGATGCGCCCAGCGAACCGTTTTCATACACCACGGGGATGATGTCGTGATTATAAAAGTCGATAAGCCGTTGCAAAGTGCTTACTTGAATGCCCGAATAACCCTTTGCCAGGGTGATGATTTTGAGCAAAAGCATAAGCCGGACCGTGTCCGCATCGAGCATGTCGCCTGTTCCGCAAGCGTGGCTGCGCACCAGGTTTTCTTGTAGCAATTGCAGGTTCGAGGGGGCGATTTTGACCCTTGCCAGCGACCCGAAACCCGTGTTGATGCCGTAAACGGGCGTTTCGCTTTCGTGGATTTTACGTTGCAAAAAACGGTAGGCGGCTTCGGTGCGTTGGCGGGCCGTTTCGCCCAGTTTTAAGTGATACCGTTCGTGAAATATTTCACGCAACGGCGTATGGGAAAGGTATTGATTATCGATGATAAAATCGGTCTTCATGCCGGAGTGTTTGAAACGAAATTTACGTAAAATCCGTAAACCGGAATTTGATTTTATGTTGTTTCGGGTGTATTTTAGGGCCCGAGCATGCTGTTAACATACAGATAAAAAAAATTTTTTTCGATTCTTCCTAAACATAGTTTAGCGCAGCTATTGTAAACGATATTTCTATTATATTTAAGCATAAAATTCAAGATTATGGAAAAACGTATATTAGTTACAACAACCGAAAGTATTCCCGGCCGTGAAACCGGGGAAGTGTTGGGCATTGCCCGCGGAAGCACGGTGCGAGCCCGTATGTTTGTCAATGACTTTTTCGCCGGTTTGAAAAATCTGGTGGGCGGCGAAATTTCGGAATACACCAAACTGCAAGCCAAGTCGCGGGAACAGGCCCTCCAACGTATGATTGCGCATGGTCGTGAAATGGGCGCCGACGCTATTGTAAACGTACGCTTGACCACCTCGATGATTATGCAAGGCGCATCGGAAATTTTGGCTTACGGGACAGCCGTAAAGTTTAAATAAAGATGATTTTCAGGTTATGTCATCATTTTCCGGAAATATTTCTATGGGATTTATTGGAAAATCATTGTTTTTGTGTTTCAGAAATAGTATATTTACTTCAAATTAAACCCTAAGTGTTATGCGATACAAACTAACCTCCGCATTGTTCGCTATGTTTGTGGGGCTTTTTATGTGGGCCCAGGAAGTAGCGGTACAAGGTACGGTTACCGACGAAAACGGGGAAGCACTCCCCGGGGTAAACGTATTGGTAAAAGGCACCCAAAAAGGAACCGCCACCGACTTTGACGGCCGGTACAAAATCTCGGTTCCCTTGGGTAGCGTTTTGCAATTTTCCTACCTTGGCTATAAGACCAAGGAAATCACCATTGGCAAAGCCGGAACCTACAATGTTACCTTGGTTCCTTCGTCCGAGACCCTCAACAAGGTGGTCATCACTGCTATGGGTATCAAAAAGCAAGAAAAGGCCATTGGGTATTCCATACAAGAAATTAGCACCGCCAAGTTGAAAACGCCAGAAACTGATATTTTCAATGCAGTTAAAGGCGAAGTGGCAGGTGTAACCATTAATCAGACTTCGGGAACACCCGGGGCCGGAGTGGATATTCTCATCCGGGGTGTTACATCCCTCGATCCCGAACAAAGCAATCAACCATTGATTGTAATAGACGGAGTGCCCGTTTCCAATGAAATCGCATACGGAAATGTTCTGCCGAGTGCGGGTTCCAATGCACCGAACTCAGCCAACCAATTTTCGTTTGCCAACCGAGGTATAGATATTAACCCGGATGACATTCAAAGCGTTACGGTGCTTAAAGGCGCCGCCGCTACATCACTCTATGGTGTACGTGGTGCAAATGGTGTTATTCTTATTACTACCAAAAAAGGATTGAAAGGAACTCCAACCTTTACGTTCTCCTCTAAAATAACAACCAATCAAATAACTAAATGGTTCCAACCCCAAACCAAATGGCGTGAAGGATACCGCCGGGCGGCTAAAATTACTTTGGATCCAAACAATCCAAACATTGTGCCTAACCAACCGAGGGATTACGGAGATGGAAAAGGGGTTTGGATCATCAACCCCAATACTTCTTATTCCTTCCATACCTGGGGACCCAGTTATGCCGAGGATAACGACCCTTCCATTCGCTTCCATAATATCTATAAGGAATTGTTCCGAACCGGTATAACCTATGACAACAATTTCAGCGTTCGCGGTGGTCAGGACAAATACAACTATTATTTTTCCCTGTCCAATGTAAATGCCAAAAGTATTGTTCCGTTTACCAAGTACAACAGAACTACTTTCCGCATTCGCGGCGATTATCAAATTTCCAAAAAGGTTAATGTGGAATTGTCATCCAATTATATCTATACTCGTAGTAAATTGCCAAACAATGGGGATAAATCCATCATGAGTTCACTGGCTTATTGGAGTACTTCCGTTCCGCTAGACAGGGAATTTGGCCCCAACGGTAAATCGTGGAACTATACGCCATATTGGATTGACAACCCGCGCTATTTTGCCGATATCAGCGGTTTGAATTCCGAAGTAAATCGTTTTGTCAACAGTTTGAAATTACGCTATGATTTTACTCAAAACTGGAATTTGACTTTCCGCGGTGGCGTGGATGCGTTTAATGATGCACGTAACCGTTTTGTGCCGCCGGATTTGGACGTAGGAACCCAGGTGCATGGATTTGTTTATGATGCCAATTACAGATTCCATCAACTCTATGGCAACATCCTGTTGAATTATGACAAAGACCTAACCAAAGATTTTCAAGTTCATTTTAGTGTGGGTGGCGAAGCTTTTGCAAAAAAATCCTCCTACGAATCCATTCGCGGCGAAGGTTTAATTATACCCGATTTCAATCATATATCCAATACCACTCAGTTATATAGCTATGAAAATACCCGTCGTCATCGATTGGTAGGATTGTATTCCGACCTCCGTTTTGATCTAAAAGAGCGTTTGTTCTTAGACTTTACGGCCCGTAACGATTGGAGTTCGACATTTGCTTCGCAAAACCGTTCCTATTTCTATCCATCGGCAAGTTTGTCCTTTATCTTTAATGATTGGATAGATAAAAATCAGGAATATTTTTCTTTTGGTAAGTTGCGTCTGGCTTATGGCCAGGTAGGTAAAGAAGCTGCACCGGGCCGCTTGGGTTCATTCTATATATTGAATAATACCCTTCCGGGTGGTGTTCCCGGAACACTGCGATTAACGGCAATTGGCGATCCCAATGCCCGTCCTGAAAAACAAACCACCAAAGAAATAGGTTTTGACCTAAGGTTTTTTGATAACAAATTCCGTATCGACTATACCCACTATGATGTTATTAATAAGGACTTGTTATACAGAGTATCAGTGCCTTATTCAAGCGGATTATCTACGGTTTATCGTAACGTAGGTAAATTTCATAAATGGGGCGATGAATTAATGCTTTCGGCTTACTGGATTACCCATGATAATTTTTCATGGCGTACCACTGTAAATTATGCCACTGGTAACGGTAAGGTTATAGAATTGGATGAAAATATTCAAGATGGAATACTTTATTCAAGGGGAACTACTCCCGTTATTATTAATAAAGTGTATAAAGGCGATTATCTGGGCTCGCTTTACGGATATACTTGGAAATATACCGATGACGGGCAATTGATTTTGGATTCCCACGGACGTCCGCAAATTGATTGGTCCGAACGCAAGTTGGTAGGAAACGCTTTCCCCGATTGGGTTGCCAGTGTGGGTAACCATTTCCATGTTGGCAACGTGTCCTTCGGATTCTTGCTTGAATACAAAAAAGGTGGCGATGTATTTGATGATTTCCGCCGTACGGCCATCCGTAACGGAAATGCCAAAGCCACCGAAGAACGTTATGTTGAAAAATTGTGGGAAGGTGTTCAAGAAGATGGAAATGGTGGGTATGTTCCCAATACCACACCGGCCACTTTAAACGAATATTGGTATCGCTATTCCCGGAATACCTGGGCTGCCGAAACCATGCTCGAAGACGGATCATGGTTTAAGCTGCGTAATTTGTATGTGTCGTACAGCTTGCCAAAAAAATGGTTAAACGATACATTTGTTAAGCGAGTTCGTTTTGATCTGAGCATGAGTAATTACGTGCTTTGGTCTAAAAACCAAGGTTGGGACCCCGAGGGAACAACTTATGCGGCCGGTAGTAACAGCTACGGATTTATCGGTTACAGTACGCCGCTTACCACCAATTTCAGTTTCGGACTGAATGTTGATTTCTAATATGTAAAATTCAAGATTATGAAAAAAATAAAGTTCAGTATCCTGATGATATTCACCCTCCTTGCGCTCAATGGTTGTAAGGAAAACTTCTTTGACGTCAATGTCCCTTCGCGCTATATTGGAGAGGATCAGGTGAGTATCCAAACGCAACTTCCGTATGTGGAAGTTAAATTGGCCGATATGCAGTATAATATTGCGCGCTATATCGGCGAATACGACCAACAAATCGCTAGTTATCATATCGGCGGAGCCGATACCCACGAGCGTATTTCGCTTGGTAGTGCCTGGTACCGGATATATAATAATATTTTGAACAACCTGGTGATTATCAAAAAGAAAGCCAGCGAATCCGGTAATAAGCACTACTTGGGCATTGCGCAGGTTATCCAAGCGTTAGCCGTACAAATGGCCACCGACCAGTGGGGTGATATTCCTTACTCCGAAGCAGCACAAGGCGTTGATAACCTTTACCCCAAGCCCGATGCCATGCAGGATATCTATCCGGCCTTGCTCAACCTGTTGGACGAAGCCATTGCCAACCTCCAAGCACCAGGCAATGGCATCGAACCCGGTTCCGAAGATATCATCTACGGCGGCGATTTGAACAAATGGATTAAAGCGGCTTATACGCTCAAAGCTCGCCTGCATATTCACATGACCAAGCGTAGCCCTTCGGCCGCATCCGATGCTTTGGCCGCCTTGCAAAACGGTTTTACGTCCAACGACGACGATTTGCAGGTATTCTATGATGCAACTTACCGCAACCCTTGGTACACCAGCGTAGTTGCCGCCCGTCGTACGGGCAACCTGAGCGTGTTGTGGGGTGAACAACTGATTGACAAAATGAACGGTACCGACTATCCGTTTACCTCCATCAGCATCGACCCGCGTTTGCCTTTGATTGCCGACGTAGGTGGCACGGGCGTTTATACAGGCGCTGTTAACGGAAGCGGTGGAAATGACCCTAACGGTCAACCCGCCACTGCCGACCTTGCCGACAACTTCTATTCGGCCGAAGACGGCCCTATTGTATTACTTTCCTACCAGGAAGCCAAATTCATCGAAGCCGAAGCACAATTCCTGCTTAATGGTGCTACCCAAGCCGCCTATGATGCCTATATCGAAGGCATTACCGCAAGCATGGACAAATTGGGTGTAGCTGCTGCCGATCAAACCGCCTACCTGGCCGAAGCATCCGTGGGCTTGGGCGGTAATGCCGCATCGCTGGATTTGGAACATATCATGAATCAAAAATACATTGCCTTGATTCTGAGCCCCGAACCCTGGACGGATATCCGTCGCTACGATTATGATGCCAACATCTTTACCGACCTGGATTTCCCTATGAACCGTTCCACGGAAATTCCGGCCAACGAATGGCCCGCCCGGGCGGTTTATCCCGAAAGTGAGGTTCAACGAAACCCGAACATCGACCAAATCACCGAATATTGGCAACCCCTGTGGTTGTTCCAATAATTCCGGCAACCAATATCCTTCAAAAAAACCGTCCCCTTGCGGGGCGGTTTTTTCTTATA
The DNA here is from genome assembly GCA_027023475.1 of Flavobacteriales bacterium. Taxonomy (GTDB): domain Bacteria; phylum Bacteroidota; class Bacteroidia; order Flavobacteriales; family Flavobacteriaceae; genus JAADED01. The sequence continues at coordinate 15,350 of JALVVJ010000192.1, forward strand.
CGGCAAATAAACTAATTTTGCCACATGGGACATCATCACCACGATTTGTCGGGCCGTAAACTTACCTACACGGTACTGCTCAATGTGCTGATCACCGTAGGTGAAATTATCGGCGGATTATGGTCGGGCAGTGTGGCGCTGCTTTCCGATGCCTTGCATAATTTTTCCGATGTGCTGGCATTGCTTATTGCCTATATTGCCCACCGCGTATCACGTACGCGCAAGCAAAATATCCGCCAAACCTATGGCTACAAACGGGCCGAAATTGTGGCGGCCTTTATCAATGCGGCCACATTAATCGGCGTATCGGTTTATTTGATTGTGGAATCGGTGGGGCGCTGGTTGCATCCGCAGCCCGTGGAGTCGGGTTTGGTCATCTGGCTTGCTTTGTTGTCCATTGTGGCCAATGGCATTAGCGTGCTTTTGCTCAGCCATGGTGCCAAAGGCAACCTTAACATGCGTGCGGCCTACTGGCATTTGTTTTCCGATATGCTTACATCGGTAGCCGTACTCATCGGCGGTTTGATTATGCGTTTTTACGGCTTCTATGGCATCGACGCCCTGCTGGCAACGGCCATTGCCGCCTATTTGATTTATTTGGGCGCCAAACTCTGGTACGAATCCTTCGGTATTCTCATGCAATTTGCCCCCAAAGATGTTCAAATCAACGACATCAACCGCCGGCTAACCCAATTGCCGGGCATCAAAAACATCCATCATATTCATATTTGGCAACTCAACGAAAACGAAACCCATTTTGAAGCCCACATCGCTTTCAAAAACGACATACGACTCTCGGAATTCGATCGTATTTGCGAACAAATCGAGCAAATTCTCCAAAAGGAATTCAACATCAACCACGTAAACCTTCAACCGGAATATTCCCGCAAAGAGCCGCATTTTTATATTATTCAAGATCCACTTCCAGGGCAAGAAAACGAAAGTTAATTTTTATGTCGTTTGCTGTTTCTAAATGCTAGCATATTGCTTAGTTTTGTGATGTTAGCCACAAAGCTATGTGGACCCGAATTCGCAACCGGCTCAATCCCTGGCATTCGTTGATATTATCCTTCGGATGGCTCATCATGCTGGGGAGTATTTTGCTTTTGCTCCCTCCGGTGCAACACCTTGACGGGCTAACCTTTACCGATGCCGTTTTCGAATCCACCTCCGCCGTTTGCGTAACAGGTTTAACCACCGTCTCTACAACGGGTTTTAATTTCTGGGGACAACTGGCGCTTTTGTTGCTTATGCAGTTGGGCGCCATTGGCATTATGACTTTTACATCGTCGTTTATGCTTGCCCTGCGTGGTCAATTGCGGTTGCGCGATAGGGTCAAATTTTCGACACTTCAAGAATCTTCCTTCTACGAAGGTTCCCATTTGCTCCAAAACATTCTCAAAATCACCTTTGTTACCGAGTTTATCGGATTCCTTTTATTAACGGCCGGTTTTCTTTACGAAGGATTTTCACCCGGGCAAGCCGCTTGGCACGGTTTGTTTCATGCCGTTTCGGCATTTTGTAACGCCGGATTTTCTACCTTCGATTCTAGTGTAACCGGCTTGAATCCCCTGATAAAATTCACCATTGCCGGATTGATTGTTATGGGTGGTTTGGGTTATTATGTGATTTTCGAATTGATGTTATTTCGCAAGCGCAGGCACCGTTTGAGTTTACATTCTCGTGTTGTTCTTCTCACTACCGCCTGGCTGATAGTGGTTGGCGCATTGTTGCTTTATTTATTCGAAGGTGGGCACTTGGGCATTACCGACAGTATTTTTCAATCGGTAACGGCTCGAACGGCGGGTTTTAATTCGGTGGATATGAATATTTTGCATTATCCGTCTATTTTCCTGCTTATGTTGCTGATGTTTATAGGCGCATCGCCGGGTTCCACGGGTGGCGGTATCAAAACCACCAGCTTTTTTGTGATTGTCTATTCCATCCTGTCGGTGCTCAAAGGCAAAACCGAAGTGGTTTATTCCCGCCGTCGTATCGGATTCCGATTAATCATGAAGTCTTTTGCTACGGCGGTAATTTATTTCGCCGTGATTTTTACGGGCACCTTATTGCTGCTGCAAGACAATAATATTCCGCTCAAAGACGCTCTTTTCGAGGCCGTGTCGGCCATGGGCACCGTAGGACTTTCCTTGGGTATCACTCCACAATTATCCATTGCCGGCAAATGGGTGCTCATTGCCCTGATGTTTATTGGACGCGTGGGCCCGGCTTCCTTTGCTATGGCCACTTTGATTCGCCGCAAGGAGCCATCTATCAAATATCCCGAAGGAACATTATTCTAAAAAACCATTGTCTATGCAACGTCATAAATTGGATATCGCTGTCATCGGTTTGGGCACGTTCGGATTCGAACTGGCCGTTCAACTTTCGCGCAATGGCCACAGCGTAATGGCCATCGATTCGGACGAAAAAAAAGTCAATGCCATACAAGACGAAGTCGCCGTGGCTATTACTGCCGACGTAACCGACGAGGATGTTCTGCGCAAAATCGAAATCAACAAATTCGACACCGTGGTTTTGGCCATGAGTAGCAACCTCGAAGCGGTCATTTTGGCCATTGCGTTGATGAAAAAAATGAAAGTACCCTATATTATCGGCAAGGCCAACCGGTTTATTCAACGGGATATTTTCCTCCAAATCGGTGCCGACGAGGTGATTATGCCCGAGGTAGCCACCGCCCGCCGCCTGGCCGAGCGTATTTCCTATCCCAACTTGTTGGAAAAATTCGAAATCGACAAGCATCATTATATTGTGGAAGTGCGCGTGCCGGAACGCATGGCCGGAAAAACCTTGCGCGACTTGGACCTGCGCCGCAAGCATAACATCATCGTTTTGATGCATAAAACCGCCGATGGCATGCAATTGCTGCGCGATGCCGATTATCGCTTTTCGCAGGGCGATATCATCCTGGTGGTGGGCGATGAGGAACAAATCAAAAAAGTTTTTGATTAATATTTTTTTGGCGTATCCCTCGCGGCCTTTCGGGCGCTTGGGAAACCGACCCTCCGCTCCAATGGGAACGCCTCCGGGCTGCGCCCTACCTTCCCATTACCGCTCGGTCCGGCACGCATTTTCATGGCTATCCTATAAAAAAACCGCCCCCAAACGGAGGCGGTTTTATTCATTTTCTTCGGAATAATTATTCGTTACCGGATCACCAATTTACGCGTATGCACGCCGCCGGTGGTCTCAATTTTAAGCAAGTAAACGCCTGCGGGTAATCCCTTGATGCCGGCTTGCAATTGGAAACCTTCGGCCGTCCATTGACGAACTTCCATTCCGGCGGCATTATACAAACGCGCCGTAAAGTCCGCTTTGTCGGACGTGATATTGACCAAGTCGGTGGCCGGATTGGGAAATACCGACGGCTCGAAGCCCAATTCGGATTTTTCGGAACCTTTGGCACTTACTTCCACATCGCGCACCGGCAGGTTTTCGGGCACGTAAACCGTGGTAAAGGCCGTACGCGAAAGACCGTGTGTATCCTTGTCGCCGGTTTGAGCAATCACTTCAATGGCATATTTATGTCCTGCTTGCAAATAGGGCGCCAGGTCGATGGATGTATGGCCTTTTTCGTCGGGTTTTGCTACAATGATTTGATTGAATTTGGCTTCGTTGCCGGCCAATTCGGTAAGCAAAACCATAACTTTCACGTGGCTGTAATCCAATCCGTTGCCGCTCACTTTCACTTCCAAGGGTTTGCCTTCGAATCCTTTGGCTTCGTCCCAATTCCATTTAACGCCAAAAGCGGCTTGCGGCGTCAGGTTGCGGGCCATCATCACCACAGGACCGAAACCGGTAGCCGTTTCCCAAAGTCCGCGAGGCATGCCGGACAATTCAAAAACATTTTCATAGCTGTTCATACGCTGGTTGAAAGCCGAATGAACGGCACTGAAACTGCGTTTTTGACGGCCTTGAACGAGCGAAATATTTTGCACGGGCCGTTCCGACCAAATGACCAGTTGATAGTCGTCGCCGTCGTTTTCCACCACAAAACGATGTTTACCGCTACGGGCGGCACCGATATAACCGTTGCTCATATAAATCGGATGAGCCGTTACGCCCGTCATGGTTACGGCGCCTGCTTTATCCTGTTGTGGTTGCGAAGCAGGCCGATAATAACCGTAAAGGCCGTAATGCAAATAAGGAGCCGCTTCGCGGTCGAAATGGCCTTCGCCCGGATCCCACAGCGAGGTGTGATTGGCATCGTGCATGGTGATGTAGTTGCTGTCGCCTGCGCCGGGCGTAAGGGCGGGCGAGGCGTTTTGAATCACTTCGCGGCGGGCACGGTAAACGGCAATAAAACCGTCGTTGTCGGTGTGCCAATTGCGCCAGCCCGAGTTGAACCAATCCCATTCCCAGTAGGCATCGTAGTAGGCCCCGGCTGTGTGGTGGAAACCGTTGCCCACATAGCAGAAATACCATTTGTTTTCGTAGCAAGGGTCATCGGATTGATGGGCCCACCATCGGGTGGTATTGTCTTCGATCATATTGCGGCGGGTGTAGGACGCCCCGTTGGGATTGTAGTAGTTACGGAAAGTTCCGTTGGAAATGATGTTCCAGGATTGGGCCCAGTTGTGAAATTCCTGCACCGATGCACTGGTGAGCGAAAAACCGTTCAAATACCACATGGCAATCCAGGGAATACCCAGCCACGACAACGAAGCACCCACATCGGCCACGCGCGAACCTTTGAGCGGCGAACCGAAGGTATAAACCGCATCCACTTTTTCGTAACCGAAGCTGGGAATGCCGCTTTGGTAGGGATTTTCGCCGTAAAGGGCCCGTTCGGAGTCCATACCGCCTTTGCTGTGTGCGGCAATACTTACCGTAGCGCAATGAAAATGTGAAGCAATGCGGTCGATCATGCGTTTGAGCAGCTTACCGTTTTCTTCGGGCGTGCCCGTGGGGTGGAGTTGCACAAAGGCCGCTTGCAGATGATGACGTTTGACGCTTTCGATATTGGCTTCGAAGGCGCCCGAGAGTTTTCCCGTAATGCCATGGACAAACACTACCGGCGTATAGGTGTTGTAGGCCGTATAGCCCGTAGGATAAACGATGCTTCCCGGGGTGTCGAACTGCGTAGGCAGCCCGGCATTTACGTCAAAATAATGTTCGCTGATGCTCTGCGCTTGCAGTCCCGTAGCCAGGGCGAGCCACAGGACGAACAAAAGGACTTTTTGTTTCATTGATGTGTTTTTAGGATTTTCGGAAAGCAATATAAAAAAAAATATGATATGTTGAATTTTTCGGGCGCCTCCCCGCACATCGCTTACGCGATGTCGGGACCGGGCTGTCCGCTCAAATGCGGCTCGGGCAGTGCTGTGGTTTTGCGCGGGCTGTGGCTATGCTTGCCCGCGCCCGCCCGTGCGTGGGGCTTCCTTCGGTCGCCTCCGCCGGGCGGAAAACCATCGGCCTGCCCTTCGCCGCATAACCGCTCCCATCCCTGGTGCGATAATAAGGTGCGCGCGATAAATCGCGCGTCCACAATGGAATATCCGGCCTTGGTTGGAATATCCGGTTTTTTTTGATTGTCCGCTACTGCAAACATTGAAGGCGAAACCGCGCAGCGGGTTCGCCGCTCGCCGAGGAAACCGGAGGGTTCCGAGGCCCGCAAGGAGACCAAGCACTGAGCTTGCGAAGTGCGAAGGGCTCCGCAGCAAGTGGAGCGAGACCGTCAGGGCTCGCGGAACACCGAAGGGAGACAAGGCGCGGCATTTGCTTTGGCTTGTGGAAGCCGACGGCTCCCGAAGGGCGGAACAAGACAAAGGGCGCCGGCGCCGCGCCGAAGGCGCGGGCCGGGCGGCGCAAAAAAGTGAAATATTCCGGTTGAGGTGGTGTTTTCAGCCGGATTAGGATACAAACAAATCGCCGGAACAACTTTTGCGCCGCCGGCAGCGGAATTCCATTCCGCCGCCGGCGCCCTGACGGCTTGTGGAGCGATAAACGAACCAAACATCCGGTTAAACTCCCTCAATACCACGAACGGCTGAACATCTTGAACAAGTTGGGCAGGTCGAACACGAACATAATGCGGATATGCTCCCAATAGTGCCTGTCAAGCGGAATCCAACCCATATCCGATACCACGGGAAAATAAAATTCGAAATAATCCGGCACCAGGTACAAGCGCAATCCCGCATCGTAATGGAAAACGGAAACTTGTCCGCGGTTGGCCGCCCATCCGATATCGGCGAAAAGGTTCAAGCGCTTGTAAAGCCCTACATTCAAATTGTGTGTCCACATCCACAGGTTGGCATATTGGTCGGGATAGAAAACCTTGAAGGCGCCTTCGGCGTAAACATATTGTTGGTGGAACAGTCCCGTGCTTTCCGACCGGCCGTAGTAGTTGTATTTAAACAAATAATCCGTAGGCCGCGACAAAGCCGGAAGGAAATAGGACGTCCGGGTGCGGTTGTAGGGCATCCAAGCAAAATAAGTACGCCATTCGATTTGGCGAAAGCGGTCCACAAAACTGCGGAAACGGAACTCGGTTTGGAATTTGACAAAGCGCCGGTGAAATTCCAAACTATTGGTCCAGCTGTAATTTTTGATGAGTCCGCGCAAATACCAGTTGTGGGCCAAGCGCCCTACCAAGTAGGCCGATGTTTCGTCGGGATGTGTAACCTCCTTATCCACCCAAAGCAATTCGGCCGAATAATCCTGACCTTTGAGGAACTTGTGTGCCCGGTCCTTGAACGATAGCACGGCAAAGAGCGAAGCCGTCCGGTACCAGCGGTCGAAATCGTAGTGGTAGCGCTTGGCATATCCCCCCATCGACCAACCGAACAGATAGGGCCGAACCACTCGTTTGATGTAGCGGAAATCCGCCGAACCCGTCCATTGGCGGCTCGAAAATCCGTATTCGGGTTTTAGTTCCCAGCTAAAAGATTTGTCGATAAAACTTTTGTTGTTCAACCCCAAACCCAGGAGCACGCCGTCGTAGAGATTGTATTGCACGGACGGGTTTACAAACAATTGCCGCGTAAAGGGTTCTTCCAAATCCTTGAAAAACCGGATGCGCAGGGGTTTGTGCAAACGCGGAGCGGTGTTGTTGCGCAGGTTAATTTCGGGATACAAGGGCAGGGGATTCAGCCGGA
>JALVVJ010000193.1 GCA_027023475.1 Flavobacteriales bacterium
CTATGATGATAATGAGCAGCATATGAAAAATATAGAGCAACATATCTTATAAAAAACAATTAAATTTGTAATCAATTTAATGAGTAGAAAAATAGTAAAACCGGTCAACGCTATTTAGGGATTGACACTCAAATCGGCGTTCAAATGTTCGGTGTTCATTATTCAAGCGCGATTTATCGCGCGCCAAGAAGCGCCAGGGATGGGAGCGGTTATGCGGCGAAGGGTAGGCATCGCTTCAAGCATGAAATTATCACACCAAGTTTTGTTCTTTTTGCCGATAACGGCATTGACAATCCTTGCCATAGCTACGGCTATGCCTTCGGATTGCCGGCTTTGTTCTCGACAAAAATAACTGCAACTTTTCCAATACTTTATGCTTGAAGCGATGCCGGCGCGGCTTGGTTTGCTGCCGGCGAGCAGGCTCCGAGGAACCGAGGAGACACCGCAGCCGGCCCATAGCAAACCGCCGCGGCCCAAGCCGCATTTGAGTGGACAGCCCGACGGCGCCACGTGAGTGACGGGAGGTGCAAGGGTGCTCCGACATCCCGAAGCACCTGCCGATGCGGCGCAGCCGCCACGAACGTGTGCGGCGGGACGCCCTAAAAAAATTATTCCTTGGCTGAAATCACCGAAATCTCCACCGGGACATCCTTAGGCAAACGGGCCACTTGCACCGTCTCGCGGGCCGGTGGGATGCCATCGGTAAAATAACTTCCGTAAACTTCGTTTACCACTGCAAAATCAGCCATATCGCGAAGGAAAATACTTACCTTGACCACGTTTTGCATTCCCATACCCGCCGCTTCCAAAATGGCGGAAATATTGTCCATCACCAAACGGGTAGCCCGGCCGATATCTCCGGTCTCCAAACGACCTTCGGCATCCACCGGAATTTGACCCGAAACAAAAAGCAAATTCCCATGCTGCACGGCTTGACTATACGGCCCGATGGGCGCCGGCGCTTGCTGAGTTTGAACAGCTCGTTTCATATTGAAATGAATTTTATAACTTTGGCCGGATAAAGATACGGAATAATGTTCTGTTGGCGACGAAAATACCACGAGCTATCCGCAGGGCAAAAGCGATTGCTTTTCGGACTGACGGGAATATTACTGGCAGGCATCGGCGTATTGATTGTTTCGGCGCTTGTTCCCGGCCGATTCGTGTTACAAAAAACCGCTATTCTGAGAAAAAATCCCGATGTGGTTTTTTTCCACCTCAATACCGTTGACCAATTGAACAAATTCATGCCTTGGGTTGACCAGGCCGATAGTATTGCCAACCTGAATAAAAACGGCAAGTATTATAAATTCCGTCGTTTTGCTTTAAAAAACGGAACCATTGTCCGCATACGTAAAACAGTCGAAAATCCGGTCTATAACGTAGGATATGAACTCTGTGTAAACAACGACTATGATGTCGATATGGATTGGGCCTTTGCCTTGGTTGACAGCTCGCATACCAAGGTGCAACTTTCCGTAACAACTATCATTCCTTTTCAAAACCGGTGGCGTTATTTTCAAATCCGCCGCGAAGTAACCGAAAGGGTAGATTCGGTTATGGCTCGTTTTCAGCATCTAATGGCCAAATTGAAAAAAAACTACCGGCTACGCCTACGCAAAGACACCATTCCCGCCCCTCAAAAATACTTAGCCATTCATGGCGTAGCACACCGTATGGATTATGCCAAACAACTGGACGAAGACCTACCGGATGTATTGATGTTTGCCATACATAATAATCTAATGAAAAGAGGCACAAAACCCATTATTGTTTTAATGAATCGCAAAAAAGATTCATTGGAATATGTAGTAGGTGTTCAAATCAAAGATACGGTATTTGATATCCCCGGTCGATACGTTCAGTTTTATATTCCGCAAGCCCATTATAAACAATTTGAAATAATCGGCGATTACGTATATTCTTCATTGGCTTATCGCGAAGCGATAAAACGCCTGAAAGCATCGAATGAGCAATTTTTGTATGGGAAACCGTATTTTATAGAAATGGTTGTAGGCCACACCCGTTATCCGAAAGATCCTTCCAAGTGGAAAATGTATCTATATTTGCCCATAGCCGCTCAAAATACCGAAAATGAGTAAGTTACTCTGGATTTTTATTGGTGGTGGTTTGGGTAGCATCGCCCGGTATTACTTAGGCAAATGGTTTAACGGAGCGGATTTACTCATGCCCTACGGGACATTTTCGGCCAATGTGTTGGGGAGTTTTTTTATCGGCTTCCTGACCGGTATTTTTATTTCGCGCCATTGGATCAATACCCAATGGGCACCGGCCATACTTATCGGTTTTTTGGGCGGATTTACCACTTTTTCCACCTTTACGTTCGAGAGTTTGCACTTTATCCGCCAAGGCCAATGGGAAAGTTTTTTGGCCTACTTTTTCTCATCGCTGATCATCGGCCTGTTTTCGGTAGCATTCGGTTTTTATTTGAGCAGGTTTGTGTAAAGTAATAATTGTTTGTATATTTGCATAGCGTCTGGGTGAGTCGCTAAGCGTCTCGTAAAGGGAATTTTCCCCGTAACCAGTCGCTTTTTTTTTATCATATGGTTTATTTATGTTACATAGACGAATCCGGAACTCCTCAAATCCCGGGAAATACAAGTCATTATGTCTTGCTGGGTTATGTTATTCCATTACATAAGTGGAAATTTTATGATCGGGAAATAGAAAAAATTAAGCATAAATATTTTTTACAAGGAAAAGAAATTCATACCGGTTGGATACTAAGACAATACTATGAACAATCTCAAATTAATAATTTTGAAAACCTGAGTTATCAGCAAAGAAAAATTCAAGTTGAAATTTTTCGTAAAAAAGAAATATATCGCTTAAAAAAACAAAACCCAAAAGCACTAAAACAAACAAAAAAGAATTTTATTAAAACAAAAGATTATGTACATTTAACATACAATGAACGCTTGAATTTTATAAATGAAATAGCAGATTTTATTGGTAAACAAGCAGACGCAAGAATATTCGGAGAGGCAGTAGATAAAGTTCATTTTAATCCGTCCATCTCTTCCAAATCCATTGAAGAGCAAAGTTTTGAGCAATTGGTTTCACGTTTTGAACAATACTTGAAAATCCGTTCAAAAACGCTTTCAAAAAACAATAAAGATTCTGAAATTTATGGAATATTAATTCATGATAATAATGATACTGTTTCCAAAAGATTTACCGAGTTAATGAAATTTTTTCAGCATCGTGGCACCTTATGGACCAGCGTGGAAAAAATTATCGAAACCCCACTTTTTGTTGATTCACAATTGACCGGCATGATTCAAATTGCCGATTTGTGTAGTTACGCAGTCAGAAGGTATCTAGAAAATGGCGAAAAAGAACTGTTCGAAAAAATCCAATCGCGCTTCGATAGAAAAGATGGAAAAATCGTTGGGTTCAGGCATTTTTCTGATAAATATTGTACGTGCCGGATTTGTAAGCATTAATGGAATAATTTTAGTAAATTTGTAATACTTGAAAAATATCAAACTCCTATGAGCAACGAAGAGCAAAAACAAAATTTGAACGAAGAACAAATTTCCGGTTCCCAATATTCGGCCGACAGCATTCAGGCCCTCGAAGGCATTGAACACGTGCGCATGCGGCCGTCCATGTATATCGGCGATGTGGGCCCGCGTGGTTTGCATCATTTGGTTTACGAAGTGGTGGACAACTCCATCGACGAAGCCCTGGCCGGCTATTGCGACCGGATCGACGTGGTGATTTACGAAGACAACTCCGTTTCGGTCGAAGACAACGGTCGCGGTATTCCGGTGGATACCCACAAAAAGGAAGGCGTTTCGGCCCTGGAAGTGGTAATGACCAAAATAGGCGCCGGCGGTAAGTTCGACAAAGGAAGCTATAAGGTGTCGGGCGGGTTGCACGGCGTAGGCGTGTCGGTAGTCAATGCCCTGTCAGACCACCTTTTGGCCAAGGTGTATCGCGAAGGTAAAATATGGCAGCAGGAATACAGTCGCGGAAAACCGCTCTATCCGGTAAAAACCGTAGGCAAAATCGACCGTACGGGCACCTTTGTCAAATTCCACCCCGATAAAGAGATTTTCCAACAAACCATTGAGTTCGACTTCGACACCTTGGCCGCCCGCTTGCGCGAACTGGCCTTTTTGAATCGCGGTATTCATATATCGCTCACCGACTTGCGCGAAAAAGACGAAGAAGGCAATCCCCGCCGCGAAGCATTTTACAGCCAAGAAGGCCTCCAAGAATTTGTCCGCTTCCTGGATGCCCATCGCGAGCCCATCATTTCCAAGGTCATTCACATGGAAGGCGAAAAAAACGGCATTCCCGTGGAAGTAGCCATGGTCTATAATAACTCCTTTGCCGAAAACATCCATTCCTACGTCAATAACATCAACACGCACGAAGGCGGAACCCACCTGACCGGTTTCCGCCGCGGACTGACCACCACGCTCAAAAAATACGCCGAAAAAACGGGGCTTTTGGACAAACTGAAATTCGAAATTTCGAGCGATGACTTCCGTGAAGGGCTCACGGCCGTGGTGTCGGTCAAAGTGGCCGAGCCCCAATTTGAAGGCCAAACCAAGACCAAATTAGGCAATCGCGAAGTGATGGCACCGGTCAGTCAGGCCGTCTCCGAAATGCTGGAAAACTTCCTGGAAGAAAACCCCAAGGATGCCAAGCGTATTGTGGACAAAGTGGTGTTGGCCGCCCAGGCACGCCACGCTGCGCGCAAAGCCCGCGAAATGGTGCAACGCAAAACCGTGATGGGCGGTGCCGGACTGCCCGGCAAACTGGCCGACTGCTCCGAAACCGATGCCGAACGTTGCGAACTGTTCCTGGTGGAGGGTGATTCGGCCGGCGGTACCGCCAAGCAAGGTCGCGACCGCAATTTTCAAGCTATCTTACCGCTACGCGGTAAAATCCTCAATGTGGAAAAAGCCCTGCAACACCGGGTTTTTGAAAACGAAGAAATCCGCAACATCTTTACCGCCCTGGGCGTTTCCATCGGCACGGAAGAAGACAGCAAAGCCCTCAACCTGGAAAAATTGCGCTACGACAAGGTCATTATCATGACCGACGCCGATGTGGACGGCAGCCACATTTCCACCTTGATTCTGACTTTCTTTTTCCGTTATATGCGCGAGCTTATCGAAGGCGGCCATGTTTATCTGGCCCAACCGCCCCTGTATTTGGTCAAAAAAGGCAATAAAAAATCCTACGCCTGGAACGATGAGCAACGCGACAAACTCCTGGAAGAATACGGCCAAGGCGCCCATGTTCAACGCTACAAAGGTTTGGGGGAAATGAACGCCGAACAATTGTGGGAAACCACTATGAACCCCGACACGCGCGTACTCAAACAGGTTACCATAGAAAACGCCGCCGAGGCCGACCGCATTTTTTCCATGCTCATGGGCGACGAAGTGCCGCCGCGCCGTGAGTTTATCGAAAAAAACGCCATTTACGCCAACATCGACATTTAAAAAACCAACAGCTATGCGCCGGCTTGCCATCCTCTTGCTCCTGGGTTTTGCTGCGAAACTACAAGCCCAGCAAATTTTCGATGCATACAAGCAGGATGCCAATACCTACTTGACACACTACGCTTTTCCGCTTTTCGACGGAATGGTGCTCAATAGCGCCGATGGATGGATCCACCGGGCCAAACCGCTCAAAACGCTTCACTTGGCCTTGCAAATCAATACGGACTATGCTACCGTACCCGCCCGTTTTCAAAACTTCACTTACCGCTCGTCGGAATATGAATACCTGCAAGTGCTTGATGATGCCGGCAATCCCCTACCCGACGGCACGGCATTGCCTACGGTGCTCGGGCCCGATACGGACTACAAAATCAAACTGAAATCGCCGGCTTCGGTGCCCGGCACTTATTATGAGTTGGAATTTCCGGCCCCGCCCGGTTTTAAGGACGATTTGGACTCCTTGCTCCAAGGATTCAAACCCGGTATTCCGGGCATGAGCATACAACTTGCCGTCGGCCTGCCCTTGAACACCGAAGTGATGCTGCGTTATTTCCCGAAAATCAACTATCAAAACATCCGCCCCGATGTGCTGGGACTCGGTGTCAAGCACGATATTGGGCAGTATTTAGGGCTCAAATCCTCCTTCCGCTTGTCCGCCTATGCGGCCTACACGCATTCCAGCGTCCGTGTCAGCCGCGACAGCATCGATTGGGAAGCCCGCTACGGGCTGAACACTTTTACCCTGGGCGCCGTGGGCTCGGTGGAATTGAAACTGGTTTCGCTCTACGGCGGACTGGCATATATCCGCGGCGGGACGTCCTTGCAAATCATTGGCCACAAGGATATTACCTACAACATTGTGGATAACAACGGCATCGTTATAGGCCAGCAAACCGAAACGCTTCACAACCCTTTGGACCTGCATTTCGGTGTGAACGATTACAAGGGATTTGTGGGCATCCGGTTCAATTTGTGGATTTTGCATATCTTTGCACAGTATAACATCCAAAAATTCCCCGGCTACCATGCCGGCATCGGGATACAAATCTAAACCTACATACCTATGAAAAAACTCATTGCATTGGGACTTGTGCTTTTGTATTTTACGGCAACCTCCTGCGGCAGCTACGAAGATTGTCGTTCGCAAAACACGCCCCACCAAACCCAAAGTTTGCAAACCCAACACGAAGCGCTATCCTAGGGGAACAGGCCTTCAAAAACACTTCTGCCCGTTGCCCGGTGGTAAACGGGCTTTTTTATAGGATAATTTTTAGGGCGCCTCCCCGCACTCGTTCACACAGCCGCAGGCCGGCACGTTGCTTGTCCTGCGACGTGTTCACGAGGCGGGGCCGGGCTGTCCGCTCAAATGCGGCTCGGGCCGCACCGGCATTTCGGCGCCTCCGGCGCCCCCGCAGTGCGTAGGGCCTCCCACTGTCGGCCTCCGCCTGCGGGAAATGCCCGGGCGCCCCTTCGCCGCATAACCGCTTCCATCCCTGGCGCTTTTTTCGCGCGATAAATCGCGCTAGAATATCGAACACTGAACAGATGATTAACGATTTGTGATTTGTCTTCTTCTACTGCAAACATTGAAGTAGCGTGTCATTTCGATGGAGCGCCCGAAGGGTGCGACTGAGAAATCTCATTATGGATGTTTCATCCAAGGCGGAATTTTGCGTTCCTATTGTTCAATCCGCGAAGAGATTCCTTCCCGACCTTCGGTGCGGGACAGGCAGTCGCGGCTGCGCGGCTCCGTCGGAATGACACTGCTCTGCTAATGTAAATATTGAAGGCGAAAACCGCCCGTGAGTTTGTCGCATTGTGTGAATGACAAAGTAATGCAAACCAGAGCGCCTGGATTCCCGCTTTCGCGGGAATGACAAAAAGAATACCCGAGGAGACCGAAGGGCTCCGAGGGCCGCGAGGAGACGCAAAGCGGCTCCGAAGCGAGCGAAGGGAAACAAGGCGCGGCCTGTGCGTTGGCTTTCGGAAGCCGCAGGTTCCCGAAGCAGCGGAACAAGACAAAGAGCGCCGGCCCGCGCCGAAGGCGCGGGCCGGGCGGCGCAAAAAATATCGAATTTTTGCGGCCCTGCCCAAAAACAACCGCCAAACCCCGCATCGAAGTATCGGCCATCCAATTTTGCGCCGCCGGCAGCGGAATTCCATTCCGCCGCCGGCGCCCTGACGGCTTGTGGAGCCGTGAAGGGAGACCGCGCGCAGCCGCAGGCGGAGCGCAAGGGCTCCCGGAACGCCATAAATAAAAAAAACTATTTCGGCTTTTCTATCCTAAATCCGGTAGCGTCGAACCCGGAACCCCGATGACACAGCCCGAAAATATTTGGCCGTTTTGGACGAAAGGAGTAATTTTATAGACTAAAATTCCGCCGATGGCCCACAAGGAAGTTCTGCTCCACATACGGAAGCGATTTGCCAAGTTTCTCACTGAAAATCAGCATCGTAAAACACCCGAACGTTTTACGATACTGGAAACGATATACTCGATTGACGACCATTTCGATGTGGACAGCATCTACAAAACCATCAAAAAAAACGGTATGCACATGAGCCGTGCCACCGTTTACAACACCTTGGAACTCCTGTTGCAAGCGGGATTGATTCGTAAGCACCAATTTTCGGACAAAGCCGCTTTCTACGAAAAAAGTTTATACAACAATCAGCACGACCACATCATCGTCCTCCGCCCTGACGGAAGCATCGACCGCATCATCGAATTTTGCGACCCGCGCATCGATGCCATCCGCAAGGATCTGG
Source organism: Flavobacteriales bacterium (assembly GCA_027023475.1). Lineage (GTDB taxonomy): Bacteria > Bacteroidota > Bacteroidia > Flavobacteriales > Flavobacteriaceae > JAADED01. Next base: position 8,256 of record JALVVJ010000193.1, read on the forward strand.
AACAATATTTAAACCTGAAAATCGACGCCCACGACCTTTATTTTTACGCCAAACCCCAAGCCGATGGAAGCCAAAAATCCTGACCCGCAAAAAAATATGACCACCCGTTCGGCCCAATTGTTGCCCGGACAACCCGAAATCCCACCCCAAGCCGTGGATGTGGAACAGGCCGTGCTGGGCGCCATCCTCATCGATAGCCGCGCCGTAAACGAAGTAATCGATATGCTGCGGCCCGAAATTTTTTATGAGCCCAAACATCAAATTATTTTTCATGCTATTGTAAACCTTTTCGATCAATCGGGCGCCATTGACCTGCTCACCGTGCGCAAGCAATTGGAATCCATGGGCAAACTGCGTGAAGCCGGCGGCGAATACTACCTGCTGGAACTCTCACGCAAAGTTACATCCTCGGCCCACATCGAACATCATGCGCGTATTTTGCTGGAAAAATACATGCGACGCAAAATGATCGAAGTGTCGCACGATATGAAAAAAGATGCCTACAACGATACCGAAGACGTTTTCGACATCCTGGACCGGGCCGAGCAAAAAATTTACGGCGTGTCGCAAGGCACCATGAAGCAAGATGCCGAACCTGTGGATAACATCCTTATCCGTGTGCGCAATGAAATCGAAGAAATTACCAAAGAGTCCAAATTGCCCGGTGTGCCTTCGGGCTTTGCCGACCTGGACCGCATCACCTCGGGATGGCAACGCGGTGACCTGATTATTCTGGCCGCCCGCCCCTCGATGGGTAAAACGGCCTTTGCCCTGCACATGGCCCGTAACATTGCCTTTGACCACGATATGCCCGTGGCTTTCTTTTCGCTGGAAATGTCGGCCGAACAATTGCTCAAACGTATTTTGGCCAACGAAACCCAAATCAATGCATCCAAGTTCCGTGCGGGTAATTTCACGGAAGATGAATTGGAACGGCTCAACGACAAAATCAAGGAAATCAGCGAACATCCCAAATTGTTTATCAATGACACGTCCTATATGACCATCTTTGACCTTCGGGCCCAAGCCCGCCGGCTCAAAAGCAAGGAAAACATTCAAATCGTATTTATCGACTACCTGCAATTGATGCATGTGTCGGACCGTCTAAAAGCCGGCAATCGCGAACAGGAAATTTCCACCATTTCGCGCGGGCTGAAAGCCCTGGCCAAAGAATTGGATATTCCTATCGTAGCTCTTTCACAACTTTCACGTAAGGTGGAAGACCGGTATAGAGATCAACAACACCGCAGGCCTCAGCTTTCAGACCTGCGCGAATCGGGTGCCATTGAACAGGATGCCGATATCGTAACTTTCCTCTATCGACCCGATTACTATAACATCACGGTGTGGGACCGTGAACCCGAAGGCCCAACCGACAACCAGGTGGAACTCATTATTGCCAAACACCGTAACGGTGCCACCGGTTCCATCCGGCTGTGGTTTTTCAAAAACCACGGGCGCTTCCTGGATATTAACTACCAGGACAATGCCCCCCAAGTGTTGGATTCGAAAATCAATCACGGGCTACCGGAAAATGTTTCAGGTAATCTCCCCGATTCAAACCAAGCCTTCGGCCCATCGGGCAATAACGGAAGTTCACCCGAAAATAATCCCAATGACGATGTTCCGTTCTAAATTCATTTTGGGTTGGATTGTTTTCCTCCTGGCATTCAATGCCGGACGTGCCGCTTGGTTGCTTATTCCCATGGACGAAGCCCAGCATCAGCATTTGAAGGCCTACGGCCTTGTTTACCACGCCCTGACCAAAGGTGTCAAAGTCAAATGGTTGCTCAACTATCGCGGTGGTGCTTTCCTGATGCCTTCGATGGACGAACTCAAAAACGAAGCCACCGTTAAGGACATCAGCTTCGAAGAAATTACCGATGCCCAAGCCCTGCAAATCCTCGAAGATGTGGAAAGCCCGGCCCGCAATACCCATGCCGTTACGCTGGAAAAACCGCCTAAAATCGCCGTATATTCACCCAAAGACAAAATGCCGTGGGACGATGCCGTTACCCTGGCCCTGACCTATGCCGAAATTCCCTACGACGTGATATACGACGAAGAAGTCCTGCGCGGCGATTTGGTCAAATACGACTGGCTTCACTTGCATCACGAAGATTTTACCGGACAATACGGGCGTTTTTATGCCGCTTACCGGACGGCCCCCTGGTATGTGCAACGCAAACGGGAAATGGAAGCCCTGGCCCATAAGCTCGGATTTGCCAAAGTGTCCAAACTCAAACTGGCTGTGGCCCAAAAAATCCGCGATTTTGTTGTAGGCGGTGGCTTTATGTTTGCCATGTGTTCGGCCACCGACACCTTCGACATCGCCCTGGCCGCTCACAATACCGATATTTGCGAACCCATGTTCGACGGCGACCCCTCGGAACCCGGCTATCAGGATAAAATGGATTTTAGCCAGACCTTTGCTTTCGAAAATTTCATCCTGGAAACCGACCCCATGGTCTATGAATTTTCGAATATCGACACCACACCGGTGCGCAACGTGCCCAAAGACCACGATTATTTCGAACTCAAAAGCTTTTCGGCCAAATACGACCCCGTGCCCACCATGCTCACCCAAAACCATACCGACCTGATTAAAGGTTTTTACGGACAAACCACCGCATTTAATCCCAAAACCATCAAACCCAACGTGATCATTATGGCCGTTACGCCCTGGAACGGCGAAGCCAAATACATCCACGGCAAAAAAGGCAAAGGCATGTTTACCTTCTACGGCGGGCACGACCCCGAAGACTACAAGCACAAAGTGGGTGACCCCAAAACCGAACTTCGCCTTCATCCGACCTCACCCGGCTACCGGCTCATCCTGAACAACGTATTGTTTCCGGCCGCCGAAAAACAAAAGAAAAAAACCTGATGATAAAGCAATTGCACATCAGCAATTTGGCCCTTATCGACCGGATGGATATGGACTTTTCGCCGGCGCTCAACGTGATTACGGGCGAAACCGGTGCCGGAAAATCCATTATGCTCAACGGGCTTTCGCTCATCCTGGGCAAACGGGCCGATACGGCGCTTATCCGCGACAAATCCCGCAAGCTGACCGTGGAAGGCGTTTTCGACATTTCGGCCTACGGATTGCAAGAATTTTTCGAGGCCGAGGATTTGGACTACGAACCCGAAACCATCATCCGGCGCGAATTGCTGCCTTCGGGCAAATCACGCGCCTTTGTAAACGACACGCCCGTGCGGCTGGAAACCTTGGAACGCCTGGGTGCCCGGCTGGTGGATATTCATTCCCAAAACCAAAACCTTCTGCTGCAACGCAAAGATTTCCGGCTTTCCATATTGGATGCCGTGACCGGAAACAAGGAATTGTTGGACCAATACCGCCAACAATACCGGGAATGGAAACAAGCGGAGCGTGAATATGCCGAACTATCCGAACGTTTTACCATATTGCAACAAAACGCCGAATACCGTCAGTTCCAATTGGACGAACTCAACGGCTTGGACTGGGATTTGGATATCGAACAGGCCGAAGAGCAATTAAAATCCTACGAAAACCGCGAACGCATACTGGAAACCTTGACGCAAATCCGCCAACTGTTCGACGACGAAACCGCCGGAATTATGCCACGGCTTACCGAATCGCGCGGCTTACTCGACCGCATAGCCGATGACCATGAACCATTGACCGACTTAGCAAATCGTTGGGACGGCATTATGGCCGAAATGAACGATATTTTGCTCGAACTGAATCGCACGGCCGACGATTTCCGGTGGATGGATGACGACGAAGCGCAACGGCTTCGCCATCAATTGGACGAATATTTCCGGCTGATGACCAAGCACCGTGTCCAAACCAAAGACGAATTATTGGCGCTGAAAAAAAACTGGGAAGCCGAAACCGAAGATTCCGGCCGCTTGGAAGAACGTTTACAACTGCTGAAAAAACAAATCACCAAGCTTGAAGCCGCCGTTCGTCAATCGGCGCAAACATTGCACGAAAAGCGTAGCCAGGCCATTCCCCGAATCGAAAAATATGTGCACGGACTATTGCAAGACCTGGGCATGGAACACAGCCGCATACGAATCCGCCTAAACACCTCCGGCCAACCCGACGAAACGGGCATCGACCGGCCCGAATTCCTGCTCTCGTCCGACAAAGGCCAAACCTATGGCGACATTCGCAAACGGGCGTCGGGCGGTGAAATATCGCGGCTTATGCTGGCTTTCAAAACCCTGGTGGCACAAAGTGCCGGTTGGCCCACCCTGGTGTTCGACGAAATCGATACGGGAGTTTCGGGTGATGTGGCCCGGAAAATGGCAACGCTATTTGCCCAAATGAGTCGCAATGTGCAAATCGTGCTTATTACCCACCTGCCACAAATTGCTGTGGCCGGCGACCGGCATTTCAAAGTGTTCAAAACCGAACAAAACGGCGAAATTCTTTCCCGAGTCAAATCCTTGGACCGAAATGAACGCGTTCATGAAATCGCCGAAATGCTTGAAGGGAAACCACCCTCGGCCACGGCCTTGGAGCATGCCCGTTTTCTATTGAACAATTCCCGTAAAACCTCCGCATCATGAAAGTTTTGGGCATTATGAGCGGCACCTCGCTCGACGGCATGGATTTGGCCCTGGTGGATTTTGATGACAATAATCCGGCAAATTTCCGTTTTTTGGCCACCCACACCTACGGCTATTCGCCCAAATGGGAAAAACGCCTGCGCGATGCCTTCCATGCTACGGGACAGGAACTCACCCTTTTGGACGCCGAATACGGTTACTTTATTGGCGACACGGTAAATCGCTTTCTGGTCGAAACCGGCGCTGCCCGCCCCGATTTGATTGCCTCGCACGGGCAAACGATTTTCCATGCGCCCGAACAAGCTTACACCTTGCAAATCGGTAGCGGAGCGCATATTGCCGCTCGCACCGGAATAACCACGGTTTGCGACTTTCGCCGCCAGGACGTGGCCTTGGGCGGTCAGGGCGCACCCTTGGTGCCCATAGGCGACCGGATGCTTTTCGGCGAATACGACTATTGCCTGAACATCGGTGGGTTTGCCAATATTTCTTATGACGACGAACAAGACAGGCGCATTGCCTTCGACACCGGGCCGGCCAATATTGTGCTCAACACCTTGGCCCGCCGTGTAGGCAAGACCTTCGATGCCGGCGGACAAATAGCCCGCACGGGCAAAATTACTCCCGGCCTCTTGGAAGCACTCAACGACCTGCCCTACTACCGGGATTTACGGCCCAAATCGCTGGGTTGGGAATTTGTGGAAACCGAAATTTTACCGATGATCGACCGGAACGAACTTTCCGTTAACGATGCCTTGGCCACCTTTACCGAGCACATTGCCATGCAAATAGCCCGGCACATTCGCGGCGGACGTGTTTTGGTTACGGGTGGCGGCGCCTACAACAAATACCTTATGGAACGTATTCGCACCCATACAAACGCCGAAATTGTCATTCCCTCACCCCAACTGATCGACTACAAGGAAGCGCTGATTTTTGCTTTGCTCGGCTTGCTCCGCATCCAAGGAAAACCCAATGTTTTGGCTTCGGTAACGGGTGCGCCCTGGGACCATTGTTCGGGGGTGGTTTTCGAGGTTTGATTTTGCGCATAACGCCTTAGGTTCAAAAATTTTTTGCCAATCTATTTCCGCATAATTGCTTTGATAAATATACCTATCAATATTTCTTATAATTTTTTGACGTTTGATATGGGTAAAAAAATATAATATTGCATTTGTAAATGAAAACGATACTAACATATTTACTTATTGTTGTCTTTATGGCCCAAAGTATCGGGGCACATTATCATATATTGGATTTTTTCCATGAATATGCCATGGATTACCGTTTGCACAAGGAAAAATACGGGGATGATATTTTTAGCTTTGTTTCCAAACATTTCGGGTCGTTGAAAAAATACCACTCGGAAGAACATAAAAAAGATCAGCAGGAACACAACAACAAACACAAACATTGCATTTACCACTTACATTTGGATCAGTATTTTTTAAAAACCGATTTGTCCATTAATTTCCATCCGGTTATTTTTTCCAAACGTATATTTTACTACCAGGAAAATTTTACTTCACCTTACTTTGATTCCATCATCGATCCGCCTGATTTTTCGTAGGTAAATCCTCTTTTTGAATCCGTTTGCCAAAACGGAAAACTTTTCAAGTCCTTTCGTAGTATCGGATCAAGCTTTTCCATTAATCAACCAAAAATATTTTACCTATGTTAGAAAAAATCATACGGTTCAGTGTAAGAAATAAATTTATCGTATTCTTTTTCGTTACCATTCTGATTGGTTTCGGGCTTTATTCGCTAACCCACATTTCCATCGGTGCGGTGCCCGATATCACCAACAATCAGGTGCAAGTGATCACCGTTTCCAAAAATTTGTCCACGCAGGATATTGAACAATTTATCACTTATCCCATCGAACTGGAAATGTCCAACCTGCCGGGTGTGGTGGAAATACGTTCGGTGTCCAAATTCGGATTATCGGTGGTAACCATCGTTTTCAAAGAAAGTATGGGCACCTACTTACCGCGCCAGTTGATTGCCGAAAAACTCAATGCGGTCAAAGAGAAAATTCCGGAGGGCTTCGGCACACCCGAAATGGGACCCATTTCCACCGGACTGGGAGAAATTTATCAATATATCCTGGACGTAAAACCGGGCTACGAAAACCGTTATTCCCCAACGGATTTGCGCACCATTCAGGACTGGATTATCAAGCGGTATTTGTCGGGTATTCCGGGTGTGGTGGAAATCAACACTTGGGGCGGATTTTTGAAGCAATACGAAGTGGCCGTCAATCCGTCCAAACTGAAATCCATAGGTATAAGTATTTCGGAAGTATTTGAAGCCCTTGAAAAAAACAACAGCAATGCCGGCGGTGCATACATTGAAAAAAATCACAAGGCCTATTTCATTCGCGGCGAAGGATTGATGAAAGATTTGGACGATATCCGCAATACGGTGGTTACGGTCAGGAACGGCATACCTATAAAAATCAAAGACATTGCAAAAGTGGGCTACGGACATGCGCCACGCTTTGGCGCCATCACGGCCAATGGCGAAGGCGAAAAAGTGATGGGTCAAATCATGATGCTCAAAGGCGCCAACTCCAAGGAAGTTATCGAAGCCGTGCATCAACGTGTGCAAGAAATATCCAAAATCCTGCCCGAAGGATTATACATCAACGGCTTTTTGGACCGGAGCGAATTGGTGGGAAAAACCACTTTTACCATTACCGAAAACTTGGTTTTGGGAAGTTTGATTGTGATTTTTGTGGTCCTGCTGCTGTTGGGCAATTGGCGTTCGGGTTTGATTGTGGCATCGGTGATTCCGCTATCGCTTCTTTTTACGCTTTCCATGATGTATCTCCTGGACATTGACGCCAATTTGATGAGCTTGGGCGCCATCGACTTCGGGATTATCATCGACGGAGCCATAATCATTGTGGAATTCACCGCTTTTCTGCTGGTTCAAAAATATTTGAAACTGAAAGAATTACCGAAGAACGAACAAAAAGAATTGAAAGACCGGATTTCCGTCAATGCGGCCTCCAAAATGATGTCGTCGGCCATTTTCGGTCAAATTATCATTTTGATTGTTTTCATTCCCATACTAACGCTTCAAGGTGTGGAAGGAAAAATGTTCCGTCCCATGGCCATGACGTTCAGTTTTGCGCTCATCGGTGCCATTCTGTTGGGTTTGACCTATGTGCCGGCCATGACGGCCTTGTTTTTGAAACCGCATCAATTATCGGAGCGAAACATCTCGGTTCGCATTATGTCGTTCCTTAAAAAAATGTATCAACCCACCATTGATTGGGCCATGGAAAACAAGAAAAAGGTATTGGGATTGGCCGCAGGAATTTTTCTAGGCGCCATTTATATTTTCACGCATTTGGGTGCCGAATTTGTTCCCACACTGGACGAAGGCGATTTGGTGATCCAGCCCGTGCTCAAAACCGGAACTTCGCTTTCGGAGGTCAAGCGCATCACCACCCGGATGGAAAAAATCTTACTTAAATTTCCCGAAGTTAAACAAGTGGTCAGCCGGATAGGTGCCGCCGAAGTTCCCACCGACCCCATGTCCATGGAACAAATAGATATGATTGTAACCCTCAAACCGCGCAAGGAATGGAAAAACATAAGCAGCAAGGAGGAATTGATTGAAAAAATGAAAGAAGCCCTGTCGGTTTTTCCCGATATGGAATTGGAGTTTACCCAACCCATTGAAATGCGCTTCAACGAATTGATTTCGGGCGTTCGCTCAGATATTGCGGTAAAAATCTATGGTGAAGATATGCAAATTCTTAACGAAAAAGCCCATCAAATAAAAAAGGCCATTGAAAACATTGAAGGTGTGGGTGATATTTCGGTGGAAAAAACCGCGGGACTACCGCAAATGCTGGTGAAATACGACCGGAACAAACTTTCCAAATACGGATTGAAAATAAACGACTTGAATGAGATAATTGCCATGGGATTTGCCGGAAAGTCGGCGGGAAATGTTTTTGAAGGCGAAAAACGTTTTGATTTGGTCGTGCGATTGGACAGCAGTTTGCGAAAAGATTTGACCAACTTGAAAAATTTATTGGTGGACACGCCAAACGGCAACAAAATCCCATTGAGCGAAGTGGCGGAAATAACCTACACCACCGGTGCCGCCCAAATTTCAAGGGATAACACCCATCGCCGCACGGTGGTTTCCATCAATGTGCGCAACAGGGATTTGCAATCGGTGGTGGATGATATTCGCAAAACGATTGATAAAAAAATCAAACTTCCGGCCGGATATTACGTAACCTACGCCGGGCAGTTTGAAAACCTGCAATCGGCCAAAAAACGACTGTATATTGCCGTTCCGGTGGCGTTGATACTCATCTTTCTGATGCTGTATTTTGTTTTCAAATCCGTGAAAAACGTGTTGATTATCTACACGGCCATACCTTTTGCCACCGTAGGCGGAATTTTGTTGCTCTGGCTGCGCGGTATGCCTTTCAGTATTTCGGCCGGAATCGGATTTATCGCCTTGTTCGGTATAGCTGTTTTGAACGGAATTGTACTTATGGAACGATTTAAAGAATTGAAGGAAGAAGAAGGTGTCTTGGACGAAACCGTCATCAAAAAAGGCGCATTGAGCAGATTGCGTGCCGTTATGCTTACGGCCTTGGCGGCGGCGCTCGGATTTTTCCCCATGGCTTTTTCCACCGGAGCGGGCGCCGAAGTGCAACGCCCGTTGGCCACGGTGGTCATCGGCGGGTTGGTAACGTCCACGCTATTAACTCTTGTTGTTTTACCTGTGCTTTATGCTATGTTCGGACTAAAAAAAATGAAGCTCAAAAACGGAATGGCAAGTGTGCTTTTGTTTTTCCTTTTCTTGTGGGTGCCGCAAATGAGCCGTGCCCAAAACGGCGGAATGGATTTGAAGCAATTGGAAAAATTGGCCTTGGAAAACAATCCCGCCCTCCAAGCCGACCGGATGATGACCCGTTCCAAAAAGGCAACCGTCAGAACCGCTTGGGAGTGGGACAAAACCTCCGTGGGCGTGGAATGGGAAAAAGACCGCATCACCGAACCCGACGGAATGCTCCGCGTGTGGAACATTTCGCAAGAAATCGAAATGCCTTGGGTATATACGGCCCGCCGCAAATGGTATGATGCCGAAGCACAAGCCGCCGCTTTCCAAGCCGAAAACACCAAACGGCGTATTCTAAGGGACTTGTACCTGAACTACTATGCCTATCAAACCACCTACCGGAAATGGCTGGTGGCCAAACGGATGGATAGTTTATACCGGGAATTCGCCCGGCAAGCCGCCCGTAAATTTGAACTGGGTGAGAGCAATTATCTGGAAAAAATCACCGCCGAAGCCAAAAGCCAAGAATGGTCGCTCGAAGCCGAAAAATGGGACAAAAACCTGAAAATCCTGCTGGCGGAATTGAAAAAGACCACCGGAACGGATGACATAAGCATCAAAATCTTTGAGCCGGAGGCCTTGCATTGGGATGACTTTAAGCCGGAAAATCATCCGCTGGCACGCCAATACGAACTTTTGTATCAAGCCAAGAAATACCAAGCCCGGGCCGGCAAGCGCAGTTTGTGGCCTTCGGTGGAATTGAGCTACGGATGGGGAAGTAACACGGTGTTTCCGGGTAACTATCAATTGCTATCGGTGAGCGTCAAAATTCCTTTGTTTTTTCAAGGCAAGCGGGCCAAAATCAAAGCCCTGAATTTCCAAGCTGAAGAATATCGTTTTCGCAAAGAAGCCGTCCAATGGCAATTGAAAACCCGGCATGAAAACCTGTTGAACGAAAAAAAACTGCGGGAAAAAAGCTGGAATTATTATCAAACCCAAGGAAAAACCTTGGCGCAATCCATCCTGCAAACCGCCGAAAAGAGTTACAAGTCGGGTGAAATCGACTATTTCCAATACATTCAAAGCATGGAAAACGCTTCACGTATCCTGATGAAATATTGGGATGAACTGTATCGCTACAATCAATCGCAAATCCAGTTACGTTTCTTAAACCTTTAAAAAAATGATGACAATGAAAAAAATATTCAACACCAACATTTTGATTTTTCTGCCTGTTTTTTTCCTGACATTCCTATCTTGCAGTCCTGACAAAACCGGAAAATCCGGTGAACACGAAGATGAAATTACGCAAAAGGACGACCACAATGATGAACACGAACATATTGTTTTGACACGGGAACAATTTGAATTTAACAATATGAAATGGGGAAAACCCGAAATGAAAACCTTTGTGGAAACCGTTACGGCCACAGGCCAAATCGACGTGCCGCCCAAAAACCGGGAAATCATCAGTTCGTTCTACGGCGGAACAGTGAAGAAGTTGGATTTGTTGGTAGGAAGTTCCGTTCATCCGGGCGTGGCTGTAGTGTGGCTCGAAAATCCCGAATTTGTGGAAATTCAAAAAAATTATGCCGAAGTCAAAACCCGCCTGGATTTTTTGAAAAACGAATTTGAGCGCACCCAAACATTGTATGAAGAAAACATCACCTCCAAGAAAAAATATTTGGAAACAAAAAGTCATTACGAAGGGGCGGTTGCCCAGGCCGGTGCATTGGAAAAACAATTACGATTATTGGGCGTGTCGCCTGCCGAAGTGATGAAGGGACATTACCGCTCGGTGTTGCCGATTAGAACAAAAATCCGGGGCTATGTGTCCAAAATTCACGTGGCCACCGGTAGCCGTGTGGAGCCACACGATCCTATCATGGAAATTATCAATCCCGGGCATGTGCATGTGGAACTGAACGTATTTGAAAAAGATGCCCTGAAAATCAAAAAAGGCCAAAAAATTCTTTTCCGGTTTACACAAAAACCCGCCAAGGTTCACAAGGCAAAGGTTCACTTGATCGGTTACGAAGTGGATCACGGCACCCGAACCGTGCGCGTGCACGGGCATCCCGAGGAGCATGAAAACAACTATCCGGTGGGCATGTTTGTGGATGCCAAAATCATTACGGGCGAAAAAATGAAACCCGCCCTGCCCGAAGAAAGCTTTGTGGAAAAAGACGGCAAATGGCATATTTTGGTTCTGAAAAAGCAGGAAAAGGACAAATTCATCCTGGAACCCGTGGAAGTGAAGCGTGGCGAAACCTACGAAGGATACACGGAATTGCTTTCGGAACTACCCGCCAATGCCCAAGTATTGACCTACGGTGCTTTTATGCTGATGGGCGAAGGAAGCGGGCATGAGCATTAAAAACGGGTGGACGAATCAAAAAGGTGTTTTATACTACAAAAAAGACTGCCCTTTCCGGCAGTCTTTTTTATCAAATGCAATTAATGCGAGAAATTATCTTTTTAAATATAAAACATACTTAACAGAACCGAAAGCAATGGATATTGTAAATTCACTTTCGGTAAGTTTATCGATATTAAAACTTGCAGCTTGGGTGGTACCGTGTTCTGTAAAATCGATTTTTGTGTCATCATCCGTAAAGCGCCAGGTTCCATACTCAATTATTTGACCGGCATTGTTGTAATAATAATAATCATTTGACGGAGTAAACACCATTTTGTTGTCTTTTGTTTGCGTATTGGTCAAATTACCGTTGGAATCATAAGTTTCGTTCTTGACATGATGCCAAGCACTTTTTGTGAGCAACTCTTTGGCCGAAGGTTTGGGTTCTTCCTTCTTTTTGCATGATTGAATGGAAGGAATCAAAGCAATGGCCAGCAGAAAAAAACTAACTTTTTCATTATCAATAAAAAAATTTTAGCGTCAATTCATTATCTTGATAAGTAATACACAACTTTGCCCGAACTTCCGGTCATTGAAAATTGGAACTCATTATCGCTTAATTTATCAATATCAAAAGTATAGTCATAGTTTCCGGCATGCTCTTGAAACCGGATTTTGGAATCATCATCCAGTAAACTCCAAGTTCCATATCCTTGCAAATCTCCCAAATCATCATACATATAGTAATCCATGGAAGGGGCAAAAACCCACTTGTTATGATAATTGTACGTATTGGTCAGGTTACCGTTGGCGTCATAGAATTCGAGCTTAACAAATGTCCAATCGTCTTTGGTGAGCAGCTCTTTGGCCGTAGGTTTGGGAGTTTCTTCCTTCTTTTTACAGGATTGGATGGAAGGAATCATGGCAATGGCTAGCAGAATTACAACCAGTTTTTTCATGGCTAATAAATTTTAGGGGTTATACAAGGTTTGAAAAATGTTATCGCGTGTGATAAAAGATATATTTCCCTGTACTTCCGGTTATGGAAAAATTAAATTCATTTTCGGTTAGTTTTTCAATATCAAAAGTGAAATTATTTCCACCGGAATGATGTGTGATAAGAATTTTTGTATCATCGTCCAATAATTCCCACGTACCGTAATCGGAAATATCGCCGGAATCGTTATAATAATAGTAATCTCCCGAAACAGTGAATACAACTTTATGATTAAGCGTTTGGGTATTGACCAGATTTCCGCTCGTATCATATGATTCGGTTTTCACGTGCCGCCAATCGTCTTTGGTGAGTAGCTCTTTGGCCGTAGGTTTGGGAGTTTCTTCCTTCTTTTTACAAGATTGAATAGAAGGAATCATGGCAAGAGTCAATAAAAGAACAACAAATTTTTTCATAGCTAAATGATTTTAAAATTCGTTTTAAAATTATTAAACATATCGTCAAATAAATATGACAAAAGTTAGAAATTTTTTATTTTCCATAGCATCAAATTATCGTTCAAAATAATAATACCCATGGCCGGTGCTGACCGTATAGGCCAAAGTAAATTTGGAATCGGTCAGGGTTTCGATGTCGAAGGTATAATCATAGGAACCCGAATGTTCGATGATATGGATTTTGGTGTCGTTATCCAATAACTGCCAGGTCCCGTACTGGTAGATGGTACCGCCCAGGTCATAAATATAATAGTCGCCCGAAGGGGCAAAAACCCATTTGGTATGCGGTTGGGTTTCGCTAGTCAAGTTGCCATTGTTGTCGTAAAATTCGAACCTTACCCAAGTCCAATCGTCGCGGGTGATGAGTTCCTTGGCCGTAGGTTCGGATGTTTCCTTTTTTTTGCAAGATTGAACGGAAGGCAAAACAGCAAGCAGGAATAAGACGAACAAGGATTTATTCATAGCGCAAGTGGTTTATATTCAAAAAATTACAATCAAAAATCGTGCCTTTTTTATCAGGAAAAGCCATCAATACCTACTCATCCGGCTTGGAGAAGTGTAAACAAGGGTTGTGAACTTTATAAACCCGCGCCAGGGATGGGAGCGGTATGAGCCGACGGGCTGCCGCCGGCCCGTCGTGGCGGGGTGACTGACAGCGGGAAGCCGCACCGCCACGTATCGCGGGCCAAGAGCAGCCCGAGGCGAATTTAAGCGGACAGCCCGGCGGCTGGCGCTTGGCGTTGCAGCAAGCGTAAAATATGCACACCAAGTTTTGTTCTTTTTGCCGATAACGGCATTGGCAACCCTCGCCATAGCTACGGCTATGCCTTCGGATGGCCGGCTTTGTTCTCGACAAAAACAACTGCAACTTTTCCGACATTTTACGCTTGCTGCAACGCCGTGAGGAACGGCCGGCGTGAGCGTGCTCCGTCATCGCGAAACGACGGCTGAGGCGCCGC
>JALVVJ010000194.1 GCA_027023475.1 Flavobacteriales bacterium
CCTTGTCTTGTTTCGCGGCTTCACGAACCGCCTTACGGCGTTTCGCTCCGCAGCTCCGGCAGCCCTACGGTCTGCCTACGCGGTTCCGCAAGCCCCTGCGGGTCTTGCTCCACGGCTCCGCGAGCCCTGGCGGTCTCGCTACGCAGCTCGGGGAGCCCGCACGCTTCGCCTATGGCTTCGCGTTGGTCTCCCCTCGCACGCTGCGGAGCCGCCTTTGGCGTCTCCTTGCGGCCCTCGGAGCCCTTCGGTCTCCTCGGGAAGCGGCGAACCCGCAGGGCGGTTTCGCCTTATATATTTACAGTAGTGGAATATGCATAAACCCGGATGTTTCAACCGAAGCCGGATGCCCCATTGTGGACGCGCGATTTATCGCGCGCTCCTTATTATCGCGCCAGGGATGGAAGCGGTTATGCGAGGGCGGCGCGCCGTAGGCCTGCCGTGGCGGCGGGGCGACCAGCAGGAAGCCACGTCCGCCACGTTTGCAGGGCAAGAGCGGGCCGCCCTCGCATTTGAGCGGACAGCCCGGCCCCGCCTCGTGAACGCACTGCGGCAGCGTGAACGAGTGCGGGGGGCGCCCCAAAAATATTACGGCCGCAAATCCACCGAACGCTTGGCAAAACGCGAAGCAAAACGCGCCGATAACCAGGCCAATAAAGCCACAGTGCCCAAAACAATCAAAATATTCGTCAAACGGATTTCTACCGGATACACCAAGGTGGTGCCGGGAACATTGAGCCAACCGAAATGTTTTTGCATCCCGACCAACAGCAATCCCAGAACCAAACCGGTCAGTCCGCTCAGCATCACCATGCGGAAGCCGTAGCGGAAAAATACGTTACGAATTTGTGCGGGCGTCATGCCCATGGCAGACAGGATAAAACGGTCGCGTTTTTTGTACAGAATCAAAATAATGATGGCACCCGTTACGTTGAACACGGCAATGAGCATAATAAAAGCGCCCACCAGGTAGGTAATCAGGTTTTCGGAGTTGAGCATTTTGAACAAGCTGCGATTCATCCGGTATTTGTCGGTGAGCGTCAGTTCGCCGGGCAAAAGTTTTTGCAGTTGTTGGCGGGCGGTTTCCAAATCCACGCCCGGGGCCAATTCCAAATCCACATAGGATACGCGGCCCGCTTGGAGTCCCAACAAGTCGCGGGCTATGGGTAAGGGAACAAAAATGTAGCGGTTTTCGAAATCCAGTGTGTTTTGGTAAATGCCCGACACCAGCAGCGAACGTTGCCGGAAGGCGCCGCTCAGGGGCGACGAACCCGGCGCAGGCACCATCAGTGTAACGGGGAATTTGTAGTCGTTCAGCCGCACCGACAATTTGTTGGCCAAAGCATTGCCCAGGGCCACGGCGGCCCAATCGTTGCGGGGCCAATCACCGTCCACCAGGATGCTGTCGGCCCGGATGACGGGCTTGTAGGTGCTGTCCACGCCACGCATCACGGCCACGGTTTGTTTGTTGCCATAGCGCAAGTAAACCTTTTCTTCGACCACAGGGGCAATCACCGAAAACAAACCGGTGCGGGTGATGCTGCCGGCCAAAGCGGGCGACCAAACAAAGGTTTTCCCTTTACCGGGCAAAATGCGCAGGTCGGGACCGGTGCTGTCCATCAAATCGATATTAAAACGCCGCAGGCCCGAAAATCCCGAAAGCACCACAAACAGGGCCATGGCCGTAATCACAATACCCAGGGAAGCAATACGCGAAATAATGTGAATAAGCGCCCGCGAACGTTCGCGCGGACCGTGCAGGTATTTGCGGGCTATGTAACCGCCGGGATTCAAAGCTCAGGATTTGCCGGAGGACTTATTGCCATCGTCCTTAGGGTCTTGGAGCGCTTGTTCGATGCGTTCGATGTAATCGAGCGTATCGTCGCGGTAAAATTCCAATTCGGGCATTTTGCGCAGTTGATGGCGCACGCGTTGGGCCACGGCGTGCTTGATAAGTTTGGCATTGGCCCGCAGGGCTTCCACCGAAGCATCGGCTTGGTCCGAAGGGAAAATGCTAACATAAACGCGAGCCAAACTCAAATCGGGCGTAACATAGGTTTTGGTGATGCTGATGATAAAATTGCGTATGCCCGCCCGGCGGATTTCGCCTTGCAAAATTTCGGCCAAATCCTTTTGGATAATCTTGGCGATACGTTGTTGTCGTTTGCTTTCCACAGATTGCTTATTTTTCCTGGTTTTGCCGGCGCATTCGTCGCACGAAGGCGGCCCGGCTCAGGGGTTCGTAGATTTGTTTTTCGCCCACCAAAATCAGGTCGTCGGCATCGGTTTTGCGGTAGCTGTAATGGGCCAGGTTGCCGGTTTCGGTGCAGATGGCGTGCACCTTGGTTACATATTCGGCTATGGCCATCAGGTAGGGCATGGGCCCGAAGGGTTTGCCGCGGTAGTCCATATCCAAGCCGGCGATGATCACGCGCAGGCCGTTGTTGGCCAAAGTGTCGGCCACTTCGATAATGTCATCGTCGAAAAATTGGGCTTCGTCGATGCCCACCACTTGGATGTTGTCGGTGTCCACGGCTTCGAGGATTTCGCGGGCCGAGCCCACCACCTTGGAGGGGATTTGTTTGGCATCGTGCGACACCACATGGGTTTCGTCGTAGCGGTTGTCGATGGCGGGTTTAAAAATTTCGATGTTTTGGCGGGCGATTTGGGCCCGGCGAAGCCGGCGGATGAGTTCTTCGGTTTTACCCGAAAACATGGAGCCGGTGATGACTTCGATCCAGCCGAGTTTTTCGTTTTGATTCACGGGAAGTTCCAAAAACATAGGGCGCAGGTTTTTTGAGCGGGTTCGACAATCAATATTTAATTCGTAATTTCGTTGTTACAAAGATAATCAATCGAAAGCACAAATAGCTATGGCCAACGGGAAAAAGGAAATCCAAAATATGTTAAAGGCCGAAATCGTGTTATTGGCCGGACGTTTGCTCAAAGCGGCCGACACGGTTGAATTTGAAAAGCTGGCGGCGGATTTCAGAAATTTATACCACAAATTGGCAGCGTGGGAATACCTGAATGAGTCCGAAATTTTGCCCGATGAACCCGTGGATTGGAACCGGCTTTTCGGAAAACAACAGGAAGAAAAACCGGAACAAAGCGCTGAAAAAACCACAGAAACGCAAAGCGTTTCCCTTAGCGATGCGCTACCGGAAAATAATCAACCGGAGGAAACGATATTGAGCAAACATAAGGATTTATACCGGCGTTCGGTGCGTTCGCATTTCAAGGAAAAACAGGAAAAAGACGAATCCACCCGGTCAGGACCGCAAAGCGGTGGCACCGGCAGTGCACCTGTCCGTAACGGCACCAAGCTCAACATCGGGCTGGCCGACAAAATTGCGTTGCTCAACAATTTGTTCGACAAACAACAACAGGTATTCGAGCGTTTTTTGGACGAAATAGGCCGGGCGCCCACCTACGACGGTGCATTGGAAATTGTGGCCCGCTACCGCGAACAATTGGATTGGAACGGAAAAGACGAATACGAGTTCCGTCTGCTTCAACTGATTCAAGCCAAATTCGCCTGATATGGCCGTCAAGCTCAGTTTGGTGCCCACGCCCATCGGCAATTTGAGCGATATGACCTACCGTGCCGTGGAGGTTTTGAAAGAAGCCGATATTATTCTGGCCGAAGACACGCGCACTTCGCGCAAACTCTTGCAACACTACGGCATTGACAAGCCCTTGCAATCCTTTCACAAATTCAACGAGCATCGCGCCCGTGCGCGCATCGGGGAGTTATTGGCCGCGGGCAAGCATATTGCCTACATCACCGATGCCGGCACACCGGGCATTTCCGACCCGGGTTATTTGCTGGTTCGTGAGGCGATTGAGCGTAATATTCCGGTGGAAACCCTGCCGGGGCCTACGGCCTTGATTCCGGCTTTGGTCAATTCGGGTTTACCTGCGGAGCGATTTGTTTTCGAGGGTTTTTTGCCGGTGAAAAAGGGGCGCAAAACCCGGCTGGAATTCCTGCGGGACGAACCGCGGACGATGATTTTTTACGAAAGTCCGCACCGTTTGGTAAAAACATTGCGTCAATTGGCCGAAGTTTTCGGACCCGGACGTCCGGCTTCGGTTTCGCGCGAACTGAGCAAAAAATTCGAGGAAACCCGCCGGGACACTTTGGCCGGATTGGCGGACTATTACGAGAAACACCCGCCCAAAGGCGAGATTGTGTTGGTGGTTGGGGGGAGGAGGGGTTAGTTTGTTTTTCTTGTTACAATATTCGGGGGTTAAATACTTTGAAATTATCGCGCCAGGGATGGGAGCGGTTATGCGGCGAAGTAGGCATCGCTTCAAGCATAAAATTATCACACCAAATTTTGTTCTTTTTGCCGATAACGGCATTGACAACCCTCGCCATAGCTACGGCTATGACTTCGGGTTGCCGGCTTTGTTCTCGACAAAAATAACTTCAACTTTTCCGATACTTTATGCTTGTAGCGATGCCGAAAGGCCGGTGCGGTGCAAAGCACCGCATTTTTTGTTCCGGCGGCGGGGGCTCGCAGCGCAAGAGACCACGGCGCCGGATTTACAAAAACCGGCTTTTCGCAAGCCGCATTTGAGCGGACAGCCCGGCGGGCGCCACGTGAACGCGCCGCCGGATAAGCCGTAGACGAAAACCGGCGGCATGCGTGAACGTGAGCGGCCGGGCGCCCAAAAAACAAAAAAACCAAACCCTTATCCCACCACCAAAAGATTACACCCGCGAATGTCGCTATTGTCGAAGCGGCCCAGCACTTCGAAACTGCCATCGGGATGCTTGCGGCCCAAATCCTGCACCGAAAGGAAAGCGCAGGAATGCAGGTTGGCCAAATCGATGATATTGATGCCGCCCGTGCGGCCCGCAGGTAGATAATCGAGCGGGTCTTCGGGGTCGCGGATGAGCACTTTCATCCAGGGCGGCGTGCGGAATTTCCCGTGGCCCTTGGAATAGGCCTGCGACAGGAGTTCGGTCATACCGTATTCGGAATGGACGACCGGAATGCCCAGGCGTTGTTGCAGATAGGCATGTAATTCTTCGCGCACGGGCTCACGGCGCCGGCCTTTCATGCCGCCGGTTTCCATTACTATGGTGTGCTGCAAGCGCATGGAAAAGTGTTCGGCAAAGTCCATCAGGGCCAAACTGACGCCCAGAAGCAAGGTTTTTTGGCCGCGGGCTTCGAGCCGGAGGAGTTGGTCGCGAAGCGCATCGAGGTTATTCAAATAAAAACCGCTTTCGGGCCGGCCGCTCAATTGCATAAGCCGGCGGGCCATATACACCAGCGACGAGCCCTTGCGCTCCAAGTAGGACGGCAGCAAGGCCAGGATGACATAGTCCTGCGGGGCGCCGTAGAAGTATTTAAATCCTTCGGTCAAACTGCGTTCATACCAAGCTATGTCCTTGACCCGGTGCACCGATGGCGTGGTTCCGGTGGTGCCGCTGCTTAGAAATTCGGCGTCGTAGGGCGGTGGTGCGGCAACCACACTGTGCCGCTTAAACATTTCAACGGGCAGGAAAGGAATTTGTTCCAAATGGGTTACTTGGCCGGGGGTGCGGCCCAGCAGGTCGCAAAAACGGCGATAAACCGCATTGTGCCGGTATTGATAGCGGAACAG
>JALVVJ010000195.1 GCA_027023475.1 Flavobacteriales bacterium
ATAAGCGTCATTGGTAGTCACAGCCGGACGGTGCACAAAGGAAAAAAGCGCATTTTGGCCCTCCCGGGCGTGCCATATTTTGTTTCCGCGGCCGTGACCACGGGTTTGCAGTGCGGCCGAAAGACCGTTGCCGTTGGGCAGGGTGGGGTGGGTTTCCAAAAGTTTGAGCAGCTCGTCCTGGGTGGATGAAATATTTTGGAAGTGGCAGAGCATTGTCAAGTGATAATCAACTAAAACCAATTTGAGAATCAATAAGATTTATGAGCTTAGAATTTATTTGTCGTATGTTGAAAAGATTAAGGCCATACATGCCAGATTGGATACGTGCATTTTGTTCGCTGATATCTAAAATTACGAGTGCGCAGTGTTGGTCATCGATACCCAATTGTCTTTTTAGGCTTGAATATCTTTCGATTAGCCGTGCATGATCGCTGCTTGTTTTTGTTTCGATCCAAAAAAAATGATCCTGGATTTGCAAAAATATGTCAAGCTCGGAATCTCTCCCATCGGGGAGCACGATTTTGGCATTCATCAAAACCTGAACGGGAATGCCATTTTTATTCAAATGATTTAAAATTACGGATTTAACATATCGTTCAAACCATCCACCAGAAAGAAAATTCAATGCATTGGATACCCTGTTGATTTGAAATGTGAGTTGAAATGTGGGAGATGGTTTGTAGTTATAGAGACTCAAAAACGAGAATTTTTCTTTGAGATTTTTTAGGAATTGCGTAACAGCTGATATTTTTTGGGGAGGATAATGACTTATGTTTAAAGTAATGAGACTTCCGTTGTTCAAGCTTGCTTTTAATCGCTGGTATACGTCTTTAATTAAATCAAAATTATTTCCCATAAATAAAGCTAATTTGTCTAATGCTGCATCTGCTTTTTTTTCATTTTCGGTAAGTGGATGATGATATTGGATAACTTTTATGTTTCTATTTTGGAGGTACTCAATTATGCTTTGGGCATCTGATACGGGTGGATTGGAACTGGTAGATTTCATTTTTTTTAGATTGGTTAGCTTGGACGTGGTTTGTTTTGTATCATTTGCCTCCATGATATTAACCAAGCGTTCCAAAGCATCTGCAATACGTTTCAATTGAACATCGCGGTGCGTATGGAAAAGTTTTGAAAGAAAATTTTTCATATCACAAATGAAAGTTTTAAATAGTTCATTAATTCGTACCAAAATTACGAAAAAGGAGGAAATGCTGATAGAAGACAAGCTTTAATCCTCCCATCCCTCTTCGATGATGCTTTCATTGCCAACGCGAATTTGCATGCTTACTTCACGGGTGAGCCGGCGTTTGTGCCAAGGTTTAAAGTAAAACCAATACAACGCCACAGCGGCCGCTACCAGGTTAGAAATGGGAAACGACCACCAAATTCCGCGCATGTCCAAGGCAGTGTAATGGGAAAGTAAAAAGGCCAATGGTAAACGTAATACCCAAAGTGTGAGTATGGAAAGCAGCATCGAAAGTTTGGGATTTCCCGACCCGCGAAAGGCACCGTTTTGGGCCATTTGCATACCGATAAAGCCATAACTCCAAGCCACAATGTGGAGGAAAATTTGTGCTTCGCGGATAACTCCTGGCTCGCCGGGAATAAAAAACCGGGCCAAAGGCCGGGCAAACAACATGACCAGGATTCCGGCCGTTTCCAGTGCTAAAAAACCGGTCAAGAACGAAATCCGCGCAATGCGAACGGCACGCTCGCTTTTTCCTGCGCCCAAATTCTGCCCGACCAATGCAGATGTAGCCATCGATAAACCCAGGGCGGGAATAATCACAAAACTTGTAATACGCATCCCAATGCCGTAGGTGGCCATGGCCAAAGTGCCGAAACCCGACACCAGGAAAATCATAGCCGTCATACCGCCGGCCCGTGTACTTTGTTCCACCGTGGCGGGAATACCCAAGCGGAACATATGTCGAATCAACGGCCAATCGGGGCGAAAACCTTTAAAGCGGACATAAATGCTTCGTTTGCCATGCCAAAGCAAATATAATCCCGCCAACGACGACAAGCCCTGCGTAACCAAGGTGGCCAAAGCCGCACCGCGTACGCCCAAGGCCGGAAAATCACCATAGCCGAAAATAAACAAAGGGTCCAAAACCAAGTTGAGCAATACGGTGAACGCTACGATAAATAATGGCGTACGCACATCACCCGTGCCGCGCATCAAGGATTGGAAAATCATAAACCCGAATCCGAACAACATGCCGGCAAACATCCACTGCAAATAATCTTTGGCCTGTGCATAAACGGCCGTTTCCACGCCCATGGCTTTGAGCAAATACGGTGTTAGTAAAATTCCGCCTATGGCCAAAACCAGGGCGACAACACTCATTACCGCTAATGTTTGCTCGGTAATATGATTAACGGCATTACGATCACCCTTGCCGTGGAATTGTGCCACCAAAATACTACCGGCTATGGTAAAGCCACCGCCCAAAGCCATCACCAAAAACAAAACGGGGAAACTTGCCGTTACGGCGGCCACTGCCGTTTTCCCTAAACGCCCCACCCAAAAAGTGTCGGTCAGTTGATAGGCCGTTTGGAGCATATTGGCCAGAATAATGGGGGTGGCCAAACGAATAATGGATTTCAGTACGGGACCTTCGGTAAATTTGCGTTGCGGCATTTTCCTGTTTAAAAAAACAAATTTAAGATGAACAAAACGATTATTCCGGTGAGCAACGGAAAAAAGGTGGCAACCATTGTCCAACGCCAACTTTTTGTCTCTTTGTAAATAGTGTATATGGTGGTGCTGCATGGATTATGCAACAAGCTGAAAAGCATAAAATTGACAGCCGTAAGCGTGGTCCATCCGGCACGGTGCAGTAATAAACCTAATGTATGCATATCACCCACATCGGTCAAAACACCCTTTTCCACACCCGACAAGTCCACACCGTAAACCAAAATGATAAGCATCAATACGGCAGGGATGATAATTTCATTGGCCGGAATGCCGATGATAAAAGCCAGTAAAATAATCCCATTCAGGCCGATCCATGTGGCCGGTTTATCCAAAAGGTTCACCAAATATTCCGCTAGTGTAAGATCGCCGGCTTGAATATGGGTCAATAGCCAGATGAGTATGCCCACCGGTGCCGCAAATACCACGGCACGCCAAAGCACGATGAGCGTCCGTTCGATGAGCGAAGTATAAATGGTTTTCCAAAATTGCGGAATGCGATAGGGTGGCAATTCCAAATAAAAAGCCGAAACTTCGCCGCGCAACAAGCTGCGCGACAAAATCCAGGAACCGAAAAACGAAAAGAAAACACCCAATAATGCCACACCCACCACAGCCGCCATGGAAACCATCGATGACCACTTTCCGGGAACCATAGCGCCCACAAAAAGCGTAGCTAGCAAAATTTGCGTGGGCCAACGCCCGTTGCAAAGCGAAAAATTATTGGTAATAATGGCCAGCAAACGTTCGCGCGGGCTATCGATAATGCGTGAGGACACTACTGCTGCGGCGTTACATCCGAATCCCATGCTCATGGTCAGGGCTTGTTTGCCGTGTGCGCCACTGCGTTTGTAAATATTGTCCAGGTTAAAGGCCACACGGGGCAGGTAGCCGAAGTCTTCCAACAAAGTGAATAACGGAAAAAATATGGCCATGGGTGGCAACATGACCGACACCACCCAGGCGGTGGTTAAATACATGCCGTCGATCAAAATGCCTGACAGCCAGGATGGCCAGGCATTTGTCCAATTTTTTAGAAGGGGATACAAATCGCCGATGAGCAAATTATTGAGCCATTCCGAAGGATAATTGGCGCCTTTGATTGTAAGCCAGAGCACCAAGCCCAGCAAAAGAATCATCACCACAAAACCCAGCACGGGATGCGTAACGATGCGGTCGATGCGTTGTTCCAAATCGCTGTGGATGCGGTTGCGCCCCTTGGTTATCACCTTGTCGGCCATGCCGGATGCCAGGGAATATATGGCTTGGGCCAGTTGGTCGTAGAGCCGGTCGTTGTAGCGCAAACGGATATGACGGACTTGTTCCGTTAATTCCTCAAAATGTTTTTCATAACCGGATGCTGCCGGAACAATACTGAAGTATTTTTCCGGGTGGCGCAGGGCTTCGCTCAGGGCCACATCACCCGAAAGCAGGCGAATGGCCATCCAGGTTTTGTAGGGCAAATCCGGAAGGAGTTTTTCCAATGTTTTCCTCACGGGTTCCACAGCCGCCTGCAAATTGCCGGGTAAATTTTTTAATTGGAACGGACGAACTGTTATTTTGCCCGTAGCCACATCCGAAAGCGTTTGCAAAAGTTTGTCCAAACCGTAGCCCGAACGGGCATTGGTGGGCACAACGGGAATGCCCAGCAGACGCGACAAATGCCGCACGTCGATTTGCAGGCCGTTTCGGGTGGCTTCGTCCCACAAATTTAAAGCCAAAACGGCCTTGGGTGCGATTTGCAGGATTTGTAAAACCAGGTTCAGGTTTCGTTCCAATCGGGTGGCGTCGGCTACGATAAGCACCACACCGGGGCGGTCGAAAACCAGGAAATTGCGGGTCACTTCTTCGTCTTCGGATGTTGTCATCAGCGAATAGGTTCCGGGTAAGTCCACCACCTTGAAGGTATGACCGCCGTAGGCAAAAAAACCTTCTTTGCGCTCCACGGTTTTGCCCGGCCAGTTGCCCGTATGCTGTTTGAGTCCCGTAAGCCGGTTGAAAAGGGTGCTTTTTCCCGTATTGGGGTTGCCGGCCAAGGCGATCAGAAAGTCATATTTTTCGCCATGGCTACCCAAGCTACGCAAACCGTCGATGTGGAAAAATCCGCAGCTTTCGCAGCGGTTGATGCCCGGGATTTTCAGGTTCAATCTTCGCATAGTTCCACCAGGATTTTTCCGGATTGTTCGCTGCGCAAGGCCACTGTGGAACCTTTGATGTCGTAGGCCGTAGGATCGCCCAGTGGACTGATCAAATACACACTTACACGTGCGCCAGGCACAAAACCCAAATCCAACAAGCGTTGGCGCGGAAGTCCGCGCAAATCATCCGCCAGCCGGACAATACAAGCCGTAGCGCTTTTGGGTAAAAAACTGAGTTTGAAGATGTTTTCGTTCCATAAGGAAGTATCCACCGGTGCTACGGCGATATGGCGGGCCAACTTCAAGGGAAGGATTATGCGATGCCCTTCGAAGGCCAAATGAAGGTTATCGCGCGCACGGCCCAATACTTTGAGCAGGGCGCCGGGATAAAATCCGTAGTTCAATAATTGTTGAAGCAAACTTTGGGGTTCGTCTTCCAAATGCACAATGCGCAGGATTTGCCCATCGGAGGCCCGGTGGAGTGGAATATGCCGGGTGGGGTGCCAACTCCCGTCCAAGGCAGGAATGGGGTCGCCGTGCGGGTCGAGGAGGGGAGCGCCCAAGCGGGCTTCCATTTCGCGCACTTGTTCGTCGGTGAGTTCGTGTTCTTTGAGTTCGGCCAAGCGGTGCCAATGGGTGGGTTGATGGCCGGTGTGCCGGGCCAGCCATGTTTCGAACAAGCGGTGCCGGCGCACCAGGTT
>JALVVJ010000196.1 GCA_027023475.1 Flavobacteriales bacterium
TCGGCTTCCACAATGCCTTGGTATTTTTTATAGTGTTGATTAAACAATTCCGCAACATCGGGCAGGAGTTCCAAACGTTTGCGTCCGGCCAACAAATCGATAAGCCGGCCGAACAAGGGCGAAAATCCTTTGCCGAAAATCTTCTTAACCGCAGTGGTTTTGGCCGTTTGCGCCACCATAGGATTGGCCAAAAACTTGCCCAGTTCGGGATGTTGTGCAAAGATTTCGGCCGCCGTTTGCATATCACCGGCCAACCGGTCCAATGCTTTTTGCGAACGGGCCAATTCAAATACGGCTTTGACGTAACGTTTGGCGGCTTTGGAATGTTTCATTTAGTTCAGCTTTAATTCCGAAAGATTTTTGCGTATCAATTCTTCCTGTTTGGCTTTGTCGGCCAGTTGGTCGCGCAGCACCTTTTCGGCCATTTCCACGGTGAGTTTGGCCACGTGATTGTGAATATCTTTCAGGGCCGCTTGGCGTTCGGCTTCGATCACCTGTTTGGTTTTGGCCAATTCTTCGGCCCGTTGTTTTTCGGCTTCGGCCCGGGCTTCTTGCAGCATTTGTTCTTTGAGCTCGCGGGCTTCTTTCAGGATTTGGTCGCGTTGGGCGCGGGCTTCCTGCAAAAGTTTTTCGTTATCGGCTTTGAGCTTGGCCATTTCCTGCTTGACGCGTTCGGCTTCGTCCACGGCCGCTTCGATATTACGCTCGCGTTCCTTGACCGCTTTCAGGATGGGTTTCCATGCAAATTTGGTCAGCAGGAAAAAGAAAATCAGGAAAAACAAGGTCATCCAAAAAATCAACGACTCGGGTGCTGTGAGATTCATAGTCTTTGGTCTTTGTGTTTATTTATTCCGTTTGTTGGTTTGCATAAATGAAAGAACACCGCCGCCAATCGCCTGCGGTGTCCTTCGGATTTTTTCCGCTTATTTGATCATCGAAACCACCACGGCAAAAAGGGCAACCCCTTCTACCAAAGCAGCCACAATCAACATAGCGGTTTGAATTTTTCCGGCGAATTCCGGTTGGCGTGCCATGGCTTCCATGGCCGAACCACCGATACGGCCGATACCGATACCGGCTCCGATTACTGCCAATCCGGCGCCTACTACTGATAAAGAACCTGTCATAACGTTATATTTAGTTGGTTAATGGTTTGCATATTAATGAACCGTTTCTTCGGTGTGATGTTCCCCGTGTTCGTGTTCCTGAATCGCCAAGCCGATAAACAGGGCGGAAAGGATGGTGAAAATATAGGCCTGAATAAAAGCCACAAGGAGTTCGATAAAACTCATAAAAATGATGAAAAATCCCGATACGGGCGACACATACACCGTGCCCAGAATAAAAATCAAGGCCACCAAGCTGATCATAATGGTGTGCCCGGCCAAAATGTTGGCAAACAAACGCACCATCAAGGCAAAGGGCTTGGTGAACATACTCAGTATTTCGATGGGCACCATAATGGGCCAAAGTGCTTTGGGCACTTCGGGCGTAAAAATTTCTTTCCAATAATGCTTATTTCCGTTGATGGTGGTTAATATAAAGGTAAATACGGCCAAAACAAAGGTTACCAAAATATTTCCCGTCAAGTTATGCCCGAAAGGCGCAAACGGGATAAGCCCCACCAAGTTGCTGAACAGAATAAAGAAAAACACTGTGAGCAAGTAGGGCATAAATTTTTCGTATTTGTCCTTGCCCAGGTTGGGAATAGCCACATCGTCGCGAATAAACAATATGACGGGCTCCATAAAACCCGCCAAACCTTTGGGCAATTTTTTCGGGTTGCGGTAGCCCTTAACCGTGTAATACAACACCAAAAACAACAGACCGAAAACAATCAAAATGGCCAAAGCATTGCGCGTAAACGAAAAATCCAAAGGCCGTTTGTCGAAATCCAGGGCCGAAACTTTGTCGCCCGGCTTGACTTTGTCGGCGTAGTAAATCACCTCGTGGATGCGCACAAAGCGGTTGCCTTTGTCGTCGGTTACCACCACTTTACCTTCGTTGTCGCCCTTGAACCGGGCCGACGAAAAAATGCTCAAACCTTTGTCGGTCCACAAAATGACCGGCAAGTGAATGGTTTTGTGAAGCAAGAAAGGAATTTCCACCAAATACTCGTGCGAATCGCCGGTATGATGGGCCACAATTTCACCGGCATCCACTTTTTCGTGTCCGGCATGTCCGGCTTCACCCGTTGCGGCTTCCGTATGACCGGAATGACCTTCCTGCGCACGCGAAAACGGCCCGGAAAACAAAACCAACAAAACAAATACCCGGAAAACTGTGCGCAGCAAAGCAACTTTCATAAGCCGAAAATATTCACGTTTTTAATCAGGCGCAAAAATAGGGTTTTTCCACGAAAAATAAAATCGCATACCGGACGGATTTTCAAGCCAGTAAAACCGGCGGACGGTCGATTCGAATTTTTTATTTCAGGGCGTGTCCCTCGGGCCCTTCGGGCGCTCGGGAAACCGGCCCTCCGCTACAATGGGAGTGCCTCCGGACTGCGCCCTCCGGCGCTTGGGCGTCCCATTACCGCCCGCTCCGGCACGCGAAAAGATATTCCGGCAACGAACATCCGGTCTTTAAAAAAATCCGCGCCAGCGGGCGAAGCGGTATCCTTGCACGGCAGCCGGCGATGCGTAGGAACCGGCTGCGGAGTTTTTGTGCCGGCGGCGGGGGCTTCGCCCCTCCGACAAGAAGACCACGGCGCCGGCCCTACAAAAACCGCCGGATGCCGTGCAAGATAATAGCGGAGCACGCGGTGGCCGCCCGGGCGTTGCTGCAACGCGGCGTTGCTGCAACGCCGTGAGGAACGGCAAGCGGGAGGACGCTCCGCCGGCCGAAGCGCTTGCAGCGGCGCCGCCGCAGCGCCAAAGGCGCTGACGGATTGCCTCCGGCAAGCCGTTGCGGGCTTCGCCCGCCGGCGGCGCCCCGAACATGGGCGGCCAGGCGCCCAAAAAAATATCCTGAAAAATGCTCCACACTGTTCACCGGCTTTTTAGTATCTTGGCATACAAAAATTACGGGTATGAAAATCCACGCCGTCGATTGGTTGATTATCATTTTGTATTTTTTGCTCAGTTTGGGTATTTCGGTCTATTTTTCCAAGCGGGCCGGAAAAAATACGGGCAACTTTTTCCTCAGCGGACGCAACCTGCCGTGGTGGATTGCCGGCACCAGTATGGTGGCCACCACCTTTGCGGCCGACACGCCTTTGGCCGTTACCGAATTGGTGTCGCAACACGGCATTTCGGGCAATTGGCTGTGGTGGAACATGGTCATTGGCGGCGTGCTCACCGTGTTTTTCTTTGCCCGGCTGTGGAGGCGGGCGCACATCCTTACCGATGCCGAATTTGTGGCCATCCGCTACGAAGGCGCACCGGCGCGCTTTTTGCGGGGCTTCCGGGCCGTGTATATCGGCATTTTGATGAACGCCATTGTGATTGCCTGGGTCAATTTGGCCATGGTCAAAATCCTGAAAGTGATGTTTCCGGACTTGACTTTTATGGGTTTGCATGAAATGGATATTTTGGGGCTCCACTTTTCGGCCCATCTGATTTACGTGGCCCTGATGATGCTGTTTGTGGCCTTGTATGCCTCGCTGTCGGGCCTGATGGGCGTGTCCATTACCGACAGTTTTCAGTTTGTCATGGCCATGACCGGCGCCATTGCCCTGGCGGTGTATGCCGTGCACCACGTGGGCGGTATCGGTGGTTTAAAAAATTCCTTGTCGGACGTAAAATGGGTGTTCGACTTTTTCCCGGTGGTGGGCGACGCTGCGGCACAAACCGGAGCAGGCGGCATGCAGATGCTTAAACTTTCGGGCTTGGCTTTGTTTACCTATTTGGGTGTGCAATGGTGGGCCAGTTGGTATCCGGGCGCCGAACCGGGCGGCGGCGGCTATATCGCCCAGCGGATGATGAGCGCCAAGGACGAAAAGCATTCGCTCTTTGCCACCCTTTGGTTCAACATTGCCCACTATGCCCTGCGCCCTTGGCCGTGGATTTTGGCGGCTTTGGTAACGCTGGTGATCTATCCGCACGAAACCGACCGCGGGGCCACCTACGTGATGCTCATCCGCGACCTGATGCCCGCCGGTTGGGTAGGGCTGATGTTGGCGGCCTTTTTTGCGGCTTATATGTCCACGCTGGCATCGCAAACCGTGTGGGGCACGTCCTACATAGTCAACGACCTGTTCCGGCCCTTTGTGCGGCCCGGTGCCGACGAAAAATATTATGTGCGCATCTCACGCATCGCCACCTTTCTGATGATGTTTATCGCCCTGCTCATCACCACCCAATTAACCAAAATCAGCGATGCCTGGAAAATCATCCTGATTGCCAGCGGCGGCATCGGTGCGGTGTTGATCTTGCGCTGGTATTGGTGGCGCATCAACGCTTGGAGCGAAATAACGGCTATGGTGGCGCCGTATTTTATCCTTCCGTTCTTGCTGTCGGACTATTTCCTGGGATGGAATATCGACACCGATTACCATAAAATATTCCTGGTGGTGGTGGCCTGGTCCACACTGTGGTGGCTCACGGTTACCTTCCTCACCCGGCCCACAAGCCGGCGCAAATTGCACGCTTTCTACCTGAAAGTGCATCCGGGTGGCATCGGTTGGCGTGCCATTGCCGACGAACTGCCGCAGGTGAAAGGCGACAAGGGCTACGGACTGTTGTTTATCAACTGGCTGGCCGGCGTGGTGATGGTGCTTTCGGCTTTGTTCGGCATTGGTAAATTTTTGTTCAAAGAATACGCACCGGCGGCGGTGTTTGCGGCCCTGGTGCTAATATCGGCTGCGGTGATATACCGCAATATGCAAAAAATCGGCTGGAAAAAACTGGCGGAATGAGCAAAGCGGAACCGGATTTTCGCATACGTTGGGCCACCGAAGCGGACTTTCCCGCCTTGTTGGAGCTCATCAAGGAGTTGGCGCTTTACGAAAAGGCCCCCGAAAAGGTTACCAACACCGTGGAGCAAATGCGCCGCGAAAAGGACTACTTCAAGGCCTTGGTGGCCGAAACCGCCGGGGGCGAAATTGTGGGAATGGCGCTGTTCTACTTTGTTTACTACACCTGGGTGGGCAAGTCTTTGTATTTGGACGATTTGATTGTGCGCAAGCCCTACCGCGGGCGTGGCATCGGCCGGGCCCTGCTCAACAAGGTTTTGGACTTTGCCCTGCGCAACGACTGCAAGCGGGTGCGCTGGCAGGTGTTGGATTGGAACACGCCGGCCATTGCGTTCTATCGCAAATTAGGTGTAACCCTGGACGACGAATGGATCAATTGCGACTGGGAGCCGGGGAAGGCGTGAGGGGTTAAGGTTCATTCCTTTTGATTTTTTTGGGCTCCGTGAGCCACCTGCGGTGTCTCACTTCGCTCCTCCGGGAGCCTTCGGCTTCCAAACGGCCAATGCAAAACCCACGCCTTGTCTCCCTCCGGCACTTCGGCAGCCCAGCGGTCTGCCTTCGTGGCTCCACAAGCCTGCGGCTTCCACAGACCCGGACGAAATCCGCGCCTTGTCTTGTTTCGCACTCCCGACATTGCTACGCAATGTGCGGGACAAGTTCCGCGAGCCCTGACGGTCTCGCTCCGTATGCTGCGGAGCCGCCTGCGGCGTCTCCTCGCGGCCCTCGGAGCCCTTCGGTCTCCTCGGGTATTCTATTTGTCATTCCCGCGAAAGCGGGAATCCAGAAATAACAATGCAGTGATAAATGTATCAAAGCCAGCGGATGGCCATGGCTTTCACTTCGAGGAAAGTGAGCCGCAGGCCAGCGACGAGAAGTCTCTTGCTTGAAAGTGGAATCCATATTGAGATTTCTTCCCGACATTGCTGCACAATGTACGGGACAGGCTAGTCGCGCCCTTCGGGCGCTCCATCGAAATGGTATCCTCCTTTAATGTTTACAGTAGTAGAACGCAAATCGCAAATCGCCGTTCGATGATTCGGCGTTCATAAATCAAGGGTGGCCTGCCGCCCGAAATCAATTTTCCTCGGTGGCCGAAACGATTTTGTAAAGCTTGTCCGAGGGGCGTATCTTTTCGGGAAATTTGACGGCCAAAATATCGCCTTTCCGGGCCTTTTGGCCGGGGCGGTCGTTGACGTAGATTTCGTCCAAAGTGAGCTCACGCACGCCCAAGGTGGGACCGATGATCATCACCCGGTCGCCGCGGCCGAGCTCGAAGGCCTCCACTTTGAATTCCGCCACTCCGGCTTTGGCGTAATAGTTTTTTCCTCGGCCCACATAAATTTTACGCCGAACCGCTTGGTTGCCCGGCTGCGACCACTCGCCCAGCTTGCGGCCCAAATAGTAGCCGTCCCAAAAGCCGCGGTTGTAAACGGTGGCCAAGCGTTCGACCCAATCCTCCACCTTTTGGCGGTTGTAGGTTCCCGCGTTCAAGGCATCGATGGCTTCGCGATATACGCGAGTTGTTACGGCCACATAATCGGCCGAACGGGCCCGGCCTTCGATTTTGAGCACGTCCACGCCTGCATCATGGATTTGGTCCAGGAAATCCACGGTCATCAAGTCCTTGGGCGACATGATGTATTCGTTGTCCACCTCCAATTCCATACCCGTTTCCTTGTCGATGACCAAATACGGATGCCGGCAATTTTGTTTGCAAGCACCGCGATTGGCCGACGACGCATAGGTGTGCAAACTCAGGTAACACTTGCCCGAAATGGCCATGCACAGGGCCCCGTGGGCAAAGAGTTCGATACTGACCGGCCGGCCCGAAGGGCCGGTGATGTTTTGCTTGCGGATTTGTTCGGTGATGTGCCGCACTTGGCGCAAGCTGAGTTCGCGGCTCAGCACGATGGTGTCGGCAAATTGGGCGTAGAATTTGAGCGTTTCAACGTTGGTAATGTTCAGTTGGGTGGAAATATGCACTTCCAAGCCGGCCTGGCGGGCCATAAAAATGGCCGCTTGGTCGGAAACGATGACGGCATCCACGCCGGCATCCTTGGCGGCATCGATAAGCCGGCGCGCCACGGGAATATCGTGGTCGTAGAGCACGGTGTTGAGCGTCAAGTAAGCCCTGGCACCCGCAGCGTGCGTCCGGCGGACCACTTCGGGCAAGTCGGCCGTGCGAAAATTGACGGACGAACGGGCCCGCATGTTGAGTTGTTCCACGCCGAAATACACCGAATCGGCACCGTTGTCCAAGGCCGCTTGCAAACTCTCAAAACTACCGGCCGGAGCCATTAATTCTATGGAACCCATAGGAAACTTTTGGCACAAAGATACGCAAGCGGCGGGAATGCCGCAGAGTTTGTTTCATTGAGCGTTTTTTCGGAAATTTACCTTTGTTAATCAAAAAAACCTCATTTTGAAAAAATCCCGTCACCTGCATCCCGGTTTATCCGGCAAGGCCGAAGATTTTCGGAAAAACATACCCGAACCGGAAGTTTTGGCCCGTCAAATCATGGCCGGCGACCGATTAGCCCTGAGCCGGGCGCTTACGCTGGTGGAAAGCCGGAAACCCGAACACAGGCAAATGGCCGGCAGGGTGATCCGCCATATTTTGCCGCATACGGGCAATAGCTTGCGCACGGGCATTACGGGCGTGCCGGGTGCGGGTAAATCCACGTTTATCGACCGGCTGGGAACCGAATGGGTAAGGCAAGGACACCGGGTTGCGGTTTTGGCCATCGACCCTTCCAGCAGCTTGAACCGCGGAAGCATATTGGGAGACAAAACCCGTATGGAACATTTGTCGCGCCTTGAAGGAGCTTTTATCCGTCCCATGCCCAGTGGTGATTTCGGAGGCGGCGTGGCCCGCCACACGCGCGAAGCGGTTTTGCTTTGCGAAGCGGCCGGCTACGACCGTATCGTTGTGGAAACCGTGGGAACGGGACAGGGTGAAACCTATGTGTGGCACCTGACCGACATATTGCTTTTGCTCAAAATTCCCGGCGCGGGCGACGAACTGCAAGGCATCAAAAGGGGAATTATGGAAATGGCCGACCTGATTTTGATCAACAAGGCCGACGGGGAACTGGCGGAGCAAGCCGAGCAGGCCGCCAGAATGTTTCAAACCGCGCTTCATTATTTCGGTTCACGTCCCAACGAACAGGCCAAGGTAATGACCGTGAGCGCTTTGCAAAACAAAAACATTGACAAAGTTATCGAACACTTGGAGGATTTTTATGGCCGGGCACAAGCAAGCGGGCAATTGGAGACCAAGCGCCGGCGCCAGGCCGAATATTGGTTTGACGAGCATTTGGATGAAGGTTTCCGGCAGTATGTCAAGAGCCATCCGGCATTACGGCAACTTGCCAGGCAGCTGCGCTTGGATGTTTTGGGTGGAAAAAAAACGCCGCACGAGGCGGCGGATATTTTTTGGAAAAAATTTACCGGTGGAAAAACTTAGCTGATAGGCCCCATTTTCTTGATGCGCTGCTCAATGGCGGGTTTAACAATGCTGAAAAGCATACCCATATTGAGTTTTTCTTCGTCCAGAAAAAGGGCTATTCGAAAGTTTTCGATGTCCATGTAGTAAAGCATTTTATTCCTGTCGGTTCGGAATAAGGACTCGCGCACTTTGCCCTGTTGCAAATCGTTTTGAAGTTCGACATCCACAACAGGCGGAATCAATAACAGGTTTTTTAGATCGGTGTTTTGGAAACCATATCGGGCATAAATTTTTTCGCCGTTCAAATCCGAAATAAACAAACCCCACAGCGATTCGAATAATTTATTTTTAATCCACTCGGCCAATGCTTCCAATTGCGGATGGTGTTCTTCGGTAATTTTGAATTCCGGCTCGGTTTCTTCTCCTTCAAAAAATACAATGCGTTCGCCGCTCTCGATTTTTTCTTTGATTTGTTCGTCAATGGTATCTTCGGACACTTTACCGCCTCCGGAAGAAACTTCATTTTCCTGCGTCATGGAATCGGCGGTTTGGTCATACTGCATTTCTTTTTCGGGAATGAATAATCCGGAATCATTGCCGGCGGGAATTTCCTTTTCGGCCTGCATCGCCCGGATAGCAGTGACTTCCGTCCGCATATCGGAATCCGCTTTTTGCGTGGTTTTGCTCACGGGACGCATATCAGGTTGGCGCTTAACCGTTAATTTTTCCTTGGCCGTAGGAACTTCTTTTCCGTTGCTTTGCCGGTCATGCGGCATGGATGCTTGCTTGCCGCGGGTATTATATTTCTGGATTAAATCGTCCACTTCGTCCAAGGTGTAAGGCACCCGTTCGGGTTTTCCCTCACCTTGTACCGTTGCCGCTTTCTTTCCGTTAAGATTCTTGGTCTTTTTGTTCCAAGGAAATTCTAACATAGCCGTAGAATTTATTGTATTTTTCCAAATACAAATATACGAATTTTTATATTACAAATATACTTTGTGATTTTTTAAATTATCCGTAATTCCCAAAGCAAAAAAGTGGTATGGTAAAAATTTAATCCGCATATTATCAATTATTCATCATTTCTTAAAAATTAAAAATATATGCGATAATATTTTACTAATTATTTATCATTATAGTATTTTTCCCTGATACTATCAATGCTTTTAATGGTTTTTTCCAACCATAATTGATACAAGGTGTTTTGTTCTTCGGGAGTCAATTGCCAGTCCACATCCGATTTACGCATTTTTTTGACGGCTTCGTAGAGAATCAACGCGGCGGCTACGCTTATGTTAAAGCTCTCGGTAAAACCATACATGGGTATTTTGAGCATTTCATCGGCATTTTGCATCACTTGTTCCGACAAGCCGTCCTTTTCCACGCCGAAAAAGAAAGCCGCTTTACGGCTTGCATCGAAATCGGGCAAAAGTTGTGCATCGGTGTGCGGTGTGGTGGCCACAATCCGGTATCCCTGGCGGCGCAGGCGATCGATGGTCTCCAAACTGTCGCGGTGTTCGTGCATACATATCCATTTTTCGGCGCCTTTGGCTATGCCGTGCGAAAGCCCGGTTTGATAATTTTTCCGGATAATATGCACATCCTGAATGCCGAAAATATCGGCCGAACGCACCACCGCACTGATGTTGTGCATTTGGTAGGTGTCTTCGAGCACCACCGTAAGATGGCGGGTGCGCTGTGCCAAGATTTGGCGAAAAACCTTTTTCCGGCGTTCGGTAACGAATTGCTCCAAATAGGCCGTATAGTCCGGATCAAAGGATTTCATGTGCCAAATTTAGGCATTGCCGTGCAATTTCCTGCTCTTCGCGGGTGGGAATAACCAATATTTTGACCTTGGAACGGGCCGACTGAACTTCGCCGCCGTACTTGGCGGGATTTTGATTTTTTTGCTTGTCGATTTCGATACCTGCAAAATCCAAACCTTCCACGGATTTTTCGCGTACCAAGGCGGAATGTTCGCCTATTCCGGCGGTAAACACCAAAGCATCCGCGCCGCTAAGCAAAGCCATATAAGCGCCAATGTATTTGCGAATGCGTCCGGTGTAAATATTCAAAGCCAAACGGGCCTTCGGATCGCCCGAGGCATAGCCGGCTTCCACATCGCGCATGTCGTTGCTGCCGAACAGAGCTTTGAGTCCGCTTTGCTTATTCAGCATTTTATCCAAATCGTCCACACTCATCCCGCCGCGCAATAAATACAATAGCACCGAAGGGTCAATATCCCCGCTACGCGTGCCCATAACAAGGCCGGCCAAAGGCCCGAAACCCATGGTGGTGGCCATGCTTTTCCCGTTTTTTACGGCCGCCATAGACGCACCATTGCCCAAGTGCAGCGTAATAAGCCGCAAATCGTTCCGGCCCAGGAGTTCCGCGGCCTTGCGGCTCACATATTGATGACTGATGCCATGGAATCCGTATTGACGGATGCCTTGGCGGTAATAAGTTCCGGGAATGGCGTAACGATGCTCCCGCTCGGGAATACTTTGATGAAAAGCCGTATCGAAAACCGCCACCTGCTTGGCCGCCGGAAAAAACTTTTCGGCCATTTCGATGCCCTTCAAATTGGCCGGATTATGCAAGGGCGCCAAATGAAACAAACTGCGTATTTTTTCCTTCACCCGGTTGGTAATCAAAGTGGGCTCCACAAAGGTATTTCCGCCGTGCACGACCCTATGGCCCACCATTCGAATTTCGTCCGGCGAGCCGAATTTTTCCGCATTTTCTTCCAAATATTCCTTCAATATCCGCATGGCCGCTTGGTGGTCGGGAATGGGTGCCGTAATTTCCGTATCGGCGGCATGAAAAATCCCTTCGCCCTCACCGATACGTTCAGCCAGACCGCGAAGCCGGCTTTTCAATTCTTTCGTAGCATCGAACAACTCGAATTTCAACGAAGAACTGCCGGCATTTATGACAAGGATTTTCATGGTCGTTTGTTTGCCGTAAAGTTAGGTTTTTCGCGGCCAAAATTTCTGTGTTTCGACATAAAAAAACCGCCCCGTTTCGGAGCGGTCAAAACTTGAACGAACTTTCAATTATTGTTTCATTTGTTTCAACAAAGCGCGCATTTCCTTGGCTTTGTCGGTCATATCCAACGAAGTATAGATTTTTTTCAGGGTTCGGACGGTGTTGATGTCCGAAGGGTCGAGTTCGTGGTATTTTTCCAGGTAGGGCAAGGCCTTACGATATACCTCGTTCAATTGGACCATCAAGGCATCATACTTTTTCGGGTTGTTCAAGTTTTCATTGATTTGGTCAACCAGTTCACGTTCCTTGGCAAGCGCGGCCAGACTTGCACCCATGTATGCCTCTTTGTAGTTGGGATCCAATTCAATGGCTTTGTTGAACCACTTCAAGGCTTCTTCTTGTTTGCCCATTTTGTAGTAACCGAAGCCGATATTGTAAGCATAAGCCGGCTTAGGGTTTTTTTCATAAAGCCGTTTCATGGCATCGGCGAATTTATCGTTATCGCCTTTTTTGAGGTAGTAATTGGCCTCACCTATAATCAGGTCGGTATTATCGGGGTCTTCGGCTTGGGCTTTTTTGATCAATTGGTAGGCCTCGTCGTTTTTACCCAACTTATTCAAGGCAAACAGCATATTGGTTACCAATTCCGAACGCTTGGATTTGGTTTTTTCCACACGGGGGTTCTCATATTGGTCGGTTTTGGCCAAAAACTTCATGGTTTTTTCGTCGGGAACCGTGATATCTTTTTGGGCATCTTTATCGTAGAGTTTATACACCGTGCGCACACCATCATAACCCTTGTCATAAAGTTTTTTCAGATTGTCGTAGGCCGCTTGGTAATTTTTGGAATAAAGTTGCAACACACCCAAAATGTACAAATTGTCATCCGAAGGCGAAATTTCGTATACCAATTTCATATACTTTTCGGCCTTTTCATATTCTTTGTTTTGATTGGCTTGGTCCACTTTTTTGAGCAAGCTGTTGCCTAAATTAATCAACTCATCCTGAGCTTGTTTGGTATATTTGCTCAGTCCGTTTTGTTTTTCGAAGTCAACCAACTCCTTGTAGGTTTTAACGGCCGTTTCTTCATCGCCTTTCTGTTGGGCCAATTGCGCTTTGACAAACAAAATACGGTCTTTGGTTTTGGCATCGGCTTGGTCGAACAAGGATTCGGCTTGCTTCAAACTGGCCTCAGCCGTAGTAAGGTCGTTTTTTTTCAGCGCCTTTTCGGCGGCTTTCACTTCCTTCTTTTGTGCAAAAACACTTGCACTCAACATCAAGGTCAAGACAAAAAGAACAATTTTTTTCATGATAAACATTTATTTTTTATAGGTTATTCGTTTTCGTTTACGGAATTATCCGTAGAAGGTGTATCAATCGGCGTGCCATTCTCGTCCGCTTGTGCGTTTTCGGTATTTTCTGCATTTTCTTCGCTTTCCATTTCTTCTTCACGGGCGATTTTGGCCACCGAAGCAATGGCATCGCCTTCGCGCAGGTGAATGGCGCGCACGCCTTGTGCGGCACGGCCCATTTGGCGGATGTCATCCACCGAAAAGCGAATGGTAAGTCCATTACGGGTAATAATCATCAAGTCATCACCGTCTTTAACATTCTTGATGGCCACGAGTTTACCGGTTTTGTCGGTAATGTTAATGGTTTTGACGCCTTTACCGCCCCGGTTGGTTTTGCGGTAGTCTTCCACCTTGGAGCGCTTGGCGTAGCCGTTTTCGGAAACCACCAACACATCGGAATCCGTGTCGTGAACCGAAATCATGCCCACCACTTCGTCGTCCGGGCTACCCAGCATAATACCGCGCACACCCGAAGCCGTCCGTCCCATGGGACGGGTTTTTTCTTCGTCGAAACGAATGGCCTTGCCCGATTTGACCGCCAACATGATTTGGCTGTCGCCCGTGGTGAGCTTGGCATCCAATAGTTCATCGCCCTCGCGAATGGTGATGGCGTTAATACCCGACTGACGCGGACGCGAATATTGTTCCAAAGAGGTTTTTTTGACCTGTCCTTTTTTGGTGGCCATAATCACGTAATGGGCATTCACATAATCCTTGTCTTTGAGATTACCCGTGTTGAGGATGGCCTTGATTTTGTCGTCCTGCTCGATTTGAATCAAATTCTGTATGGCACGGCCCTTGGACACCTTGGACCCTTCGGGAATTTCGAACACACGCAGCCAGAAAACTTTGCCTTTTTGGGTAAAGAACAAAACATAATCATGGTTGCGGGCCGAAAAAATGTGTTCGGGAAAGTCCTCGGCCCGGGTGGCCACACCGCGCTGCCCTTTGCCGCCGCGGTTTTGCACTTTGTATTCCGAAAGCGAAGTGCGCTTGATGTAGCCCGCATGCGAAACGGTGATCACCATTTGTTCGTTCGGAATCAAATCTTCGATGCTCACATCGCCTCCGGCAAAATCGATATCGGTGCGTCGCTCGTCGCCGTATTTTTCCTTCATCTCCTGCATTTCGTCCTTGATGATTTGCATACGGCGTTCCTTGCGGGCCAGGATGTCTTTCAAATCCTTGATTTTTTCCTGCAATTCGGCAAACTCGTTGCGCAATTTGTCCTGTTCCAGTCCGGTAAGCTGACGCAAACGCATTTCCACAATGGCCCGGGCCTGAATTTCGGTAAATGCAAAACGGTCGATGAGTTTTTGCCGGGCTTCTTCGGCGTTTTTCGAACTGCGAATCAGGGCGATTACTTCGTCGATATTGTCCGAAGCAAGGATAAGCCCTTCCAAAATATGCGCCCTTTCTTCGGCTTTGCGCAG
Source organism: Flavobacteriales bacterium (assembly GCA_027023475.1). Lineage (GTDB taxonomy): Bacteria > Bacteroidota > Bacteroidia > Flavobacteriales > Flavobacteriaceae > JAADED01. Next base: position 14,137 of record JALVVJ010000196.1, read on the forward strand.
TTCGTATTGTGTGCGGCGCACCACCACTTCGTGGCGGTGTTCCACAAACAGGGCCAACAGGTCTTTGAGCGTGAGCAATTGCGGACGCCCTTTGACCAGCGCAATGTTGTTGATATTGAACGACGATTGCAGTTGCGTATATTTGAAAAGCTGGTTGAGCACCACGCTGGGCATGGCATCTTTTTTCAGGTAGAAAACGATGCGCATCCCTTTGCGGTCGGACTCGTCCTTGATATTACTTATGCCTTCGATTTTCTTTTCGTTCACCAGGTCGGCGGCCTTTTTGATCATATCGGCCTTATTGACCAGATAAGGAATTTCGGTAACCACAATGGCTTCGCGTCCTTTGATTTCTTCGATATGGGTGCGGCCGCGCATCACGATTTTGCCCCGGCCGGTTTCGTAGGCATCCTTCACACCTTGATAGCCGTAGATAATGCCGCCCGTAGGAAAATCGGGCGCTTTGATGTGATGCATCAGTTCTTCGGTGCTAATGTCGGGATTATCGATATAGGCCTTGATGGCATCCACGGTTTCCGACAGATTGTGCGGAGCCATATTGGTGGCCATCCCCACGGCAATGCCTTGGGCGCCGTTTACAATAAGGTTCGGAAGTTTGGACGGCAACACCACGGGCTCTTTGAGCGTTTCGTCGAAGTTGGGCCGGAAGTCCACCGTTTCCTTGTCAATATCGGCCAGCATTTCCTCGGCTATTTTGCGCATGCGCACTTCGGTATAACGCATGGCTGCCGGACTGTCGCCGTCGATGGAACCGAAGTTACCCTGACCGTCCACCAAAGGGTAGCGCATACTCCACGGCTGAGCCATACGCACCATGGCCTCATAGACCGAACTGTCGCCGTGCGGGTGGTATTTACCCAAAACATCTCCCACCACGCGGGCCGACTTACGGTAGGGCCGGTTGGAAAACAGATTGAGTTCATACATGCCGTAGAGCACACGGCGGTGCACCGGTTTGAGCCCGTCGCGCACATTGGGAAGCGCCCGCGAAACAATCACCGACATGGAATAGTCGATGTAGGCCGATTTCATTTCTTCCTCAATGTTGACGGGTATAATCCGTTCTTCGCTATAATCCATAGAATGCTATGATTTTTTCCAACCCGCAAGATACGGATTTTCCGGTAAATAGCATTTTCAAAGCGGTGCATTGTGGATAGTATTTTTAGGGCGCCTTCCCGCACTCGTTCACACAGCCGCGGGCCTGCACGTTGTTTGTCCTGCGACGTGTTCACGAGGCGGGAACCGGGCTGTCCGCTCGAATGCGGCAGCGGCCCGCTCTTGCCCTGCAAACGTGGCGGGCGTGGCTCCCCACTGGTCGCCCCGCCGCCACGGAAGGCCTACGGCGGGCCGCCACCGCATAACCGCTCCCATCCCTGGCGCGGATTTAATTATGAATTTTGAATTATAAATTTTAAATTGATTTTCAATGATTTACATTCTTTTTTTTAAATAATGCGGCGGCTCGCCGGCAAAGAGCCGGGCCGGCGATTGCCAAAGCGACCGCAGGCGCAAAGCGCCAAGAGGCGCTGAGGCCCGCGAGGAGACGTCGCAGGCGGCTCCGATGCGCGCGGAGCAAGACCGCAGGGCTTGCGGAACCTGTCCCGCACATTGCGCAGCAATGTCGGGAGCCCGAAGGGAGACCAGCGCGAAGCCATAGGCAAAGCGCGCCGGCTCCCGAAGGTGCGAAGGGAAACAAGGCGCGGCCCTTGGCATTGGCCCTAGGAAGCCGAAGATTCCCGGAGCCGCTGAGGAAACCGAAGGGTTCCGAAGCGTGCGAAACAAGACAAGCGCCGTCGCCTGCAAGGCGCGCCGGCTTGTGGAGCCGTGAAGGAAAACAAGCGCGGCACGCACATCGGCCTTTGGAAGCGCGGATTTCCGAAACGAAAATTAAAATACCTTTGCAATAAAATTCTCCTGCCTATGCCCCGGCGCAAACGAACCAAAATCGTGGCCACCCTCGGCCCCGCCACCCGCGACTACCAACTGAAAAAACAAATGGTGGCCGAAGGCGTCAACCTGTTTCGCTTCAACTTTTCGCACGCCGATTATGCCGTTGTACACGAACAAATGGATCATATCCGGCGCATTCGCGACGAACTGCAAACACCCGTGGGCACCCTGGCCGACCTGCAAGGGCCCAAACTGCGCATCGGCGAAATGAAACCCGGCAGCGTGCTCAAAGCCGGCGACACTTTCATCCTGACCAACAAGGAACAAACGGGCGATGCCCGGGGCGCCTACGTTAACTATACCCCTTTGCCCGCCGAAGTAAAACCCGGCGAACTGATTCTGCTGGACGACGGAAAAATCCAACTTCGGGTGGAATCCACCGACGGACGGCACGAAATCCGGACGCAAGTGGTTCAAGGCGGCCCTTTGCACAGCCGCAAAGGTATCAACCTGCCCGATTCGGCCCTTTCGGTGCCGGCCGTTACCGAAAAAGACAAACGCGACCTGCGCTTTGCCGTGGATGCCGACATCGATTGGATAGCCCTTTCGTTTGTCCGGCGGGCCGGTGATGTGGTGGCGCTCAAAAAATATATGCGCGAACAGTTGAACGTGGAACTTCCGGTGATGGCCAAAATCGAAAAACCCGAAGCGGTGGAAAATTTGGACGAAATCCTCGACGCCGCCGACGGCGTAATGGTAGCCCGCGGCGATTTGGGTATCGAAATTCCCATGGAAAACGTGCCTTTGATTCAAAAACGCATCACCTACAAGGCCATTCACCGCGCCAAGCCCGTGATTATTGCCACCCAAATGATGGAAAGCATGATGCAAAGCATCATTCCTTCGCGCGCCGAAGTAAACGATGTGGCCAATGCCGTGATCGACGGTGCCGATGCCGTAATGCTGTCGGGCGAAACATCGGTGGGCGAATATCCTTTGGAAGTCATCCGCCGGATGACCGGTATCATACGGGCTTCGGAAAAGGGCGTGGACCACGAAGTGGAACGTATCATTCCGCCCCGCGACGACCCGCGCTTTATTACCAAAATGATTTGTTTCGACGCCGCCGAAACGGCTAACGACATTGATGCGCGCATGATTACCACCCTGACGGTAAGCGGTTTTTCGGCCGCGCAGGTGGCTTCGCACCGGCCCAATGCCTACATTGGCGTGTTTACGGGCAACCGGCAAATCATCAACCGGCTGACGCTTTATTGGGGCGTGTATCCGTTCTTCTACGACCGGCAAGTGTCCACCGACGAAACCGTTAAGGACATCATCCGCATGATCAAGGACGAGCAATTTGTTCGCTCCGGTGATTTTGTCATCAACCTTACAGCCATGCCCGTAGGCGTAAAAGGTATGGTCAATACACTGCGCATCACCCGAATTCACTAAGCCCATGCACAAGGAAATCGAACGTAAATACCTGGTCCGTTCCAACGCCTTCGAATCCCTGGCGCAAAGCCATATCCACATTCGTCAGGCCTATTTGTGCCCGGATGAAATCATCTTGCGTATCCGTCAGTGGAACGACCATTTTTTCCTCACCGTCAAAGGCCCTTCGCCCGGCGGGCTATCGCGCACCGAAGTGGAAAAACCCCTTAGCCGCAGTGAGTTCGAAGCCCTTTTGCCTTTGGCGCGTGGGCATATCATCGAAAAAATACGTTATCTTGTGCCTTGGAACGGGCTGACGATCGAAGTGGATAGGTTTATTTCGCCCCGCAAGGGCTTGGTGCTGGCCGAAATCGAACTGCCCGACGAAAAAACTAAACCCCAACTGCCGCCTTGGCTGGGCGAAGAAGTAACCGGAAGGCCCGAATACTATAACGCTTATATGGCAAAAAATGGCTAAACCCAAAAAAGTTTTCTACTGCCAAAACTGCGGCGCCCGTCATTCGCAATGGATGGGTCAATGCCCCGTGTGTAAGCAGTGGAACACCATAGTGGAAGAAACCGTCAGCCGGCAAGAAGCCAAAAAAGCGGGTCCGGCCAAGCCCAAACCCGTCCGTAGCATTCCGCTAAGCCAAGTAACGGGCCAATCCGAACGCCGTATTTCCACCGCCGACCCTGAACTGGATACCGTGCTGGGCGGCGGCCTGGTGCCAGGTTCGGTGATTTTGTTGGGTGGCGAACCGGGTATAGGCAAATCCACCCTGCTGCTGCAAGCGGCACTGCGGATGCCCTACAAGGTGCTGTATGTGTCGGGCGAAGAAAGTCCGGCCCAAATCAAACTCCGCGCCGACAGGTTGAGCCCCGGACAACCCAATCCCAACCTATTACTTTTGCCCGAAACCAACACCCAAAAGATATTTCGCGAACTGGAACAGCACCTTCCCGACCTGCTCATTGTGGACTCCATCCAAACGCTGCATACCGATTATATCGATTCGTCCCCGGGCAGTGTTTCGCAAATCCGCGAAACGGCCGCCGAGCTTATCCGCTATGCCAAGCATGCCGCCACGCCGGTTTTCCTTATTGGTCATATTACCAAGGAAGGTATCATTGCCGGGCCCAAGGTTTTGGAACACATGGTGGACACGGTTTTGCAGTTTGAAGGCGACCGCTATCACCGCTTCCGCATACTGCGGGCCTTGAAAAACCGCTTTGGCGGCACCAACGAAATGGGACTCTACGAAATGACTGCTCAGGGCTTGGAACCGGTGGAAAATCCTTCGGGGCTGCTGCCCGACACCCTTTCCGAAGCCGCAGGCGGAACGGCTGTGGGCTTGGTCAACGAAGGCATCCGCAGTTTTGCCGTGGAAACCCAAGCCCTGGTAAGCCCGTCGGTTTACGGCACGCCCCAACGTTCGGTAACGGGCTACGACCTCAAACGCCTACATATGATACTGGCCGTTCTGGAAAAACGCGCCGGCCTTCGTATGCTCCAAAACGACGTTTTCCTCAACATTGCCGGCGGCCTGCGCATTATGGACCCTGCCTTGGATTTGGCGGTGGCCGCCGCCCTGATTTCGTCCTACGAAAACATGCCCGTTCCGTCCTACACCGGATTTGCCGGCGAAATCGGACTTACGGGCGAAGTGCGACCGGTGGCCCACATGGACCGCCGCCTGGCCGAAGCCGAAAAAACCGGATTGCAACGCGTTTACCTTTCCAAACACCAAAAAATCACCTACCAAGGAAAATTGGAACTGGTGCCCATAGGCCAAATCAGCGGCTTGTTGGGTATGTTTCCCGGATAAAGAAGTTTATATTTCGAGTGGAGCTCTCCGCTCCGATATGGCTTATTCAAGGCCTCTACCACAGCGATAAGGCGAGTCGCCTTCGGCGGCTCGCCGGCAAAGAGCCGGGACGGGACATCCGGCCCGGCGACAGGCAAGGAGACGACGCAGGCGGCTCCGCAGCAAGCGCAGGGAGACAAACGCGAAGCCGAAGCCGGAGCGTGCCGGCTCCCGGAGCACGGAACAAGACAAGCGAAGCCGCAGGCGGAGCGCCGGCTTGTGGAGTAGCGAAGCAAGACCGCAGGGCTTGCGAAGCGTCCATTCATATATTCCAACACCGGCATAAATCCCCGTCTTTTGCGTAATATTGCAATAGGAAAATACTGCATAGAATGAGCGACGAAAAAAAATCACTCAATTTTATTGAACAAATCATCGAAGACGACTTGGCCTCGGGCTTTCCGCAAAGCAAATTGCGCTTCCGCTTTCCGCCCGAACCCAACGGCTATTTGCATATCGGTCATGCCAAATCCATTTGCTTGAACTTCGGATTGGGCGAAAAATACAATGCGCCGGTCAACCTGCGCTTCGACGATACCAACCCCGAAAAAGAAGACCCCGAATACATCGACGCCATCAAACGCGACATCCAATGGCTGGGCTTCACCTGGGACAAAGAATTGTATGCTTCGGACTACTTCGAACAACTCTACGACTGGGCCGAACAAATGATTCGCCAAGGCAAGGCCTATGTGGACGACCAACCCCAAGAGGTGATTGTGGAACAGCGCAAATCGCCCACCGAACCGGGCATCGAAAGTCCTTACCGCAACCGCAGCGTGGACGAAAACCTGGATTTGTTCCGCCGGATGCGCGCCGGCGAATTCGACGAAGGCGAGCGTGTGCTGCGGGCCAAAATCGATATGAATTCGCCCAATATGCACATGCGCGACCCCATCATGTATCGCATCAAAAAAGCACCGCATCACCGCACCGGCACCGCTTGGAAAATCTATCCCACCTATGATTGGACGCACGGCCAGTCGGACTACATCGAACAGGTGTCGCATTCGCTCTGCACCCTGGAATTCCTGCCCCACCGCGAACTCTACGACTGGTTTTTGGACCAAGTGTATGAACCGGGCAAGGTGCGCCCCAAACAACGGGAATTTGCCCGGCTGAATCTTTCCTACACCGTGATGAGCAAGCGTAAATTGGCGCGGCTGGTGGAAGAGGGCTACGTGAAGGGTTGGGACGACCCGCGCATGCCCACCATTTCGGGCTTGCGCCGGCGCGGCTACACGCCCCAATCCATCCGCGACTTTTCCGACCGCGTGGGCGTGGCCAAGCGCGATAACCTGATAGATATTGCCCTGCTGGAATTCGCCGTGCGCGACCATTTGAACAAGGTGGCGCCCCGTCGTATGGCCGTGCTGAATCCCGTTAAACTGGTTATCGAAAATTATCCCGAAGGCCAAACCGAATGGCTCGATGCCGAAAACAACCCCGAAGACCCCGAAGCCGGCTTCCGTAAAATTCCCTTCGGCCGGGAGTTGTATATCGAACGGGAAGATTTTCGCGAACAGGCCAACCGCAAATTTTTCCGGCTTACGCTGGGCAAGGAAGTCCGGCTCAAAAACGCCTACATCATCAAGGGCGAATCGGTGGTCAAGGACGACGAAGGCAATATTGTGGAAATCCGCGCCACCTACGACCCGCTGAGCAAAAGCGGAAGCGGAACCCCCGAAAGCAAGCGCAAGGTCAAAGGCACTTTGCACTGGGTAGCCGCCGGCCATGCCGTTCCGCTCGAAGTGCGGCTCTACGACCGGCTGTTTACGGTGGAACAACCCGATGCGGTGGAAGGCCGTGATTTTACCGAATTTATCAATCCCGAATCACTACGCGTGATAACGGCCTACGGTGAACCGTCGTTGGGTGAAGTAAAACCCTGTGAGCGTTTCCAATTCCAACGACTGGGTTATTTTGCCGTGGATCCCGACAGCCGTGCCGGTAAGCCCGTGTTCAACCGCACCGTTACGCTCAAAGACACCTGGGCCAAAATCAAGGCACGCCAAAATTGATTAACTTGCCATTAAATAGGCAATCATGGGACTGTTTTATTTTCACACACCGAAAAACAATAAATTCGACTACAAACCGCGCTATTACGACCCGCGCAAGGAACGTTTGGAGCAAATCAAAAAGCAATACGAAAACCCCGACCGCAAATTGATCGAAGAACGTATTCGCGGTCAGTTCAAACTCCGCGCATCCAAGCGTAAGGTGATTTCGGCCTCATTGGTGCGGTTTTTGCTCATCCTGGGCATATTGGTAATATTGACCTACGTGGTTTTCTATATGTTCGGATTTATCTGATATGAGTCGTATCCGTTTGCTTCCCGAAACTCTGGCCAATCAAATTGCCGCCGGCGAAGTGGTGCAACGCCCCGCTTCGGTGGTCAAGGAACTGCTGGAAAACGC
>JALVVJ010000197.1 GCA_027023475.1 Flavobacteriales bacterium
CGTAGGTTACAAAGCCCTTTTTAAAAATACCGACCGGTCGTTCTTGGTGGCCGTTGGCGATTCGGCACTTTATAATAACGGATACGGTGCCGATCCGAACGACATGGATGAGGCCTCCGGGAATGTTGCCGTAGGTTATGCGGCGTTGAGCGGAAATACCATAGGTTTCAAAAATACGGCCATTGGAGCCGAAGCGCTTAAATCCAATACCAGTGGTGAGGAAAACGTGGCCATCGGAACGGCGGCTTTGCGTGCCAATATGAACGGACATTATAATACGGCTATCGGTTCATATGCCATGGCCAATCATCAAGGATTGGGCACTTATACGATGGGGCATTTTAATACGGCACTGGGTTATTATGCGCTCAAATCCAGCATCAGAAGTTTTGATAACATTGCCGTAGGCTACTGGGCCGGATTTTCCAACAAATACGGCGACGAAAATATTCATGTGGGCTACAAAGCCGATTTTGCTTTGGACTCGGCCTATCAAACCACGGCGTTGGGCTACATGGCCGGAGGCGTGGTCAATGCCGGAGAACGTATGGAATTTGGTAATGCAAGTGTGTCGTGGATAGGGGGTCAAGTAACGTGGAGCACCATAAGCGACGGGCGTTTCAAGAAAAATGTGCGTGAGGATGTTCCCGGCTTGTCGTTTATCAAACGCCTGCACCCCGTAACCTATCATTGGGATATTCACAAATTGTACAGGGAATTGGAGAAGAAGAACCACAAAGGATATGATAAGGAAAACTGGCCCAGCAAATACGATATTGAAAACATCAAATTTTCAGGATTCCTGGCCCAGGAAGTGGAACAAGCCGCGCGTGAAACAGGCTTTGATTTTAGTGGCGTTCATAAAGGCGAAGATGAAATGGGCATGTACAGTTTAAGTTACGAACAATTTGTGGTTCCTTTGGTCAAGGCCGTTCAGGAACAACAAAGCATGTTGGATGATCAAAACGGACAAATCCAATCCATGCAAAAACGGGCCGAACTTCAAAATGAACAATTGGATCGATTGGAACAACAAACCGGAGCTTTACTGAAAAAAGCCGAAGGGCTTGAAAAGGCCCTGAACCGGGAAATGAATACTCATTTAACCGATTGACAATGAAACTCAAAAAACAAAAATCATGAAAACACGAACATATATCAGCCTAATTTTTAGCTTGCTAGTGATGCCGGTGCTGATGGCCCAGTTTTCGGGCGGCTTTGTTTACAATGCATCGGTTTCGGATAACGGATCGCCCTTAGCTAATCAAAATATAACGGTAAAATTCAGCTTGTACGAAGGAAGTTCTTTGGTTTATGCGGAACAGCATTCGGTTGCCACCGATAGCAGAGGTGTTATTCATGTGGCCATAGGCGAAGGAAATCCGCTTTATGGAGATTTTTCCAATTTGGATTGGTCGGTGGGAAAGAGTGTAACGGTGGAAATCGACAAAGGTAGTGGATTTGAATTCGTACAAACTTTTGATTTGAAATATGTGCCCTATGCCAAATTTGCCGACCAAACCGCTATGGATATTCCTTCGTCGTTAAATGATTTGGAAGATGCCAGTGCAGGCACAGGCAATAGTTCGGTTTATTTGGGGAGTCATGCCGGTGAAAACGAAACAGGACAACGCCTGAATGTGGGCGTGGGGCAGCAAAGTATGCAAAACAACACCACCGGAATGTCAAATACGGCAGTGGGTTATCAATCGTTATTTGCCAATACGAACGAAAGCGAAAATGTGGCCGTGGGTGGTCAAGCGCTTAAAAATCAAACAGGTGAGAATAATATAGTTGCCGTGGGCTATCAAGCCTTGATGAATAACGGAAACGGAGCCGGTGCGGGCGAAGGTGAAAATAATACCGCCGTGGGTTATCATGCCTTGCGAAACAATACCACCGGTTCGCAAAACACAGCCATTGGTGCATGGGCTTTGCGTGCCAATGTTTCCGGCGATCGCAACACGGCCACCGGATTCGGTGCTTTGGCGGCCAATGACGACGGAAACGACAATACCGCTTACGGCTATGGTGCTTTGCAGGCCAATAGTTCCGGTGATTATAACACAGCCATCGGAAGCAGGGCGCTTCAAGCCAATAGTTCGGGAAATTATAACACGGCCATGGGATACCGGGCTTTGGGTTCCAATACTACGGGAATTGAAAATACGGCCTTGGGCTCCGAAGCATTGCGCGACAATACCACGGCCTTCAAAAATACCGCCGCAGGTTTCCAGGCGTTGGCTTCCAATCAAACCGGAAAAGAAAATACGGCTGCCGGTGTGCAGGCTTTGAAGCAAAACACCACCGGAAACTACAATACGGCTTTGGGGGCTTACAGCTTGGAAAACAACACAAGCGGAAGTAAAAACAGTGCCATGGGCTACCAGGCGCTTGCCAATAACACTACCGGAAGTTCCAACGTAGCCATTGGCAAAAAAGCCTTGATGCAGAACGGCTTAGGAAGCAAGTCGGTGGCCATAGGCAACAATGCGTTGCGAAACAACGGCAACGGAGCCACCCAACCGCATCAGGCGTCCTACAATACAGCGATTGGTCAGAATGCGCTTAAAAACAATTCAACCGGTTACAATAATACGGCCATCGGAAGTGGTGCCGCATATAACAACACGATTGGTCATGATAATGTGGCAGTGGGAAATTTGTCATTGTACAACAATACATCAGGTTCCTACAATGTGGCCGTAGGAAAAGAAGCCCTGTATTCCAATACCACCGGTTCCGAAAATGTGGCCGTTGGCAATCAGGCAATGTATAGCAATACCACCGGCACCAAAAATGTGGGGGTGGGTGATTATGCATTGTACAGTAATACCACGGGAACCGGCAATGTTGCTCTTGGAGATGATGCCTATTTTACGGTAAACAACCTGAGCAATACCTTGTGCATGGGTTATTGGTCGGGTGCCATGAGCAATGTTTCGGACAGGTTTGAAATAGGGAATACATCCATGACTTGGATTGGCGGCAATTATGCTTGGAGCACGTATAGCGATCAACGTTTCAAAACGCAGGTAAAAGATGATGTAAAGGGATTGGATTTTATCATGCGCTTGCGACCGGTGAGCTACCATTGGGATATTCACCGGCTAAACGATGCGTTGGTCACAATTCAGCACAAAAAAAGGGTGGAAGATTGGCCTAGCCGTTACGATATTGAAAAAATGAAAATCACCGGATTTGTGGCCCAGGAAGTAGCGCAAGCCGCCCGCGAAGCCGGATATGAGTTTAGTGGTGTTCGCCAAGCCGGTGATGCTTTGGGTATGTACAGCATTGCCTATGCCGAGTTTGTGGTTCCGCTTGTCAAGGCCATGCAGGAACAGCAGGAAATTATAGCCGGTCAGAATCAAAAATTGGCCGAACTGGACAGGCAGCTGGAAAATGACAAAAAAATCATTGAACGTTTGGAAGAGCGTAACCGTAGGTTACAAGACGAACTACAAGAAATGATACAAACCTATGAACAACTGAAATCCGTTCAAACACATGTTTCCCATTAAAAACTTTGAAAAAACCGAAAAAATAATAGCCATGAAAAAAATTGTTTTACTCATCGTTTTGGCATTGTTCGTTCAATCGTTACCGGCCCAATTGGCCATTCATAAGTGGAGTATCTCGTCGCAAGGCGGTTCGGCCACGTCGAGTGGCGGTTTGGGAATGGTTTTCACCGTAGGTGAATTGGCCGTCCGGGAATATACATCGGGCGGAATATTATTGTCGGAAAGTTTTGTGGGGCCCGATATTGCCGCTTTGGATGTGGAGGATTATGAACTTTTGGAGGATGTGATGATTTATCCCAACCCGGTTGAGCATCACCTGTATGTACGCATGCCCGAAACAATGCGTTACGAAGTACGTTTGGTGGATATGAACGGCAAAGAAGTGATGACCAGGCAAGGTAGCGGCGAACTGGTATCACTTGACATTTCATCATTGTCGAAAGGCACTTATTTGCTCCTGGTAATCGACCGTTCGGGTCAAAAAATGCGTGTGTTCAAGGTGGAAAAGCATTGAGGGTAGAATGAGTAAACATTGAAATACCTCATTGATAAGAGAATTGGGGAGCAAGTGGTTTTTCTCATAGCAGTGGGGTTATTGTAAAGCCCGGGCTTCGGCCCGGGTTTTTTGGCTTATTATAGTAAACCAAAAACAGAGCAATTCATATATTTTTCAGCGGTTTTAGCTTATTTTTCCGAATCGATTTCAAAGTTGCCGGCTTTTGATTACCTTTACAATGCCATTTTGGCCGGTTGGTTTTTTATTAACCCTTTTTAAATCACTTGTTTATGTTTCTTGTTTTTGATACCGAAACCACCGGGCTTACTCGCAAGGATTTGCCCGACTCCCATCCCGAGCATTGGCCGCGGATGGTACAATTGGCCTGGCAGTTGCACGACGAGTGGGGCCAAATCATCGAGCGGGGCGATTTGATTATCCGCCCCGACGGATTCGATATTCCGTTCAATGCCCAACAAGTGCATGGCATCAGTACGGAATTGGCCCGGGCCGAAGGTGTTCCATTGGAAGAGGCTTTGGTACGGTTTGAAGAAGCCCTGGAAAAGACGTCTTATCTTGTGGGGCATAACCTTAGCTTCGATTTGGGCGTGCTGGGCGCCGAAATGCAACGGGCCGGCCACGAGAAGGCATATCATCGATTAGATGCGCTTCCCGTTTTGGATACCATGACCGAACGCACGGCCGAATTGGTGGGCATTCGGCGCAAAGGCGGTTTCAAACTGCCCAAACTGGGTGAATTGTATCAATTCCTTTTCGGCGAGGATTTTGCCGAAGCCCACAATGCCGCCGCCGATGTGGAAGCCACGGCAAGGGTTTTCTTTGAGCTTGTCCGCCAAGGAGTTATCGAACCGGAAACTTTTGGACGCGACGATGAATTCCTGAAAGCTTTCGTCGAACGCTATCCCGGTATGTTTCCGCCCTTCGGACTCACGCATCGCAGTTTGAAACATGCTTCGCAACAACTGGAAGACGAAAAATCCGAAACCGCCACGCAAAAAGAAACACCCAGCGGACATTGGGATAATTTTGCCCACCTGCACCTTTACAGCCAATTTAGCATATTGGAATCCACGGTCAAATTCGACGAGTTGGTCAAATCGGTAGCCGGTGCCGGTATGCCAGCCGTAGCCCTGACCGACAAAGGCAACATGATGGGCGCATTTGAGTTTTGGAAAGCCGTGGACGAATATAACCGTTCGGTCGAAGATGGCAACAAAAAAATCAAACCCATCATCGGCGTGGAACTCCTGGTGTGCAACAATCACCGCGAACGGAACCCCGACGATAAAGGATATCCGGTAATATTGTTGGCCAAAAACAAAACCGGCTACCATAATTTGGTCAAATTGGTGTCCATTGCCAATACCGACGGCTATTACTACAACCCCCGGGTAGATAAGGACTTACTCCGGCAATAC